>NZ_JBXAGL010000006.1:0-202826 GCF_058793995.1 Rhodanobacter sp. GW835-FHT13D09 | reverse complement strand
TGTCCCCGTGAACTCAAGCGGCGACCCCAGAAATACCCCACGAAAAATGCCAGTCGGCTTAACTGACTGGCATTAGGGCTTGCCTCGGCCTTTGCTCACTGGATGACGAGCCAGTCAACGGTTATTCGAGGTTCCCGTCGGGAGAGCGTTACCCCCTCCTGCCTCCCCCTGCTGTGCAGGGGGAGGCACCGGACGCAGCGGCTCAGCGCCAGGGCCATGCCTTCAGCTGGTACTCGTGCGGCGGCGTGTTGCCGGCCAGATACTGCACGAAGTAGTCCCAGCGGCGGCGGGTGGCGTACGGGGTGGCTTCGGCGTAGCCGTGGTGGACGTTCGGAATCAGCAGCAGGTCGAAATCCTTGTTCGCCCTGATCAGCGCGTCGGCCACCAGCAGGGTCTGGTAGGGCGGCACGTTGTCGTCCATGGTGCCGTGCACCAGCATCAGCCGGCCCTTGAGGTTCTTGGCGAAACTCTGGTTGGCCTGGGCGTCGTAGTTGGTCTTGCCGTCCTTGCCGGTGACCAGCAGGCCCTGCCACTTCTCGGCCCAGTCGTCCTCGTAGTTGCGGTTGTCGTGGTTGCCGCTCTCGGCCCAGCCGACCTTGAAGAAACCGGGGTAGTGGAACATCGCCGCCGCGGTGGCGTTGCCGCCGCCGGAGTGGCCCCAGATGCCCACGCGGTCGAGATCGATCCACGGGTACTTCTTGCCGAGTTCCTTCAGGCCGAGCACCTGGTCAGGCAGGGTGTTGTCCTCGACGTGCTCGAAGTAGGCGTCGTGGAACGCCTTGGAACGCCACGGCGTGCCCATGCCGTCGATCGCCACCACGATGAAGCCGAGCTCGGCCATCGCCTGGTGGTCGGCGCGCGCGGAGGAGAAGCTGCGCCCGCGCACCGAACCGGTCTGCGGGCCCGGGTAGATATAGTCGATGATCGGGTACTTCTTCGACGCATCGAAGTGCGTCGGCTTGAACATCATGCCGTACAGGTCGGTCTTGCCATCGCGGCCCTTCACGGTGAACGGCATCGGCGGCATCCAGCCGGCGGCCTTCAGGCGCGAGATGTCGGCGGTGGCCACACTGGCCAGGGTGCGGCCATCCTGCGAATCGCGCAGCACGGTGACCGGTGGCGTGGTCGGAGTGGAGTACGCGTCGACGAAGGCCTTGCCGTCCGGCGACAACGTCACCGTGTGGTCGGCCGCCTCCGGCGTCAGCAGCACCGGCTTGCCGCCGTCCAGGCCGACCTTGAAGAACTGCTGGTAGTACGGGTTCACGCCCGACGTGCGGCCGACGCCACGGAACCACACGGTGCGCGTCTTCGAATCGACCTTCAGCACCTCGGTGACATTGCCCTCGCCCGTGGTGATCGCGTGCTTGAGCTTGCCGGTATTGAGGTCGTACAGGTACAGCTGGCCCCAGTTGCTGCGCTCGCTGAACCAGATCGCCTCGTGGGTCTCCGGCAGGTAACGCCAGTTCACCGCACCGTTGCCGCTCTCGTAGTAGGTCGGCACCGATTCCTCGAACACCGTGCGTACCTTGCCGGTGCCCGCGTCGGCGATGCGGAACCACTCGTGCTTGTGGTCGCGCGAGGTGGAGACGAAGGCCAGCGTCTTGCCGTCCGCCGCCCACTTCACGTCGTCCCAGCCGCCGTCGGGGCCGCAGCTGACGTCGTCGCACAGGGTGGAGCGGTGCTGGTCCGGCGGCATCTGCAGGCGCAGCACCTTCTTCGCGGCCACGTCGACGATCACCCGCTCGATCATCGTCACGTCCTTGTCGCCGACCAGCGGGTACTTCCACTTCTCCAGCTTCGGATGGCCGACGTTGGTGCTGACCAGGTACATCTCGCCGGTCTTGCGCTGGTCCTGCTGGAAGGTGGCGATCCGCTTCGAATCCGGCGACCACTCCACGATCGCGTTGTCGGTGTGCTTCCAGCCGGCGTTGTCGGTGGCGTAGCCGAAGTTCTCCACGCCGTCGGTGGTGAGCTGGGTTTCCTTGCCGCTGGCGACGTCGCGCAGCCACAGGTTCCAGTCGCGGATGAACGCCTCGCTCTGCTTGTCCGGCGACAGTGCGCCCGGCTCCTTGCCGGTCTTCACCAGCGTCGCGCGGTCGACGCAGCTCGCCTCGGCGGCGGCGAGGTCGCATACATAGTGCTTGCCGCGCACGACAACGTCGATGCGGCCATCCGGCTTCGCCTCGTAGCCGGTGACCGGCAACTTTTTCGCGTCGACCGGCTGGCCGCCGGTCTTGCCCAGCGCGGCGGCCAGCCTGGCCTGGTCGAACAGCGGCGTGGTCTGGCCGCTGGCCGCGTCCATCCGCACGAAATGGTCGCCGCCGGCATCGTGGTCGACGTACCAGAAATGGCCGTCATCCAGCCAGTCGACCTTCGACACCGCATGATCGACCAGCGGCGCGGTGTTGTAGCTCATGAAGCGCTCCGCCCGCGCGTAGTCGTCCGCGCCCAGCGTGCGCCCCTGCGCGGCCACGCCGCCGGACAACACCCCCAGCACCAGCGCGCCAAGCACGCGAGAACTGCCGATCATCAAGCCCATGTTGCGTTCCCCTTGGAAAGCGGATTTCTGCGATGGCCTGCCCTGGCCCGGACGTATCCGAACATCCGATGCTAACGTGAGCATGACCGATGGCACCCCTGCCATTGGTCCTGCCGTCCCTGCCCGTACAGCAAAATACGCCACCGCATGGGCGATACGCCCCCGCACCTGTCCACCAAGGAAACGCCCCCGATGACCCCTGCCCCGACCGAAGCCCGCCTGCTGGAAATGGTTTTCCCCGACCACACCAACCACCTCGACACCCTGTTCGGCGGCCAGGCGCTGGCGTGGATGGACAAGGCCGCCTTCATCGTGGCCTCGCGCTACGCACGGCGCACCGTGGTCACCGCGCGCTCCGAGGAGGTGAATTTCCGCGTGCCGGTGCGTACCGGCCAGTTGGTGGAACTGGTCGCCAGCGTGGTCAAGGTCGGCCGCAGTTCGATGCACGTCGAGGTGGAGATGACCGCCGAGGACCTGCTCAGCGGCGACCGCCGGATCTGCACCACCGGCCGCTTCGTGATGATCGCGCTGGACTCCAACGGCTCGCCCACGGCGATCCCGGCGCTGACGGATGCCGCCGCCTGAGTGTCCGCCATCTGCTACGGTCGCGCCGTCGGTCATGTCATTGAAAGGAGCATCCGCATGAACCAGCGCCACCTATTCGCTCTTGCCCTTGCCTTGCCGGGTCTGCTGGCCGGCTGTTCCGACGCCGGGCAGGGCAAGCCGGCCGCCACGACGGCCGTCCCGGCGACGGCGAACATCGCTTCCGCCGCGCCAGTGGCGGCACCGGCCACCACTGGCGTGGTCGACCTGGCCACCGATGAAAGCTGCCGGAAACTGGCGCTGCACGTGATCCGCCAGCGCGACCGCAACGCCGACCGCGTGTTCCTGAGCGACTCCACCCCAGCCGGCCACTACCGCCGCGACGGCAATGCGATCAGCGGCGACCACGGCCAGTACCGTACCGGCGCCGGCTGGACCGCGTTGGCCAGTTTCCGCTGCACGGTCGACGCCGCCGGCAACGCCGTCTCCTTCGACTACCAGCCGGGCAAGGCGCAGACCTGGGCCGAGATGGGCGACCGGCACTGAACCCGCTTGACCGGTCCGCGCCGGCAGCTGCACGCTGTGCCATCCGTGTTCCCGGAGTCGCGCCATGCCGCAGCGCCTCAGAGTCATCGGCAATTACATCTCGCCCTACGTGCGCAAGGTACTGGTGTGCCTGGAGCTGAAGGGGCTGGAATACGAGATCGACCCGATCGCGCCGTTCGTCGGCAACGACGAATTCACCCGGCTCAGCCCGCTGCGCCGCATCCCGGTGCTGATCGACGGCGAACTGGAACTCAACGACTCCTCGGTGATCTGCCAGTACCTGGAGGACCGGCAGCCCACGCCCTCGCTCTACCCGCGCGACATCGCCGACCGCGCCCGCGCCCGCTGGCTGGAGGAATACGCCGACACCCGGCTGGCCGACGGGCTGGTCTGGCGGCTGTTCAACCAGCTGGCGATCAAGCGCCACATCTTCGGCGAGGCGCCCAACGAGACGGTGGTGCAGCATGCGCGCGAGGTGGAGATCCCCGCCGCGCTCGACTACCTGGAAACGCAGCTGCCGGACGACGGCTTCGTGTTCGGCACGCTGTCGATCGCCGACATCAGCATCGCCAGCTTCTTCCGCACCGCTTCGTTCGTGCGCTACGCAATCGATGCCGGGCGCTGGCCGCTGACGGCCGCGCTGGTGGCGCAGGTGCAGGCACTGCCGGTATTCCGGAAACTGGCCGGCTTCGAGGATTGCATGCTGCGCCTGCCGCTGGCCGAGCAGCGCGGCGCCCTGCTCACCGCCGGCGCCCCGCTGACCAGCGATACCCTGGGCACCAGCGCGCCACGCCCCGGCCCGCCGCGCGCATCCTGATTACTCCTCCCCCTGCAACGCAGGGGGAGGAGCAGAAGCTTCGCAAGCCCGAGAGTTCACCAGCCACAGGCATCAACGCTGCGCCGCCGTCAGCTCCACCAGCCAGTCGACGAACACGCGCAACCGGGCGGGCATCTGCCGCTGCTGCGGGTACAGGATGGTCATCGGCAACGACGGCGGCGGGTGCGCCGGCAGGATCTCGCGCAGCCTGCCATCCTTCAGTGCATCGGCGATGCGGTAATGCGGCATCTGCGCAATGCCCAGGCCGGCTTCGCAGCAGCCGAGGTAGGCATCCACGCCGCTGACGCTGACGCAGCCCGGCAGCGCGACTTCGCGCCGCTTGCGGCCAACCATGAACTCCAGCGGCTCGGCCCGGTGGGTGGTCGGCGAAATCCAGCTCACCGCCAAGTGGCCGTCCTGCAGTGCGGCCAGCGAATCGGGCAGGCCGTGCCGACGCACGTAGGCGGCGCTGGCCACGGTCACCTGCCCCAGCATCGCCACGCGGCGGCCGACCATGCCCGAATCGCCCAGTTCGCCGATGCGCAGCACGCAATCCACGCCCTCGCGCACCAGGTCGACGAAGCGGTCGCCGGTGCCGATGTCCAGCTGGATCTGCGGGAACCGCGCGAAGAAATCGCGCAGCGCGGGAATCACCAGCAGGCGCGCCAGCGACGCCGGCAGGTCGATGCGCAGGCGGCCCTTCGGCTGCACCCGCGCCTCGCGGAAATCCGTCTCGACCTCGTCCACGTCGGCGAGCAGGCGCAGGCAATGGCCGTAATAGGTCTCGCCGTCGCGGGTAGCGCGCACGCGGCGGGTGGTTCGCTGCAGCAGTTGCGCGCCCAGCCGCGCCTCCAGGCGCTTGATCGCGTGGGTGACGGTGGCACGCGGCAGGTTCAGTTCGTCCGCGGCGGCGGTGAAGCTGCCCAGTTCGACGATCCGCGCGTACAGCCGCATGGCTTCGAGCCTATCCATCGCGATTGTTGTCTTCAATTGAATGGTGATAGCCATCATTGAGCATTTATCCGACGACCGTCACGGCGCACCATGCACCCACCTTCACCCACCGGAGCCACCTGATGCAGACCCGCACTCTTGGAAAGAATGGTCCCGAGGTTTCCGCCCTCGGCCTCGGCTGCATGGGCATGAGCGCGTTCTACGGCGCCCACGACGACGCCGAGTCGATCGCCACCATCCACCACGCGCTGGATCGCGGCGTCAACCTGCTCGACACCGCCGACATGTACGGCCCGCACACCAACGAGGTCTTGCTGGGCAAGGCGCTCAGGGGCCGCCGCGAACAAGCCTTCGTCGCCACCAAGTTCGGCATCGTGCGCGACCCGGACAACCCGGCCGCACGCGGCGTCAACGGCCGCCCGGAGTACGTGCGCGTCGCCTGCGATGCCAGCCTGAAACGGCTGGGCATCGACCGCATCGACCTGTACTACCAGCACCGTGTCGACCCGACCGTGCCGATCGAGGAAACCGTCGGCGCGATGGCCGAACTGGTTGCCGCGGGCAAGGTGCGCCATCTCGGCCTGAGCGAAGCCTCCGGCACCACCCTGGAGCGCGCCTGCAAGGTGCATCCGATCGCCGCGCTGCAGAGTGAGTTCTCGCTGTGGACGCGCGACCCTCAGGGCAACGGCATGCTCGACGCCTGCCGCCGCCTCGGCGTCAGCCTGGTCGCCTACTCGCCGCTGGGCCGCGGCTTCCTCACCGGCGCGATCCGTTCGCCGGACGACTTCGACGCCGACGACTACCGGCGCAGCAGCCCGCGTTTCATGGGCGACAACTTCGCCCGCAACCTGCGGCTGGTCGAGCAGGTGAAGTCGCTCGCCACCGACAAGGGCTGCTCGCCCGCGCAGCTGGCGCTGGCCTGGGTGCTGGCGCAGGGCGACGACGTGCTGGCGATCCCCGGCACGCGCCAGCGCAGCCGGCTGGACGAGAATCTCGGTGCCCTCGACGTGCAGCTGGGCGCAGCCGAGCTCGACGCGATCGACGCGGTCTTTCCGCCCGACGCCGCCACCGGCAACCGCTACGCCGACGCGATGATGCACATGGTGAACGTGTAGATCGCGGCACGCTCCCCGAGCGATCCGGTGGATCTTGAAGGACGCGGTAAACTCCACCGCATGAGCACCCCCGAACACTCCCCGCTCGGCAAGGACACCGTCTACACCGACCGCTACGACCCGAGCCTGCTGTTCCCGATCCCGCGCGCCGAGAAACGCGCGGAGATCGGCATCGCCAAGACGCTGCCGTTTCATGGCGTGGACATCTGGAACGCCTACGAGCTGTCGTGGCTGGACCTGCGTGGCAAGCCGCAGGTGGCGATGGCCGAGTTCCGCGTGCCGGCGCTGTCGCCGCAGATCATCGAATCGAAGTCGTTCAAGCTGTACCTGAACGGCTTCGCGCAGGAGCGCATCGCCGATGCCGCCGCGCTGGCCGCCACCCTGACCCACGACCTCTCCGCGGCGGCCGGCGCGGTGGTCGGTGTGCAATTGCGGGACACGCGCGCCGACGCGCTGCCCGTCATCGATCTGGACGGCCATCTGCTCGACCAGCAGGACATCGCCATCGACCACTACGGGCCGCCGCAGGCCGATTTCCTGCAGGCCGACACCGGCGCGACGCCGGTGGCCGAAACCGTGCTCTCGCACCTGTTGCGCTCGAACTGCCCGGTCACCGGCCAACCCGACTGGGGCAGCGTGCAGATCGCCTATCGCGGCGCGCCGATCGACCACGCCGGGCTGCTGCGCTACCTGGTTTCGTTCCGCACCCACAACGAATTCCACGAGCAGTGCGTGGAGCGCATCTTCGTCGACCTGACGCAGCGCTGCGCGCCGCGGCAGCTCAGCGTGTACGCGCGCTACACCCGCCGCGGCGGACTGGACATCAACCCGTTCCGCAGCAGCACGCCGGCCACCCCCGGCAATCCGCGCACGGTGCGCCAGTAGCGGCGGAACCATCGCCGGCATTCCGCACCGCGCGTCGCCGGCGCGTGAAAGCGCAGCACCTGAAAGCCGCTCGGTAATCCTCGCTTCAGATCGATGGCGCTAGCCTCGGTGGCCTGACCAACGCGCCCGGACGGCGCTGCGGCAGTCGCCACGGATGGCATCCGTCTGCGACCGAGCCAGGAGTTTCCATGACACGTCCCATGCGCAACACCGCACTGTTGAGCGCCGCCCTTGCCGCCCTGCTGCTCAGTGCCTGCGGCAAGAACGAACCGGCCACGCCGCCGGCCGGTGCGCCCGCTCCGACCCGTACCGCCGCCGCTCCCGCACCGGCTCCGGCCGCCACCGCCGCGCAACCGGCGGCCGCCGCCGCCACCGCCACCCATACCGGCGACGTCGCGCCCAGCACCCCGGTAACACCGCCGCCCGCACCGCTCACCGTGGCCAAACTGACCCTGGGCAGCGCGGTGAACGCCGAATACAAGGTGACCCGCCCCGGCAACCGTTTCGCCACCAGCGACAAGACCATCTACGCCAGCGTCGCCACCGAAGGCAGCACCGGCGGCGCCACGCTCAACGCGAAGTGGAGCTACCTGGAAGGCCAGGGCCAGCTGGTCAGCAGCATCAGCCAATCCATCGCCACCGACGGTCCCGCCATCACCACGTTCAAGGTGCAGAACCCCGACCTGTGGCCCGAGGGCAAATACCGCGTGGAGATCTCGCTGGACGGCAAATCCGTGGCGAAGCAGGATTTCGAGATCAGGAAGAGCTGAGCGGGATAGCGGGAAGCGAATGGAGAGGGGTGAGCACGGCGGCGCCAGTCGGCGTTCTTCCGTTGCTCATTTCCCTTCACCGGTGCGAAGGTCGGTTGCTCGCCATGGGGCGACGGCGCACGGATTCCGGAACGCGCGGGCAACGGCGGGCATGACCTGCGCGGCCAACCCGACCGCATCGGGCAAGGAGACTGGCCGCATCGAGCCGTCAATGCGCGCCCGGGATGCCCGACTTCATTGCGCCGCCGATGTTCTGATACTTCCTTTCGATCGATCCTTCCGGGCGGGCGTCCAACCGTTGCTGCAGGGCCTTCAGCACCGCATCTGGCGGATGTTTTACCAGGTGGTGCGTGCCATGACACGCGGCACGCCGCTCCACGCACGATGCGCCGGCACATCCGTCATGGCTGCGCCGGTCCGTCCGGAAAAAGAATGGTGCGCCCGGCGGGATTCGAACCCACGACCCCTGCCTTCGGAGGGCAGTACTCTATCCAGCTGAGCTACGGGCGCATGCAAGGCCGCGCGGCAGGCCGGCCGAAGGCCGGTGCCGCGGGGAGCGCAGTATAGCGGAGTTGCCGCCGGGGGGCATGCGCGGCGCAGCGGCATGTGGCACCCCGCCCCGCACGCATGCTCAACCCCGGCCTCTCCCGGCTCGGGAGAGGGGATCGCGGCGGGCTTCAGCGGGCCTTGAGCAGCGCGGTCAGCGTGTCGGGCTTGCGGGTGTCGCGTACCAGGTGCGGGTATTTCAGGCCGTCGTGGTAATCGATGCGGATGGTCCTGTACTCGTCGAAGTTCTTCACCAGCAGCTCGACCGGCTGGTTCCTGTCCTTGGCCGAGGCGGTCACCGCTTCCTTGAGCGCGTCGGCGTCATAGTCGCGACCATTGACGGCGATCACCGTCATGCTCGGCGACAGGCCGGCCTTGAACGCGGGGCCGTCCCACAGTACGTCGCTGATGCTGCCACCCTTGCCGATGGAAACGCCCAGCGAATAGGTGAGGTCGACGCTGTGCCGGCGCGCCTCGATCGCCTTCACCGCCTCGGACGGCTTGTCGGTGTAGACCAGCTTCCAGCCGTGCGACTCGATGCCGCCGATCAGCGGACCATGGCCATCGAGGCGCGTGCGCAGGTACTTCGCCCAGTCGTACGGCGCGATCTCGTCGAGCGTCTTGACCACGTCCTCGAAGGTGTAGGTGTTGACGTCCCACTTGCCGCTCTCCATGCCGAAGAACGCCCTGCCGAAGTCATCGATGCTCTTCTTGCCGCCGCTCAGCTCGCGCAGCTGGCCATCGACGTCGAGCCAGATCATCTGGCCGGCCGAATAGTAGTCCTCGCTGCCCTGGTAGTTGCGGTACGGCAACGGGCGACGCTGCGCGATGATCGGGTCGTTGGTGGTGTCCTGCACGTTGCGGAAGCTGGCCAGGCCGGGGCGGCCCCTGTCGTAGGCGGCGGCGGTGAAGGCCCACATGTCGTGCGCCTGATCGGCGTCCCACAGGCCCGAACGCGCGGCCATCACCTGGCCCCAGAACTGGGTCTGGCCTTCGTAGACCCACAGCAGGGTGTCGCTCATCGGCACGTTGAAGTTCGGCGTGGCGAGATCCGCGCCGCGGCGGTACTTGCCGTCCCAGGAATGGTTGAACTCGTGCGAGAACAAATCGCGGCCCAGCGCGTTCTTCTTCCACTCGGTGAAGAAGTCGGCCGAGGTGCCGTCCTCGCTGGAGCGATGATGCTCGAGGCCATTGCCGCTCATCTTGTCGCTGAGCGAGACCAGGAAATCGTAGTGGTCGTAGTGATGCGCGCCGTACATCTTGTACATCTGCTGGACCAGGTTCCGGAACGGCTCGATCTGCTCCGGCTTGATCTCCAGGTACTTCATGTCGTCGGCCACGATGCTCATGTGCACCGGCGCCTTGGCGCCCGGATCCAGGTCGATGCGTTTGAAGTACTTGCCGGCATAGATCGGCGAATCGACCAGGTCGTCGTAATTGATCGGCTTGAAGTTCAGCGTGTCGCCATCCTTCGAGGCCACTTCCAGCGCGGTGCCGGCCTGCCAGCCGGCGGGCAGCCTCACGCTGGCTTCGGTGTTGATCTGGCGGGCGAAGTAACCGGCCGGATACAGCGTCACCGAGTTCCACTGCAGGTTGAGCATCTCCGGCGTCATCACCACGCGGCCCTGGCGCTGGTCCTGTGACGACAGGAACTGGAACTCGACCTCCACCCCGCTGGCACCCTGCGGCACGTCGACGTGGAACGCGTAGACGTTCAGCGGGTCGCGCGTCCACGGCAGCACCTGGCCGTTCGCCTTCACCACCAGCCCGGCCATCTTGTCGATCGTGCCGTTCGGCGAATGGTTGCCGGGCAGCCACTGCGGATAAAGCAGGGTCAACGGCCCCGGCTGTGCCGGAATCACCTCGTGCACGCGGAAGATCCTGCGCGCCACGTCGGTAGCGTCCACTTTGATCTTCAAGGTGCCCTGATACGGCACATCCCGCGGCGCAGGGACATCGGCAAGGGCCGCGAAACTGGCCAGGCCGAGGGCGGCAGCGGCAAGGACGGAAGCGAGGCGGGTGGCTTTCAATGCGTTCTCCGGGAGGGAAATGGGCGCCTGTCAGGCGGGCCGGGGACCCCGCGGCGAGAGGCCGCCCAGGCCATACAGCCTCGGGGAACCCGTGTCGCAGCAGGAATCCGAGGCGTCGATGCTAGACCGGCAACGCCGGGCTTCACCCCTGCCGAAGGTCACGCGCATGGCTCGCGCATGAACCCGCTTCGGCCGCTGGCCGGAGTCTGGCATCCATCTTGCTCGGCTTGGGTTGAGTCTCCCAGCCTCTACCCGACAGAACCCGCATGCACGTCTTGTTCAAGCACCTCCGGAAAGCCGACGATACGGAGCAACGCCGCGAGTACAGCCATTATCTGGCGCAGCAGATGGGGCCGATGATCCACGCCTTGATGCTGGTGGGCGCGCTTGCCTATCTGGTAGCGGTCATCGCCAGTACCCTGCTGCACCACTCGTCGCTGCCGCTGTGGCTGCGCCTCGCGCCGCTGCTGCCGCTGCTGCCGGTAGTCTCGTCGACCCGGCATGTGCGGCAGCCGCGCCTGCTCAGCGCGCTGACCCTGCTGTGCGTCGTGCTGCTGGAGATCGGCATCAACCTCAACGGCGTGGATGACGTGCACCGGCAGTCCGTAGTGCTGCCCGGGCTGCTGCTGCCGGTGGCCTCGTCGGTGATCTGGCTGGGTCGCTGGGATTTCCTCGCCGCCATGCTGCTGTGCGCACTGGGCCCGTTGCCGGTGCTGCTGTTCGGCGGCACCGACAACGTGCAGGTCCTCCAGTACCTGGTCTACATGGCGATCGCGATTGTGCTGTCAACGGTGCTGCGCGCATTCATGGCCCGCACCCTGTTCGAGCAGTTCCGGCTGGAACGCCAGCTGCGCGAGCAGGTCAACACCGATGGCCTCACCGGCCTGCTGGTGCGCAACCGCTTCCTGGAGCTGGCGCGGCTCGCGCTGGGCGATATCCGTCGACGGCAGCAGCCGGCGTGCGTGCTTTACCTGGACGCCGACCACTTCAAGTCGCTCAACGACAACCACGGCCACGCCGCGGGGGACGCGGCGCTGGTCGCGCTGGCCTCGATAATACGCCGGCAGATGCGCCCGGGCGACCTGATCGGCCGCATCGGCGGCGAGGAGTTCGCGATGCTGCTGCCCGGCCTCGACCTGCAGCAGGCCGAAGTACGCGCAGAGCAGCTGCGTCAGTCGATACACGAGATCCTGCGCCCGGACGGCCCGTTGACCGTGAGCATCGGCGTGGCCGAACGCGACCACGCCGACGAGGTCATCGAAACCCTGCTGGCCCGCGCCGATCAGGCGATGCGCCAGGCCAAGCGCGAGGGCCGCGACCGCGTGGTCAGCAATCCCGACTGCTGCTGATCAGCCCTGCCCCAGCCGGCTGCGTCGGATGCCGTAGGCGAAATAAATTACGCAACCCAGCGCCATCCAGACGATGAAGCGCTCATAGGTGATCCACGGCAGGCCATAGATCAGCGCGGCGGAGAACACAATGCCCAGCGGCGCGGTGAACCAGACCGCCGGGGTCCTGAAGTTGCGCTGCAGTTCCGGCCGGCGCACGCGCAGCAGCATGATCGAGGCGCAGATGATGATGAAGGCGCTGAGCGTGCCGATGTTGACCAGCTCGGCCACCTCGCCGATCGGCAGCAGGCCGGCGACCAGCGCGGTGAACAGGCCCAGGATCAGGGTCGGCCGCGCCGGCGTGCCGAAGCGTGGGCTGACCCTGGCAAACCATGCCGGCAGCAGGCCGTCGCGGGCCAGCGCGAACCAGATCCGCGCCGCGCCCAGCATGAACGCGAACAGCACGCTGGTCACGCCAACCACCGCCGCCGCCGCGATGGTGACGCTGAGCCAGTGCAGGCCGATCGACTCGAACGCGTCGGACACCGAGGCTTCGCCGCCCAGCTTGCTGTAGTGGGTGATGCCGGTGAGCACCAGCGACACTGCGAGATACAGCACCATCGCGATCGCCAGCGACAGCAGCACCGCCCGCGGCAGATCGCGCTGCGGGTGCTTCGATTCCTCCGCCGCGGTGGTCAGCGTGTCGTAGCCGAACACCGCGAAGAACACCACGCTGGCGCCGGTCAGCACGCCCTGCCAGCCGAAGTGGCCGATGCCGGTGGCGGCGTCGACCACCCGCGGCGGCACGAACGGATGCCAGTTCGCGGTGTCGATGTAGAACACGCCCACGCCGACCACCAGCAGCACGCCGATCACCTTGATCGCCACCACCAGCGTGTTGAAGCGCGCGCCCCACTCGGTGCGCACGGTCAGCAGCAGCGCCACCGCCAGCGACACCGCGGCGGCGATCACGTTGAAGCGGTGGCCGTCGCTGGGCGCGGCGATGGCGCCGGAGCCGTACATGCCTAAGACCTGCTGCAGGTAGTACTCCATGGTCTGCGCGCTCATGCTCTGCTGCGCCCACTCCGGCAGGTGCACGCCGGCGGAGTTCAGCAGCACCTGCACGTAGCCGGACCAGCCGATCGCCACCACCGCCACCACCAGCGCGTATTCCAGCAGCAGGTCCCAGCCGATGATCCAGGCCGCGAACTCGCCGAGCACCGCGTAGCCGTAGGTGTAGGCACTGCCGGTGACCGGGATCAGCCCGGCGAACTCGGCGTAGCACAGCGCGGCGCAGGCGCTGCCGATGCCGGCGATGAGGAAGCTGAGCGCCACCGCCGGACCGGCGTTCATCGCCGCCTGCTGTCCGGCCAGCACGAAGATGCCGACGCCGATGATGCCGCCGATGCCGATCGCGGTGAGCTGCCACAAGCCCAGCACGCGGCGGAAATCGCCACGCGTGCCGGCCTCCGCCTGCAACTGCTCGACCGTCTTGTGGCGCACCAGCTTGCTGAAGAATCCCATCGCCCGCCCCTGAGTCAAACAAGCGGCGATCATAGCGAATGCGCTCGCAGGCACCCAGCGCGGTGCAGCACGGCCCTCGCCGAAGGTCCGCGCGGCCCGGTAGGGCGGGCACCGCCCGCCGGCTGCCTGTTCCCGGCTAAAGG
Source organism: Rhodanobacter sp. GW835-FHT13D09 (assembly GCF_058793995.1). Lineage (NCBI taxonomy): Bacteria > Pseudomonadati > Pseudomonadota > Gammaproteobacteria > Lysobacterales > Rhodanobacteraceae > Rhodanobacter > Rhodanobacter sp. GW835-FHT13D09. The sequence goes on along the minus strand of NZ_JBXAGL010000006.1, from coordinate 189,086 downwards.
TGGCGGGCGGTGCCCGCCCTACCGCGGCGAGGCGGTTGCGGGTTCAGCGGGCGACGACGGCCACGCCCGTCGCCGGCCGGCGACGGGCGCAGCCATGGCAGGGCGATCGCACTGAGTGCGAACACCAGCGCGATCGCCAGCGCGATCCGGCCGTCCAGATGCGGGACGCCGAACCAGCACCCGCTGAGCAGCGGCACCGTGGCGGTAGCCAGCACGCGCACGGCTTCCGCCCACGGCGCCCAGCGCCGGCCTTCCATCAGCGCGCCGAGCACCCACAGGCCGGCAACCAGGTAGATCGCATACAGCAGCAGTTCCGACAGGCCGGCCGTGCCGGCCATGCCGAGAAACTGCGTGGTCATGCCCAGCAGCAGCGCGAACTGCGCCAGCACGTAAAGCTTCAGCGGCCGCGACAGCGGCGGATCGAAGCGTTCGCCGGGCATCACGAAATCCGGCTTCGGATAGCGCGCCGCCACGTCAGCCGGGCGCCAGCCCGGCGGCTTCAGCCATACCAGCAGCTTGTCGCGCCAGCGCCGCGCATGCCACGCGTCCACCGCGCTATGCCAGTACACCTCGGCGTTCGCCCACAGCGGATTCCAGCTGCGCAGCGGCGAGCGCGTGCCGTACACCGGCGGATCGCTGTCGTCCTCCTCGACGAAGCTGCCGAACAGGCGGTCCCACACGATCAGGATGCCACCGTAGTTGCGATCGAGGTAGCGGTCGTTCACCGCGTGGTGGGCGCGATGGTTGGACGGCGAGCAGAACACCCGGTCGAACCAGCCGAGCCGGCCGATCTGCTCGGTGTGCACCCAGAACTGGTACAGCAGGTCGATCAGCGCCACCACCACGAACACCTTGAGCGGTACGCCGAGCACGGCCAGCGGCAGGTAGAACAGCCAGCCCAGCAGCACGCCGCTGCCGGTCTGGCGCAGCGCGGTGGACAGGTTGTAGCGCTCGCTCTGGTGGTGCACCACGTGCGCGGCCCACAATATGTTCACCCGGTGCCCGCAGCGGTGCAGCCAGTAGTAGCAGAAGTCGTACAGCAGCAGCGCGCCGGCCCATACCAGCAGGTTGTCCGCCGGCAGCGCGAACAGCGCCAGGCGCCCGACGCACCAGGCGTAGATGCCGATCGTCAGCAGCTTGCCGAACACGCCGACCAGCTGCGAGATCACGCCCAGCCCGATGCTGTTGATCGCGTCGTTGCTGGCGTAGGCGTCGCGCCCGCGCCACTTCGCCACCAGCAGCTCGATCCCGATCAACAGGAAGAACACCGGCGTGGCCCAGGTGATGATGAGTTCCTGCGTATTCACTTCGCTGCACCTGCCTCGATCGTGCCTGCCTGAAGCATGATGTCGTCGCGCTGCACCGAGCGCGCGATCCACCACAAGGCCAGATAATACGTCGCCAGCACCCATAGCGTGGCCAGCGGAATCGCGCCGTGGAAACGGTTCCACGCCAGCAGGCTGTCGCTGAGCATGAACACCAGTGCGCCGCCGGCCGCCAGCATGGCGCTGCGTGTGTGCGGATCGCCGCGCCGGGCGAATGTCAGCGCACGCGCCGCGGCCTGGCCACCCATGCTGGCCAACACGATCACGTAGACGATCACCGGCAGCCGCAGCGCCACCGCGATCGAATCCCACAGCAACCACAGGTTGAGCGCGCCGTAGCCGAGACTGGCCAGCAGCACCCATGGCCGCGCGGCGAAACGACTGTCGCCGAGGAACGCCGCGAGAAAACACAGATGGCCGAGCAGGAACGCCAGCAGCCCTGGCATGAACAGATCCTGCGGCAACATCAGAAAGACATCGCCGCCCAGGGAACAGGCGACGCCGGCCAGTATCCAGCGCCGATAGTGCGCCGACAGCGCCGGTAGCGCACGCCATGCCAGCAGGAAAATCAACGCCGTGGTGAGCGGCTTGCAGGCCCAGTGCAGCCAGCGCCACGGGCTGGCCGGATCCTGCGAAAACACCAGGCCGCCCGCGATGGCCGCAGTCGCGGCGCACAGGACCGCGACGATCAGCCAGCGTGGCCGATCGCCACGCGAGACACGAGAAGACAGGGAGGCCATGCGAACTACCCGGTACTCACCAGGTACCGATCATAACCAAGCCCCGCCACGTCCGTGTGGCGGGGCCGGAGACTCACCTGATACCGGTCAGAACTTCAGCGTGCCAGTCAGCATCACCGCGCGCGGCGCGCCGGCCAGCAGAGTCTGGAATTCGCCGGTCGGATCATTGGCGACGAAGCCGTTCGAGCCGATCGTGCCGAAATAGCGCTTGTCCGCCAGATTGGTCACGTTGAGCGCCAGCTTCAGATCCTGCGCATAGCCGAGCTTGCCGAAATCGTAACCGGCCTCCGCGTTGAACAGCCAGAACGAGGGCACCGACGCATCATTGGTATAGGTGTAATAGCGCTTGCCGGTGTAGTTGGCCGACAGGCGCAGGTCCCACGGACCCGGCGTCCACGCGATCGTCGAGAAGAACAGCTGCTTCGGGCTGTCCACCACGGTCTTGCCCTTGGTCGGCACCACGGTGGTGCCGTTGAGGTAGTCGGAGTCGTAGCGCGAGCGGTTGTACGACAGCGAGTTCGACCAGTGCAGTTCGGTCGACAGCTTGAAATTGACCGCCAGCTCGGCGCCGCGGCTGCTCACCGAACCCACGTTGGCGTACGCACTGGCGCAACCGACGATGCCGGCGCACTGCGAGATCACCAGCAATCGGTTGTCGAACTTCACGTCATACAGCGCCAGCGAGGCTTCGTAGCTGTCGGTCACGCTGCGCAGGCCGCCCTCGAACGTGCGCGATTGCTCCGGTTTCAGCCGCTTGCCAAACGTGTTGTAGGCCAGCTGGGTGGTCGCCAGCGGGCCGGTGATGCCGGCCTGGAACGCGGCGATGTTTTTGGCGTAGGAGCCGAACAGCTCGTAGCCGCCGCCGAGCTTGTAGCTGGCGCCGATCTGCGGCAGGAAATTTTTCTTCGCCACCAGTTGTCCGTTCGCATAGCTTCTGGCGGTGCCATAGCTGACCGTGCCGGGCAGTGCCACCGCGGTGATCTTGGTATCCGGCGCCTTGAAGCCCACATCGACGCTGAGGCGGTCGTCCAGCAGCTTGAAACTGTCCTGCAGGTAGAACTGGCGGGTGGTGGTTTCGTAGTGCTGGTGGAACAGGCGCAGGTTCGGATTGCGCAGGAAAAAGGTGTCGTCCAGCGGGCCCGTGATGAAGTAGTAGTTGCGCTGCACGCTGTGGTTGCTGTCTTCGTACCAGAAGCCGCCCTCGAGATGATGGTTGCCGATATCCCAGCTGAGTGCAGCCGTGATGCCGCCGCGATCGATGCCGTATTCGGTGGTGCGGATCGAGATCGGCGTCTGCTGCGGCGTGCCCGGGTAGGACACCTGGTACGGCGTGAACCAATGGCCCTGGCCGCGATTGTTGTGATAGTACGTGGTCGCCTTCAGGCGCACGCCGTCGGTCAGCGCGAAGTCGCCGAACACGCTCGCGATGGTGTCGTCGCGCAGGCCGCGTGCGTCGTAATAAGCGTCGTCCACGGTGGTGATCCCGCCGTTGGAAGCGGTACCCGTCGTCTGATACTGGGTGGCTACCGCCACCGCGCGGTTCCAGTCGGGCGCGAGGTTGTCCCAGTTCCAGCCCAGGCGCTTCTGCAGCCCCAGCGAGAGATCCTGGTAGTCGGTTTCGTCACGGCTGGAGGTGGTGAGCAATGCGCCGACATGGTTGTCGCCGAAGTCGTAGGTTGCCTTGCCGTTGAACTGCCGCTGCGTCTGGCTGCCCTTGCCCTTCCACTTGTTCACGTCGCTGTAGGCGCCGGACAGGTACATGGCAAAGCCGTTGTGCTCGCCGGTGTCCAGCCGCGCGTAGGTACGGCGCGCACTGTCGCTGCCAAAACCCTGTGACACGGTGATGCCGTACTCGGGCGAAGGATCGGACGAAAAGAACTGCACCGCACCGCCGAGATTGCTGACCGATGCGGTGCCGAGCGAGCCGATACCTTCGGCGAGCTCGGCGCCGCCGAGGTTCTCGGCGATCAGCGCACGGCTGACATGCAGGCCGTTGTTGTTGCCGTAGCTCATGTTGCCCAGCGGAATGCCATCCAGCGTGAAGCCGAGCCGGTTCTGGTTGAAGCCGCGCAGGCTGATGCGGGTGGACCACTCGTAGTTGCCGAACGGATCGGCCGACTCGAAATGCACGCCCGGCTTGCTCTGCAGCACCTTCAGCGGGCTGCTGCCCGGGGGCAGGATCTTCTGGTCCACGGCAGTGATGCGCTGCACCTGGCGCGACTCGCCCTGGCCAATCACCGAGACGGCCTCCAGCGTCTTGGTGCTGCCTGATTCCGCCGTACCCGCCGTCGCGGCCGGGTTGGCGGCCGGCGCCGGCGCATCCGCGCTGGTGGCCCATGCGACACCGCCATGCAGAACCGCAAGCAGTGCCAGCGCGAGACCGGTCTTGCGGGTCGAGATCATTTGTACGGACATGCGTGAATATCCTTCGCGCAGCAGTCCGCCTCCGCGGAGCGCCGCGACTATCGTGTTGAGGAAACCGCCCGCACCCCACCCAGGCGGCGATCCATGCAAGTGTGAACGCACTTCATGAAGCCCGTCTTACGACGACATGTCATTCGTCATTTGGATGGCGTTTGAAACGACGCAAAACGGGCACACCAAGGCAACCGGAATCGCATCAGTGCGTGGCGACCGGCAGTGCCTTGCCCTGCGCCTGGGGCAGGCGCGCACCCAGCAGTCGCGCCAGCGTCGGCGCGATATCGCGCATGTCGATCTCGCCGAGGTCCCTGCCCGCAGGCACGCCCTTGCCGGCCAGCAGGAAGGTCGAGCGCATCTGCGGCAGCAACGGGTCGTAACCATGCATGCCGCGATAATGACTGGCGGCAGGCAGCGGCGTATCCGGCTTGATCGCCATCTCGTAGCCCGGTTTGAACAGCACGAACCATTCGGCTTGCGCGGTGCCGCCCCGCGCAACCAGCTGCGCATGCTCAAGCACGTGATCGATGCCATACGCGGGATCGTGCTGCAGCTGGTCGAGCAGCGCCGCCACCCGTGCCTTGACGCTCGCGTTGGCGGGATCGTGCAGCACGATGGCCACACTGCCACCGTCATTCCATGGCATGGCCTGCCAGTCCGTCACCGCACCATTCTTGAACGTGACCAGACCCGCCTTGATGAAGGGCTGGTACAGATTCACGTCCTGCTGCACGGGCAGGAATCCGTGATCGGAGACCACCGCCACCACGCCATCCGGATGCACCTGTTGCGCGGCGGCCACCAGTTCGCCGATCAGGCCGTCGATACGTTCCAGCACCGCCCGCGACGCCGGCGTGTCCGGCCCGCTGGCGTGCTGTTCGTGATCGAGCGCCGTGAGATACACCGTCATGAAATCCGGCTTGTGCGTTTCAAGCAACTTCACCGCGAAGCGCGTGCGCGTCTCGTCGCCAGCCAGGCTCTCGTCGATGCCGTCGGCATAGGGACCGAGCTCCTTCTCCATCGCCGGCAGCAGGCCGGGCGTGGCCAGCGCACCCAGCAACTTGCGGTCATCGGCCGTGCCAGTGCGCCAGATCTGCGGCAGGTTCCAGTCCACCGGCGCGCCCACGCTCACCGGCCAGTGCACGTTCGCGGTGGTCAGGCCTGCGGCGTGCGCGGCATCCCACAACGTCGGTACGCGGATGTCGCTGGCGTACCAGTACCAACCCTGCTGATTCTTGTTGACGGGATCGAAGGTGAGGTTGCCGCCGATGCCATGCCGGTTCGGCGACACGCCGGTGATCAACGTGGTGTGGCTGGGATAGGTCAGCGTGGGCAGCACGCCGCGCACGCCGTCGGCATGGGCGCCGCGCTGCAGGAACGCTCCGAGATTCGGCAGCTTGAATCCGCGCTGGTGCGCCTGCAGCACGTCGATCGGGCGCAGGCCGTCGATCGAGATCAGCAGCAGTGGCGCCGCCGCCGCGCGCATGGCGGGCAGCCAGGCGAGCAGCACGAAGGACAACACGAACAGCAGACGGCGCATGCAGGTTCCAGAAAGCGGCGAAGGAACCGTCATGCTCGGCCCGTGCCACTGCACCCTCATGACAGCGCCACAGCGGATTCGCTCAGAGCTTGTGAAGAAAACCACCTCCTGTGGTTTTCTTCAATCGCGAGTCCGGTACATGCCCGGACTCGCTCACGAGGTTGAAAAACTCACAACCTCTCAGCGCCCGTCTAGCGCCTTGCGCCCGATCGCCGGGTCATCGGTGAAGAACGCGTCGATGCCGGCATCGAGGTAGGCGCGGATCTCGGCGATCGAGCCCGCCTCGTTGAATGTCTTCGGATCGCTGCCCTGCCAGAAGTTCTTCGCCTGGAAATGGTTCTCCGGGCGGAACGTGTAGGGGTGCAGTTCCAGCTTCGCCGCGTGCGCGTCGTGCACCAGCGGCGTCGGCGCACCTAACGTGCCGTCCTTCGCCAGCGGGATGATCGCGCGGATGTTCGGACCGATCGCGTCGGCATAGGTCGCGATCGCGCGCAGGCCGGCCGGCGCGCACATTTCGCCGTAGCTCAGCTTGCCGCCGGCGGCAACCACGTCGTACGGCCGCAGGTCGGCGTCGTCGATCAGCTGCAGCAGGCGGATGTTGCGGTGACCGTTGCCGAGCTTGCCGCGCAGGTACTTGAGGTTGGCGATCTCGAACGACTGGATCTCCACCGGCGCCGTGCGCGTGTAGGCGTGTGCGTCGAGGATCGCCAGCACGCGGTCCTCCATCGGCAGGCCGGCCTTCTGGAAATAGGTGCCGTGCTTGATCTCCGGAATGATGCCGATCAGCCGCCCCTGCGTCGCCGACTCGGCGGCGACGAAGTCGATGATCTCGTCCAGTGTCGGGATCTGGAACGCGCCGTCGTACTGCGTGCTGCGCAGCTCCGGCAGGCGCTCGCGTGCGCGCAGCGTCTTCAGCTCGGCCAGCGTGAAGTCTTCGGTGAACCAGCCGGTGACAGCCTGGCCATCGACCGTCTTCGTGGTCCTGCGCGCGGCGAACTCGGGATGCGCCGCCACGTCGGTGGTGCCGCCGATCTCGTTCTCGTGGCGCGCCACCGGCACGCCGTCCTTCGTCATCACCAGGTCCGGTTCGATGAAGTCGGCGCCGTCGGCGATCGCCTTGCCGTAAGAGGCCAGCGTGTGTTCCGGCCGCAGCGCGCTGGCGCCGCGATGGCCGATCACCAGCACCTTCGCGGCCAGCGGTTTTTCATTCGCGTGCACGGCGAGAGGCATGGCCAGCGTTCCGGTCACCAGCAGGGAGACGAGCCAGCATAAGACTTTCATGGATGCATTCCTTCCTGCATGCCCACGTTCCATGACGGAGCGGGAGTGGTTGCGGATTCCGGTGGCGGAGGGGTCGTCCGGCAGACGCAGCCTTGCGCCTGCCGGGACAGCAGATCGGACAGCAACCCCTGGATGCAGGCGCTGGAGAACAACGCCAGGCCGGCATGCAGGCTGCTGCGCATCAGAGCTTCACGTCCAGCGTGAGAAAGCCCTGCCGCGGCGCGCTGGCATGGAACGCCAGCTGGCGACCCTTCGGATCGCCATTGGCGAACGCGCTGAGGTTCGACTCGTAGCGGCGGTCCGTCAGGTTGGTGACGTTGAGCGACAGCCGCACGTCCTTCGCGAACCAGGCCGGGCCGAAGTCGTAGCCGGCGCCGAAGTCGAACGCGGTGTAGCCGCCGAAGCCCTGGTCGTTGGTATACGTGTAGTAGCGGCGGCCGGTGTACTTGCCGCGCAGGCTCAGGTTCCACGGGCCATCGTGCCAGCTGATCTCGCTGGCCAGCATCTTCTGCGGCGTATCGACGGTGATCTTGCCGCGGGTAGGCACCAGCGCACCGTTCTGCGTGTAGTTGTTGTCGTAGGTGGAGCGGTTGAACGAGGCCGAGTTGTACCACTGGACGTGATCGAACGGTTTCCAGATGAAGGTGAGCTCGGCACCGTGGCTGCTCACGCCGCCGACGTTGTAGAAGCGCGTGGTGCAGGCCGGGGTGGTGCCCTGCTGGATGCTCGAACACGGGTTGAGCGAGAGCAGGCGGTTGTCGAACTTCACGTCGTACAGCGCGACGGAGGCCTCGAACGCCTGCCGGGTGATGCGATAGCCGCCCTCGATCGTACGCGACTGCTCCGGCTTGAGGTTGCCGCGGCTGGCGTCGAACGAGGCCTGCGTCACCTGCAGCGGGCCGCCGGCGCCACCGCCCTGGAAGGCGGCGATGTTCTTCGCATACGAAAGGAACACTTCCTGCCCGGCGGCCAGCTTGTAGCCGAGGCCGAGCTGCGGCAGCAGCGACTTGTCCGCCTTCAGCGCGCCGTTCGCCACCGGCGCCTCGACCGCCACGCCGGCCGTCTCGACCGCGCTCATCGTGGTGTGCGGGCTCTTCACGCCCACATCCACGCTGAGCCGGTCGTCGAACAGCTTGAAGCTGTCCTGCAGATAGGCCTGGCGGGTGGTGATCACGTAGTCCTGGCTGAACAGGCGGCGGTTCGGGTTGGCCAGGAAGGTGTCGTCGTTGATCGGGCCGCCGATCCAGTAGAAATTGCGTTCGACGTGGTGGTTGTTCCGCTCGTACCACACGCCGCCTTCGAGATGATGCGCGCCCAGCTCCCAGGCCAGCGAGGCGATGCCGCCGGTGCGGTTGATCGTGTAGTTGGTGCTGCGGATCGAGATCGGCAGCTCCTGCGGCGTGCCCGGATACGACTTCTGCCCCGGCGACCACCAGTGGCCCTGGCCGGCGTCCTCGTGGTGGTAGACCTGCGCATGCACGGTTACGCCGTCGCTGGGGAAGAAGTCGCCGGCGAGGTAGTACAGGTCGTCGTTGCGCAGCGCGCGGCTCTGGTAATACGCATCGTCGATGTTGTCGACGCCGCCGGAAAACGCGCAGCGTGGATCCTTCACGCCCTTGATGGTGTACGCCGGTGCACAGTACGCCGCGGCGAGCGCGCGCTTCCAGTCCGGCGCATACAGGTTCCAGTCCCAGCCCAGCCCGCGTGCCATGCCACTCTTCGAGAGATAGGCGTAATCGGCCTGCGAGGTGCGCGAGGTATCCGCGAATGCGGTGATCCGGCCGCCGTCGAACTGGTACACCGCCTTGGCGTTGAACTGTTTCGTGGTGGTCGGCGAACTCGGCGGTGCCCACATGTCGGCGGTGGCGCGGATGCCGGACAGATACATCGAGAAGCCGTGCCAGTCGCCGGTATCCAGGCGCAGATAGGTGCGGCGATTGCTGTCGCTGCCGACGGTCTGGCCGAAGCGGCCGCCGAATGTCGTCGCCGGATCGTCCGAGTAGTACTGGATCGAGCCGCCGAGGTTGCTGGTGGATGCCGTGCCGAGCCCGCCAATGCCCTGCGCCAGCTCGGCGCCGCCGAAATTCTCGGCGATCAGCGCGCGGCTGATGTTGAGGCCGTTGTAGTTGCCGTAGGCATTGTCGCCGAGCGGCAGGCCGTCCAGCGTGTAGCCCAGGCGGGTGGTGTTGAAGCCACGCAGGCTGATCGTCTGCGACTCCTCGTTCGCGCCGAACGCATCATTCGACTGCACGTTCACGCCAGGCATCCGGTTCAACACCTTCTGGATGCTGGTGCCGGCCGGCAGCACGGCCACGTCCTTCGCGGTGACACGCTGCACCTGGCGCGTCTCGCCCTGGCCGATCACCGACACCGATTCCAGCGTGCGGGCCTGGTCGGCGGTAGCATCCGGCCCTGCCGCCGGTGTGGCGTTGTCGAGCGGTGCGGCGATCGCTACACCGTTGAGCGCGGCGAACAGCGCCAGGGCGAGACCGGTTCTGCGGCAAGAGCGTTTGCTGACGGACATGCGCGTGCATCCTCTGTGCAGCCTCCCGCGATCGCGGGAAGCCACGGCATCAATGTGGGGAATGGGAGAGCGGCCGCTCTGAGCGACCGTACGCACAAGCATGGACGTGCTTTGTGTAGGGAGCCTTACAGCCGAATGTCAGCTTTTCGGATGAACGTCCATACGGTCGCGCGAACTCGGCGCCGCGTGCACGCGAACCCGCGCGGGCCGACGCTCAGCGCCCGTCGAGCGCCTTGCGCCCGATCGCCGGGTCGTCGGTGAAGAACGCGTCGATGCCGGCATCGAGGTAGGCGCGGATCTCGGCGATCGAGCCCGCCTCGTTGAATGTCTTCGGATCGCTGCCCTGCCAGAAGTTCTTCGCCTGGAAATGGTTCTCCGGGCGGAACGTGTAGGGGTGCAGTTCCAGCTTCGCCGCGTGCGCGTCGTGCACCAGCGGTGTCGGCGCACCTAACGTGCCGTCCTTCGCCAGCGGGATGATCGCGCGGATGTTCGGACCGATCGCGTCGGCATAGGTCGCGATCGCGCGCAGGCCGGTCGGCGTGCACATTTCGCCGTAGCTCAGCCGTCCACCGGCGGCGGCACGGGCGAGGTGCCGACTCTGCCGGCCGAGTATGTAGCGGTCTTTACAGCGCCGTGGCGGTCGCGGCGGAGCCGAGCTTCAGCCATCGCTGCCAGTCCGGCCGATCCACCGGCACGCCGTCCGCGTTGCAGCTGCCGAGCCGGCACAGCTCGGCGCGCAGCCGCGGCGCGTGCTGCACCATCACGTGGAAGATCACGTTCTGCTCCAGCTCGCCATGGAACGCGGCGGCGCCGGGGCCGCTGGCGAAGATCGCCACGTCCTCGCCGCCGTGCGTCTCGGCCTTCAGCGGCACGGCCGCTTCCTGCATGTAGTCCGGGTCGGTGGTGTCGAGCTGGCGCAGGTCGGGCCGACCCTTGCCGATCGCCCCGTACTCGCGCGGGTTGTGCGGGTAGCGTTTGCCGCCTTCCGGCTGCCGTTCGCTGGCGCCGGTATAGCCGGGGCCGTTGGCGAAGCCCAGCGTGGTGTACGGCAGGCCGGTGGCGTCGCGCGCCAGGCCCGGCGCGCTTTCGTCGTCGTAGCTGTCGGTATGGCCGGTCACCTTGCCCAGGATCGGATTGCCGCGACGCGGGTAGCCGGCGAAGGTCATCGTGTGGCTGTGGTCGGCGGTGACCACGATCAGAGTGTCGGCCGGGTCGGTGTGCTGCAGCGCGGCCTGCACCGCGTCGGCGAAGGCGATCGTCTCGTCCAGTGCGCGGTACGCGTTGCCGGCGTGCAGCGCGTGGTCGATGCGGCCGCCCTCGACCATCAGGAAGAAGCCGTTCGGGTTGCGCTTCAGCACTTCGATCGCGCTGGCGGTCATCTCGGCCAGGCTGGGCTCGCCGGCCTTGTCGTGCGCGCGCTCGTGCTCGTAGTTCATGTGCGAGGGCTCGAACAGGCCGAGCAGACGCGGCGTCTTCGCCAGATCCAGCGCCTTCAGCTGCGCGGCGTTCCACACGTACTTGCCGTCCGGATGCCTGGAGGTCCATTCGCCGATCAGGTCGCGGCCGTCGAGGCGCTGGCCCACGCTGGCCGGATACTCCGGATCGTCCGCGCCGGCCGGCATGAATTCGGTGCGGCCGCCGCCCATCGCCACGGTGAGGCCGCCGGCGACCGGGAAATCGATCAGCTGCGCGGCGAAGTCCTTGCAGCCGGCGGCCTTCGCCGCCTCGCTGAGGTCGGCGTCCACCTCCCAGTTGCGCTCAGGCAGGTGGCCGTAGGTGGCGGCCGGGGTGGCGTGGGTGATCCGCGTGGTGGTGACCGCGCCGGTGGCCATGCCGGCCGAGGCCGCCAGCTCCAGCGCGGTGACCAGCTCCTGCCCGCGGCTGCCGGCGCAGTCCTGCCGTTTCGGCAGCTGCGACACGCCGATGTAGCCGGCGCGGGTCTTCACCCCGCTCATGATCGCGGTCATGGTGCCGGCCGAGTCGGGCGTCTGCTGGTCGGTCTCGTAGGTGCGGCTCAGCGCGCTGAACGGAAACTTCTCGAAGCTCAGCCGGTAGCTCTCGCCGTCCACGCCGGCACGCTCGCCGGCCAGTACGTGCGCGGCGGCGATGGTGGGGATGCTCATGCCGTCGCCGAGGAACACGATCACGTTCTTCGCGCGCTGGCCATCCGCATTCGCCTCGCGGGAGGCGAGCGCCGCCTGCGCCGCGCCGCTGCGGAACCACCACGCCGCCGTCTCGCCCTGCGGACGCTGGATGACGGGCACCGCGATCGCGGCCGCCGACGCCCGCGGCGCGGACGCGGGCTGGCTGGCACAGGCGCCGAGCAGGGACAGACAGCTGCCCAGCAGGGCCGGGCGCAGACGGGACAGGGATCGGAACATGCGGATCTCTTCAGCGGGCGTCGCGTGAACAGCCACGCGAATCGCCCGCGATCCTAAATCATGTTGTGCGAACCTTCCGTGGCACCGGCGTGACCGGAGCCGACGCGTCACCGGCGCCGTACATGCGGCGATACGCTTCGCCCAGCTGCGCCTCGCGTCCGCCGCCCCGATGCGCCTTCTCGAACACCTCGTTGATCTGCTTCTCGGCCGCGTGGAGATCGCGCAGGAAACGCCGGGTGCCATCCGACAGGCCGCTGTCGGTCATGCGCTGTTCCAGGCCTGGATCGGAGGTTTCACCGCCTTCGGGCTTGCGCTCGTTCATGCCCGAAGGCAAGCAAGACGCCTGCCAGCGTCGTCCGCGTCCGGCGCATGCGGCCCACGCCCGCCGCGGCGGCCGACCCCGCTGCCCGGACGCGGCGGAAACTGCCGCTGCCGGTCGCACCCGGCAGGGCGCGTCGCCACCGCTCACTGGTAGACGTGCAGCCGCCCGATCGTCCAAGCGTGGTAGGACGCCAGCAGGCCCGGCACCGCGCAACCATCGTAGCGGCCGTCGCAGCGGTCGCGCAGTCCGGTCGACGCGGCGAAGTACGCGTCGACCGGCACCCCGGCGGCCTGTAGCAGCAGGCCGGGCAGGAACGCGATGTCGAGCAGCGGGTACTGCGGCAGCGGCGGCCCGGCGAAGTTGCTCTTCAGCATGTAGTAGGTGAGGTAGTCGCGGTACGGCTGCAGGTCGGCCGGCAACCGCCGCGGCAGGTCGCGGATCAGGCCATTGAAGGACGGCTGGTGGTCGCCGAAGTGCAGCAGCACGGTCGGCTGCGGGCGGTCGAGGAAGGCGTGCTCGAGGGCGCGCATCGCCGCGTCCGAAGCGTGCAGGCGCGCCAGGTAGGTGTCGAAGTTCAGCGCCACATCGCGCGGCAGCCCGCGCAGCAGGTTGCGATAGGGCTTCGGCAGCTTCGACATCGGCTGGTGGTCGTGCGGTCCGTGCTGGTTCAGCGTCAGGATCATCACGAACACCGGCTGGTCCGGCGTTTTCACCTTGTCGTAGATGCGTTTCGCCGCCGCGAACATCTGCGCGTCGCTCTCCTCCCACTCCTGCAGGCCCAGTTCGTCGGCGCCGTACAGATGGTCGAAGCCGTAGGCCCGGTACGCGTTGCGGCCGTTGATGAAGTCGGCGCCGGTGGGATAGATGCCGATGGTGAGGTAGCCGAGCCGGCGCAACTGCAGCGCCAGCGCGTCGTGCACGTTCGGCGCCAGCACGTAGGGCGCGTACATGCCGCCGGGGCCGAAGATGTCCTGCGGCATGCCGGTCAGCGCGGCGAATTCGCTGACCCAGGTGCCGCCGCCGAACGTATGCACGCGCAGCATGCCGTGCGCGCGGGTGCGCGCGTCGGGGCGGAACATCGCGGCACGGCACGCCGGCACGCTGCAGGCATCGAAGACCGACGGGTCGAAGGTGCTCTCCTCCAGCACCTGCACGATGTCCGGGTACGGCGGCGTGCCGCCCGCGCGACCCGAGGCGGTGGCGCCCCAGTCGCGCTCGGCCGTGGCCTCGTCGGCCATCGGCGGCAGCTGCACGCCGGCGTCGCGCAGGTTGACGAAGAAGTTGGTCAGCTGCGCGTCGTCGGACATCTTCTCCCACGCGTTGCGCGAATGGACCTGCGCGAACGGCCCGGTCGGCAGCAGACACAGCCAGAAGGCCAGCGCATACAGCGCCGTGCCGCCGATCCGCATGCCGGCGGCATGGCGCGGCCGCAGCGGCGCCAGCACACGCCAGTCCCAGCACCACGCCAGGTACAGCAGCGGCAGCAACGCGGCGACGCCGAGGGCGGCGAGGTACAGGTGCGGATAATGCAGCAGCGTACCGAGCAGGCTGCTGCGCAGGTAATAGATGAAGTCCGACGGCATCAGCTGCGAATCGAGGTAGCGCAACTTCAGCACCGCCACGAACTTCAGCAGCAGGAAGAGCCCGCCACCGACCAGCAGTGCGGTGGCAAACCGGCCGAAGGCGAACAGCAGCATGCCGAAGATGCACAGCATCAGCCCGGCGATGAAGGCCCGCTGCAGCGGGAGCGGCTCCTGCCAGGCGGTGAACGCGACGCTGAGCGCGAAGAAGGCCACGGCGCACAGCGCCACCGCACATGTTCGCGCAGCACACAACGGGATTCGAGGCATAGGTCGGGGTCCCCCTGCAGGACCGGATGTCACCCTGGCGTCATCCTACTGACTTGCAACCGCAACGTACGGACGCCGGGCAGGTCCGTTCCACTGCCGTTGGGGATCGCACCGAGGCACGGAAAATCCCATCCGGCCCGCGGGAGAAGGCCATCGCGATGCCGGCAACATGACATGTCGATCTGCTACTTTCCGCGGCCCGGACCTCGCACCTCACGGAAGCCCCATGTCGCCACGCCCGTTCCCGTTCACAGTCCCGCTGCTCGCCCTTGGCGCCGCCCTGCTCGCCGGCTGCGCCGGCCTGCCCCGGGCATCCGGCAAGACGCCCGACGGAACGCGTGCGAGCGTGGCGATCCTGGAGACCACCGACGTGCACGCGAACGTGCTCAGTTACGACTACTACAAGCTGAAGCCGGACGCCTCGCTCGGCTACGAGCGCACCGCCACGCTGATCCGCCGCGCCCGCGCCGAATTCCCCAACACCTTCCTGTTCGACAGCGGCGACACCATCCAGGGCAGCGTGCTGGCCGACTACCAGGCGCTGGTGAAGCCGGTCGCCTGCGCGCAGGAGCTGGCGATCTACCAGGCGATGGACGCGATGGGCTACGACGGCGGCACCGCCGGCAACCACGAGTTCAACTACGGCCTGGGCTTCCTGTCGCAGGTCACCGGCACGCCGATGAACGTGGATGGCGGCCGCACGGATCGCTGCGCCGGCCCGCGCTTCCCGCTGGTGCTGGCCAACGTCTACAGCGCGCGCGATGGCAAGCCGATCTTCCGGCCGTGGACGGTGGTGACGAAGAACATCGAGGCGTACACGAGCGACGGCAGCAGGATCGAGGTACCGCTGAAGGTCGGCATCATCGGCTTCACCCCGCCGCCGATCCTGGACTGGGACCGGCAGAAACTGGCCGGCAAGGTCACCGTCAGCGGCGTGGTCGAGGCCGCACGCAAGTACCTGCCCGAGCTGCAGGCGCAACATCCCGACCTGGTCGTGGCGATCCTGCACGGCGGCCTGGACACCGCGGCGTACACGTCGCAGATGGAAAATGCCGGCTGGTACCTCGCCGGCGTGCCCGGCATCGACGCGCTGCTGCTCGGCCACTCGCACGCCGAATTCCCCGGCCCCCGCTACGCCGGCCTGAAGGAGGTCGACGCCAGCCGCGGCCTGGTGCGCGGCGTGCCGGCAGTGATGGCGGATTTCTTCGGCAAGGACCTCGGCGTGATCCACCTGGTGCTGGATCGCAAGGACGGCCGCTGGGTGGTCGACCACGAGGAAAGCCGCAGCGAGGTGCTGCGCATCTGTGCGCAGAAGAACGACTGCGTGCCGGCCGACCCGGCGATCGCCCCGCTGGTGCGGCAGGCGCACGAGGCGACTATCGCCTACGTCAACACGCCGATCGGCGAGAGCATGCTGCGCCTGAGCAGCTACTTCGCCGACGAGGGCAACATGACCGCGCTGGCGCCGGTCAACGCCGCCCAGATCGACTACGTGCGCACCGAACTGCCGCGCTCGCATCCGGAACTGGCCGGCGTGCCGGTGCTGTCCGCCGCCGCCGCGTTCCGCACCGGCTTCGCCGGCCCCGACGACTACACCGACGTCGCCCCCGGCCCGCTCACCCTGCGCAGCGCCGCCGACCTCTACTTCTATCCGAATACGCTGGCCGCGGTGAAGATCGACGGCGCCAGCCTGAAAGCCTGGCTGGAGCAATCCGCCGAACGCTTCAACCGGATCGACCCCACGAAAACCGGCGAGCAGCCGCTGATCAGCAGCCACTACGTCGGCTACAACTTCGACCAGATCCAGGGCGGCGTCCACTACGTCATCGACGTGTCGAAGCCGGCTGGCCAGCGCATCACCACGCTGACCTACCAGGGCAAACCGGTCGAGCCGGACCAGCCGTTCATCGTCGTCACCAACAACTACCGCGCCAGCGGCGGCGGCCACTTCCCCGGCCTCGACGGCAGCAACATCGTGCTGGCCGCGCCCGACGGCACCCGCGAAATCCTGGCGAAATGGCTGGAAAGCAGGCAGCGGATCGGCTCGAACGACCTCGAACCGACCTCATGGACCTTCGCCCCGCTGAAGACCCGCGGCGCGGTGGTCTTCACCGGCGCCAGCGGCAAGCAGGACGTGGCCCGCGCCGCCGGCCTCGCCAACATCCGCCAGCTGAAGGATCACGGCGACGGCACAGCGACGTATGCGATCGACCTGTCGCACTGACGCCGGCGCGCAGGGAGAACCGCGCCGTCGTCGCCCCCCTCTCCTTCCGCTCGAGTGTAGGCTCTTGAAGGGCAGGAGCTTTCGTGCGCCTGCGGCGCCCGAGTTACTTCTCTTTTGCTTGTCCAAAAGAGAAGTAACCAAGAGAAAACGACACCCCGCTTGGCGCTTGCCGGGCTCCTGCCCGGCAAGTCCATGAGCCGGGGCCGGGCTTTTCGAGCGGCCATCCTGCCCGCGCGAAAAGGCGTTGCCATCCTTGGCAACGCCCGCTGCGCGGCCTGTCGTCCCCGCCTCACCGCCGCGCAAGGGACCCCGGGTAGAGCAGCGGGCCATCCTGGCCCGCACTCGGTGATGAAGCTGAAAAGCAACAGCCCACAGCAAAGCGTAGCGTTGCTGTGGCTTCGCTCTCGCTCTTGATCTGGCTCTTCTGAAGAGTGCGCGCAGGATGCGCGCCGCTCTACCCGGGGTCCCCTCTGAAGCGGCGGGCGGGTGGAGGAAAAGCCCGAAGGGTGGTTCGCATGGATGCGAACCAGTTTGGCGTCAGCACAGGATGTGCTGTCGACAAACCCCGTAACCCGCCCGCGAACCTTGCGGGCAGGATGCTCGCAAGGCGCGTAAGCAGGGTGGCCTTCTCTTTTGGTTACTTTTCTCTTGGCCACGCAAGAGAAAAGTGACTCGCGTGCCGAAGGCAGGCGAAAGCTCTTGCTCTTGAACCACCCGCATCACTGCGGCCGGACCAAAAAAGCCGCCGCGTCGCCATCGCGCCTCAGCGGATCAACACGAACACCGTGACAATCCCCAGCAGCACCAGCGGATACAGGCTGGCGCGGTCGAACAGCCGCGCCGCCTGGCGACCGTCCAGCGTGCGTGCGAGCCGGAACGCCGGCGGCAACAGCAGGCCGGCGCCGGCAGCGAAAATGGCCAGCTGGAACGGCCAGCCCGACGCCAGCGGCGACATACGCGGCAGCAGCAGGCTCACAAGCACGGCCACGCCCAGGCTGACGGCCGCCAGCACACCGGCCGTGCGCAGGCCGAACACCAGCGGAATGGTGCGCGCGCCGATGCGGCGGTCTTCCTCGATGTCGTTCCAGTCGGCCGGGATGTTCTGCCCGCCGATCTCCCACAGCATCAGCCAGACCAGCAGCCCCAGCAGCCACCGCCACGAGGGCTCGGGAATGACCGCGAACACGGCGGCGACCGGGCCGGCCGACTTGACCAGGCCGCTGACCACAGTGCGCCACCAGGTGATCCTGAGCAGCTTGACGTAGACCACTTCCAGCGCCGCCGCCACGAACACGATGAGCAGGATCCGCGGGTTCAGCAGCCAGGTGCCGAGCACGGCCAGCGCGAACCAGAAGCCGAACCACACCAGCGCGCCCTTCATGCTGACCAGGTTCTGCGCCAGCGGGTAACGCATGGCGGAAGCCTCCACCGCGTAGCCCGGCTTGATCCCACCGGCGACCTTTTCCTTATCGTCGTTCACCCCGATCAGGTCGTTCAACGCGTAGATGGCGGTATAGCCAGCCAGCGCGGTCGCCAGGGACAGCGCCAGCACCTGCCACGACGGGAAATGCCCCAGCCACAGCAACGCGACGAAGCCGGGCATGGCGATGTCGAGCACGCCGTGGAGGGAGCGCGACAAGGCGAGAAAGCGCCGCATGGGTTCAGCCCTTCCTGGCGAAGCAGGCCATGTAGTTGATGTCTTCGCGGTTCGACGCGACCCGGAAACGGCGCGTCAGCGGGTTGTACATGAGGCTGGCCACCGCCTCGAAGCCGAGCCCCGCCGCGCCGGCCCACGCGCGCAGCTCCGCCGGTCGGATCAGCTTGCGGTAGCTGTGGGTGCCGCGCGGCAGCAGGCCGAGGATGTACTCGCCGGCCACGATGGCGAAGGCGAAGGCCTTGAGCGTGCGGTTGATGGTGGAGAAGAACGCCACGCCGCCCGGCTTGAGCAGGGTGGCGCAGGCGGCGATGACCTGCTCCGGATGCGGCACATGCTCGAGCATCTCCATGCAGGTGACCGCGTCGAAGCTGCCGGCCTCGTCGTGCGCGAGGGTCTCCGCGTCGAGCTCGCGGTAATCGATGGCGAGCCCGCCGCGTTCGGCATGCTGGCGGGCGATGTCCAGCGACAGCCGTGACAGGTCGATGCCGGTCACCCGTGCGCCGCTTTTGGCCAGCGCCTCGGCCAGGATGCCGCCGCCGCAGCCCACGTCGACGATGCGCGGTGCGGGCACGCCGATGCGGTCGGTGATGAAGCGCAGGCGCAGGTCGTTGATCGCGTGCAGCTGGCCCATCTTGCCCTGCGGGTCCCACCACAGCTGGGCGATGCGGTTGAAGTGGGCGATCTCCGCGGCATCAACATTCGGCGATTCGGTCATGGCTGGTCGTGGTCCGCTGGTTCAGGGTGTGGATGGAGGCTTCGACTTCCGCGCGCGCGATGTCGTTGACGAACACGCACCCGCCGATCCCCGCGGGCAACGGCACGCGCTGCAGGCCGTTGCGGTGCTCGACGCGATCGAGCAGCGACTGCCAGATCAGTTCGGCGTCGAGCAGGGCGAGCTCGGGGGCGAGCTGCAGGCGCTCGACCAGGGCGAAGATGCGTCCGGCCGCGGCCGCGTCGAGCAGGCCGCGCCGATGGGCGATCGCGGTCGACACCAGGATGTCCAGCAGCACCGCCTCGCCGTGCAGCAGGCGGCCCTCGTGGCGGGTTTCCAGTCCGTAGCTGAAGGTGTGGCCGAAGTCGACCTTGCGCGCCAGCTCCTCCTCGTACAGGTTCGGCGCCAGCTCTTCCAGCATGCCGCCGATCGCACGGTCGAGGATCTCGCCGCCGTGCGCGTCCTGGAAAAATGCCTCCATGGAAGATGCGCCGTGCCGCTCCAGCAGGCGGAACAGTGCAGCGTCGCGGATCACCGCCAGCTTGACGATCTCGCACACGCCGTTGCGCAGGTGCCGCGGCGGCAGGCTGCGCAGCAGGCTGCGGTCCAGCAGCACCCGGCGCGGCGGCTCGAAGTTGCCCAGGCGGTTCTTGCGGCCGTTGAAGTTGATCCCGGTCTTGATCCCCACCGCCGCGTCGACGTAGCCCATCAGCGTGGTCGGCACCTTGATGTGCGGCACGCCGCGGCGGTAGCTGGCCGCCGCGTAGCCGACCACGTCGGTCAGCACGCCGCCGCCGATGGCGATCACCGGCTCGTCGCGGCGATGGATCGGGAAACCGTCCAGCTCGCGCAGCACCGCGAGCCATGCCTCCAGCGTCTTGCCGCCTTCGCCGCCCGGCAGGGTGATGATGCGGGCATCCACACGGTGCTGGGCGAAGTAGGCGCGGATGCGTTCGCCGTGATACGCGTGCACGCATTCGTCGACCACCACGAAGCGGCGCCCGTCCCGCACGCGGCCCATCGACAGCAGCGCGTCGCTTTGCGGATCGAACACGTCGGCCACGTTGCACAGGTCGTACTCAATCCGGCGCGTGGCGCTGACCTGCCAGCGTGCGCCCTGCGCCGCGCTCATGTGATGTCCCGCCATGCGGTGCGTTGCGCCAGCACCTCGCGCGCCACGGCCTGCGCGCGCGCCAGGTCGTGGTGGCGCCAGTGGCCGCACTGGTCGATGCGCGCATACGGCACCGCGTCGGCCGCGAGCACGCCTTCGAGGATGGCGGCGAGCGCATCCTCGATGACCGTGCGCCGGCCTTCGCCGAGCAGGGTGAGGTAGAAGCCGGTCTGGCAACCCATCACGCCGATGCCGATGAAATGCCGCGGCAACAGGCGCTGGGAGCCTTCGAGCAGGAAGTGCTCGATCGAATGCAGCTCGGTGCTGGACAGGCAGGCGTCGGCGTTCGGCCGGCGCAGGCGCAGGTCGATGCTGTAGACGATGTCACCCGCCGCTCCCGCGTGAGCACCGCGCAGCTTGACGCTGGGCGCCTTGAGCAGGCGGTGGTCCAGTTCGCCGACGGTATCGCTGCGCCAGCCGAGTGCCTCGAAGTCGATCATGATGGTTGCTCGATGGAACGGCCGGGCGCGCTCACGCCGGCTGCGCGATGGCGGCCAGGTGGCGGTAGCTTTGGTCGAGCGCCTGCTGCCAGCCATCGACGTGGTGATAGAGCTCGACCGAGCCGAAGCCGTCGAAGCCGTGCGCGTTCAGCGCGCTGAAACTCCCTGCCAGGTCCAGCGTGCCCTCACCGGGAATCTCGTGGAAATGCACGATGCCGGTGCGCGTGTTGGCGACCATCCGTTCGAACAGCACCGGACCGCGCACGCCGCGCAGGTGGGCGACGATCGGCCAGGCCCGTTCGAGCACGTCGAAGCTCAGTCCCGGCACCGAGATCAGCCAGGTGAAGATCTCGTCGTCCAGAGGCGAGGCGCCGGCGTACAGGCTGCCGTAGTCGACCAGGCCCGCCGCCTGATCGATGCCGGCCTGCGCCAGCAGGGCGTCGATGCGCCGGCGCCGCGCCGGGTCGGGCGTGCGGTCGCCGAAGTACAGCGGGTGGCGGCGGTCCAGCAGCAGGTAGTCCGCCGTGTCGGGGAAGTACACCAGCGCGCTGGCGGCTTCCAGGTCGAGCACCGGCACCGCATCGTCGCGCACGATCCTCAGGTTGTGGCCCGCCCGCGCATCGGAGATGTGCAGGTAGCGGGCGAACGGCGCCGCCTGCGCCAGCGCGCCGAGGTAGTCCGGCTCGGAGCAGTAGGCGTGGCAGATGTCGATGTGCAGCGCGAAACGGGGCGAGCCAACCGCGCGTATCAGTGCCAGCCCCTGCTCCAGCGTCTCGATATACATGCCTGGCTCGGGCTCGATCAGCAGCGTGATGTCCTCGTCGTCGCGGATCTCGCGCAGGCATTCGCGGATGCTGTCCGCCAGCAGCTCGCCCGGATCGACCTGCGGCTGGCGCACGTGCTCCTCGCGCAGGAAGCCGCTGCCGAAGGTAACCAGCTTCACGCCCAGCCGGCGCGCCACGCGGATGCCGCGCTTGACCAGGTCGATGCGGCGCTTGCGCCCGGCCACGTCCAGCGTCAGCAGCGACGGCTCATGCGGCCGCGACGGGGTGAAGAAGTGCGAGGCGGTGGCCACGCAGGCCGGCACGATGCGCGCCGCCTGCAGACGCCGCTGCACGGCGTCGAGGTCGGCCTCGGTGAGGTTGAAGGGATTGAACTGGTCGCGGTGGAAGGACAGCTCAATCCCCGCGTAACCGGCGCGCGCCACGGCGTCGATCGCCTCCAGGAACGGCAGGTTGGTGAGGCCGAAGGTGCTGTAGCTGAGCTGGATCATGCGCGGGAGCCGTGATGAGCGAGCGGTGGCGGAACTCGAGTGCGCCGCCGGCCCGAACCCTGCGGCTGCAGCACGCACGGCGCCGGTCGCGCCACGCGGGGCAGCCGACGTCGAGTTGGTATCCGCGCAGTGTGCGGGCGCGGCGGCGCGCTCGCCATGACCCACGTCAAATCGCGCCCGCCGGCGGCTGCGTTCGGATGCCGCAGTGCGCCGGCGGCCGGCCGTAATAGCGCGGCAATAGCAGCGCGCCGGCGCGCTGGAATCCGGTCACCGTAGGGTCAATGTTCCTCGCCGGGATCGGAGAAAGATCAAGAGCGGACCCCACCCCGGCCCTCCCCTGCGAGCAGGGGAGGGAGCAACGCTCGTCGGCGCCGAAACTCCGGCCGCTCAGTCGCTCGGCGTATTCCGGTATTTGCCGACGTCGGCCGGTTGCACCGCAGCGGCCTTGTTCGACCATGACTGGCGGATATAGCCGACCACCGCGGCCACGTCGGCGTCGCCCAGTTGCTGCGCGAACGGTGGCATCGAATACGGCTGCGGGTTGCCGGCGGTGGCCGGGGCGAAGCCGCCGAGCAGCACGCTGCGGATCGCGTTGATACCGGTCGGTTCGGTCACCGAGGTATTGCCGTCCAGCGGCGGGTAGACGCCGGCCACGCCGCGACCGTCCTTGCCGTGGCAGTCCGCGCAGCGTTGCGCGTAGAGCTTGCCGCCCTGCTCGTGGCTGGCCGCCTGCACGAACGGAGCCGCTGTCGCCGGCGCGCGCGGCGGCAGCGACTGCAGATAGACGGCCACCGCCTGCAGGTCGGCGTCGCTCAGGTGCTGGGTGCTGTTGCGCACCACGTCGGCCATCGGCCCGAACGCCGTGCCCTTCGCCGACTGGCCGGTCTTCAGCAGGTCGACGATGTCCTGCGCGCTCCAGCCGTCGAGGCCGCCACCGGGCCTGGTGCTGAGGTCGGGCGCATACCAGTCCAGCTGCGGGATCCGGCCGCCGGTGAGGTGGCGGTCCTGCTCGATGCCGCCCAGCGAGTCGCGCGTGGTGTGGCATTCGTTGCAATGGCCCAGGCCCTGCACCAGGTAGGCGCCGCGGTTCCACGGTCCGGACTTCGCCGGATCGGGCCGGAACTCGCCGGGCTTGAAGTACAGCGCGCGCCACGCGAGCAGGCTGCTGCGCACGTTGTAGGGAAACGCCAGCCCCAGCGCCGTGTCGGGCCGATGCACCGGCGGCAACGACTTGAGGTAGGCGAAGATCGCCAGCGCATCGGCACGGCTCACCCGGGTGAACGAGGTGTAGGAGAACACCGGGTACAGCAGCTCGCCCTGGCGACCCTTGCCCTCATGCAGCGCGCGCCAGAAATCGTCGAAGCTCCATTGGCCGATGCCGGTTTCCGGATCGGGCGTGATGTTCGGCGCCGGCACGTCGCCGAACGGCGTGCCCAGCGAGCGACCGCCGGCGTAGCGCTGGCCGTCGCGCGCGGTGTGGCAGGCGGCGCAATCGCCGGCCGTGGCCAGGTATTCGCCCCGCGCGATCAGCGCCGGATCGTGCAGCGCGGCGGCATCCGCCTCGTGTTGCGCCGGCGACGCCTCCGTGAGGCCGGCGCGGCCGAAGTACAGCCAGCCCAGCACGACTGCCGCCAGCAGTGCCGGCACCCACCATCCACGTCGCCACCACGTCATCGACCTGCTCCGCTCCTGCCCATCACACACCAGCCCGGCAACGGTTCGGTCTGCGCACTGGCCGGTGCCGGATGCATGTCGGCCAGCGGCTCGTGGCTGGCCAGCCACGCGGACACGGCGGTGATGTCCGATTCGCGCATGCGGTTGGCGACCACGCCCATGCAGTACGGCCCTTCGGCCGCGCGCTGGCGCGTGCGCCACGACACCAGCTGGGTGTTGAGATAGTCGTACGACAGACCCATCAGGCCCGGCATCATCGGCTCCACGCCGGTGAGCCTGGCGCCGTGGCAGCTGACGCACGACGGTACGCCGCGGGTGGAGTCGCCGCGCATCACCAGCTGCTCGCCACGCCGCAGGGTCTCCGCCGATACCGCCGGCACCGGCAGCTTGCGGTAGGGCACGTCCTGCTGCGCGAAGTAGCCGGCGATCTCGCGCAGGTACACCGGGCTCAGCTGGCGCACCACATATTCCATCGGCGCGTGGCGGCGCTGGCCGCTCTGGAAATATTCCAGCTGCTGCAGCAGGTAGCCGGCCGGCTTGCCCGCCAGGCGCGGGATCGCCACGCTGTCCGGCGAGCCTTCGCCGTGCGCACCGTGGCAGCTGGTGCACGCGGCCACGCGCTGCTGCATGGTATCGGGAACCGGTGCGGCACCGGCCTGGGGCGCGGCCGCCGGGGCCGCAGCGCAGATGCCGAACGCGAACAGCACGACGGCCGCGCGTAGCCAGCGGCGCAGGAAAACGAGACGGTTCATTCGCTCATTGTAGGCCCGCACATCGCCCCGCCCGGGCCCGGATCGGCCGGTCGCGACAACCTGCCGCAGGTCGCGGCGACGCCGTCCGGCGGTATCCAGCCCCGGCGAAAGTTGCAAATGTATCTGTTGACCGCAGTGCAGCAATCCGTTTAAGGTCGGTCCCATGTCGCCGTTTTCCACGCCCGCACGCATGCACTTCGCCCCGGTTCGCACCGGGCGCATGCCTACGCGCGTGGGCGCCATCGCCGCCATCATTACCACCACGATTACCACCGGTACCGGTACCACGGGTTCCGGGCGGGGCGTCGTGCGTAGGTAGTTTTCTACATGCAACGGCCCGCCCTCGACGAGGCGGGCCGGCCCATGCCGACACGCCAGCGAGAACGGGCCTCCACCGGAGAGGCCACCGTGATCACCTGTGCACCCGAGCAAGTCCAGCATCCCCCGTTACCGCCGCCGTTGATGACCCGCATGGGCACGACCCGGCGCCGCGTGCTGGCAGTGGGCGTGATCGGCCCCGGCAGGGTCGGCAGCGCGCTGCTGGAACAGCTGCGCGCGGCGCAGCCGCGGCTGGCCCGCGACAGCGCGCTGGAGCTGAAACTCTGCGGCGTGGTCGCCAGCAAGCGGATGTGGCTGGACTGCGACGACGCCGAACTCAACGCCCGCCACGGCGGCGCGCAGATCTGGCGGCCGAACGACCTGGACGCGTTCGCCGGGCACGTGCGCGGTAACGACGGCCGCCATGCATTGCTGATCGACTGCAGCGCGAACGACGAAGTAGCCGCGCACTACCCGCGCTGGCTCGCCGCCGGCCTGCACGTGGTGACGCCGAACAAGCTGGCCGGCAGCGGCCCGCTGCCGCGCTGGCAGGCGATCCGCGCGGCCTGCGCCAGCGGCGCACGCTTCCGCTACGAGGCCACCGTATGCGCCGGTCTGCCGGTGGTGCAGACGCTGCGCGACCTGCTCGACACCGGCGACGAGCTGTTCGCGGTGCACGGGATGTTCTCCGGCACGCTGGCCTGGCTGTGCAACCGCCACGACGGCCGCCAGCCGTTCTCCGCGCTGGTGCGCGAGGCGCACGCGCTGGGCTTTACCGAACCCGACCCGCGCGACGACCTGTCCGGACTGGACGTCGCGCGCAAGCTGGTGATCCTCGCGCGCGAGGCGGGCTGGCCGCTGTCGCTGGAAGACGTCGACCTGGAAGGGCTGGTGCCGCCCGCGCTGGCCGCATTGTCACGCGACGACTTCATGCAGCGGCTCGACGAACTCGATGCGCCGATGGCGGCGAAACTGGCCGCGGCGCACGCCGAAGGCGGCGTGCTGCGCCACGTGGCGCAGTTGGACCGGCACGGCCGCGCCAGCGTGCGGCTGCAGGTGCTGCCGGCCAGCCACGCGTTCGCCCATACCCGGCTCACTGACAACATCGTGCAGTTCAGCACCCGCCGCTACTGCGATAATCCGCTGTCGGTGCAAGGCCCCGGCGCCGGTCCCGAGGTGACCGCCGCTGGCGTGTTCACCGACCTGCTGCGCATCGCCGAGTCGCTGGAGGCGCGCGCATGAATTCCTCTCTGCTGGAACCCGCCATGGCCCCACCGCGCCACGCCACCCCTTTGCAAGTCGCCTGCGCCTTCGCGCCCGCCAGTGTCGGCAACGTGGGCGTCGGCTTCGACCTGCTCGGCCACAGCGTGGCCGGCGCCGGCGACCGCGCCGAGGTGCGCCGCATCGACGAGCCGGTGGTGCGCATCGCCGCGATCCGCGGTTGCGTCACCGAACTGCCCGCCGACCCGCGCGCGAACACCGCCGGCACCGCGCTGCTCTCGCTGCGCGAGGCGCTCGGCCTGCCGTACGGTTTCGAGCTGACCCTGCACAAGGGCATCGCGCTGGGTTCGGGCATGGGCGGCTCCGCCGCCTCCTGCGTGGCCGCGCTGGTGGCCGCCAACGCGCTGCTGGAGGAGCCGCTGCCACGCGAGGCGCTGTACGCATTCGCGCTGGACGGCGAGGCGGTGGCCAGCGGCAGCCGCCACGGCGACAACCTCGGCTCGATGCTGCTCGGCGGCCTGGTGCTGGCCACCCACGACCGCCTGCTGCGCATCGACGTGCCCGCCGCGTGGCATTGCGCGCTGGTGCATCCGCACGTGGTGCTGGAGACGCGCCGGGCGCGCGCGGCGCTGGCCGGCCACTACGCGCTGGGCGAGTTCGTGGCGCAGAGTTCGAACCTCGCCCTGGTGCTGGCCGGCTGCTGGCGCGGCGACGCGGCGCTGGTGCGCGAGGGGTTGAAGGACGTTCTGGTGGAACCGCGCCGCGCGCCGCTGATCCCGCACTTCGCGCGGGTGAAGCAGGCCGCGCTCGACCACCGCGCGCTGGGCGCCAGCATCTCCGGCGCCGGCCCCAGCGTGTTCGGCTGGTACGACAACCGCGCCGACGCCGAAGCAGCCGGCGTGGCGATGCAGGCCGCGTTCGCCGAGGCCGGGCTGGACAGCGATGCCTGGGTGTCGCCGATCAACGGGCCGGCTGCCACGCTGATCGACTCCCTCGACGTGGAGCCGCAGCCATGACCGGCGCAGGGCGGGCACTGCCCGCCAGCTTCTGCTCGCAGGTCATGGCGGAAACGGCGGGCAATGCCCGCCCTACGGCTGCTGCCGCGTTTGATCGCAACCCTCGAGGCCGACAAATGAACGCTCTTGTAGGGCGGGCACTGCCCGCCGCTCTCGCCACCAAGCATCAAAAACCGGCGGGCAATGCCCGCCCTACACACGAGTCAGGCACATGAGCGAACTGCTTCGCTACCACAGCACCCGAAACGCCGCCCCGGCCGTGCCGATCAGCCAGGCGATCGCCGCCGGGCTGGCACCGGACGGCGGCTTGTACGTGCCCGCATCCCTGCCGCGACTCGATCCGGCCGCGTTCGGTCCGCACGGCACGCTGGCCGACACCGCCGCTACCCTGCTGGCGCCGTTCTTCGCCGGCGACGCGCTGGCCGATGAACTGCCCGCGATCTGCGTCGAGGCGCTCACCTTCGACACGCCGCTGCGCACGCTGCCGGCGCATCCGCACACGGCGATGCTGGAGCTGTTCCACGGCCCTACCTCGGCCTTCAAGGATGTCGGCGCGCGCTTCCTCGCTGCCTGCCTGCGCCGGCTGCCGCGCACCGACGCACGGCCGCTGACGATCCTGGTCGCCACCTCGGGCGACACCGGCGCGGCAGTGGGCGCCGCGTTCCATCGCCAGCCGCATGTGCGCGTGGTGATCCTGTATCCGGACGGCCTGGTCTCGCCGCGCCAGGCACACCAGCTCGGCTGCTTCGGCGACAACGTGACCGCGCTGCGCGTGGCCGGCCGCTTCGACGACTGCCAGCGCATGGTCAAGGCCGCGCTCAACGACGCGGAGCTGCAGGCGGATGTGCCACTGTCTTCGGCCAACAGCATCAGCCTCGGCCGCCTGCTGCCGCAGATGAGCTATTACGCGCACGCCGCGCTGGGCTGGTGGCGCGAACACGGCAAGCCGCTGAACTTCATCGTGCCGACCGGCAACCTCGGCAACGCGCTGGCCTGCCTGTGGGTGCGTGAAATGGGTTTGCCGGTCGGCGAAGTACGGCTGGCCTGCAACGCGAACGCCACCCTGCCCGAGTTCTTCGCCGGCGCCGACTACCGGCCGCGCGAAGCGGTCGCCACCCTCGCCAACGCGATGGACGTCGGTGCGCCGAGCAACTTCGAGCGGCTGCGCTGGACCCTCCCGAATGAATCCGCGTTGCGCCAACTGCTGCAAGCGCAAAGCGTGGATGACGCCACCATCCGTCGCACCATCGCCACTCACGCCCGCGAGCACGGCGAGGTGTTCTGCCCGCATACCGCTACCGCCATGCACCTGCTCGATCGCCTGCGCGCGGATGGCGACGAGGCGCCGTGGGCGGTGGTCGCCACCGCCCATCCGGCCAAGTTCGAGGGCGTGGTGGAGCCGCTGCTCGGCCACCCGCTCGACCTGCCCCCGGCGCTGGCCGCGATGCTGGCGCGCAGCGCCAGCGCCGAACCGCTGGCGGCCAGTGACACCGCCCTGCGGGACTGGCTGATGCCCTAGATCATGCCGAGACGCAGGCATGCGCCAGGTGGCTTCCGACCATCCCATACGCATGCGCATCGAAAAAACGTCTGGACATCTGGACGTCCAAACGCCCACCGCACGGCCATTTTCAAATTTTTTGAAAAAAGTTGTTGACACGCGCCGATGACCTGCTTTACGTTCGGTCCCATGTCGCAGCGCAACAGCCACCGCCGCATCGCCGAAGGAAACCGCCTCATGACGGTTGCCGGCCTGCTGCAGGCTCGCGGCGCGCTCATTATTACCCTTGTACTCGTACTCCTTATTACCAACGGAGGTGCGGGCTGAGGGCAAGTGTCCAGGTAGCTAGAAAAACCTGAAAACACCCGAAGAACCCCGCACCCGGTGACGGATGCGGGGTTTTTTTGCGCCTTCGGCGCCGCCCAAAGCGGAGCCATGATGAAAACCCCCGACCAGCAGAGCGCCCCCGCCAGCGACGACGACGTAGTCGCCGGACGCGTGCGTATCTTCGACACCACCCTGCGCGACGGCGAGCAGGCGCCCGGTTTCTCGATGGACCGACGCGCCAAGCTACGCATGGCGCAGCAGCTCGAGGCGCTCGGCGTGGACGTGCTCGAGGCCGGCTTTCCGCAGGCCTCGCCGGATGATTTTGCTGCAGTCGCGCAAATCGCCGGGGCGCTGCAAGCCACCACGGTCTGCGCGCTGGCACGCTGCCAGGACGGCGACATCGACAGCGCTGCCCGTGCGCTGCAGGCGGCCCGCCATTCGCGCATCCACCTGTTCCTGTCGACCAGCCCGCTGCATCGCGAACACAAGCTGGGCATGAGCAAGGCGCAGGTGCTGGAGACTGCGGTGCGTGCGATCGAGCGCGCCCGCGGGCTGTGCCACGAGGTGGAATTTTCCGCCGAGGACGCGCTGCGCACCGAACCCGACTTCCTTGCCGAAGTGTTCAGCGCCGCGGTCGCCGCCGGCGCCAGCACGCTCAACGCGCCGGACACGGTGGGCTACACCACGCCGACCGAGATCGTCGAGCTGTTCGAGTACCTGCGCCGCCACGTCGTTGGGGCGGAGCGGGTGGTGTTCTCCAGCCACTGCCACGACGACCTCGGCATGGCGGTGGCGAACAGCCTGGCCGCGGTGAGCGCCGGCGCGCGCCAGGTGGAATGCACCATCAACGGCATCGGCGAGCGCGCCGGCAATGCCGCGCTGGAGGAGGTGGTGATGGCGCTGAAGGTGCGCGCGCCGCACTTCGGCGTGGATACCCGCATCGACACCCGCCAGCTGTACCCGACCTCGCGCCTGCTGACCGAGCTGACCGGCCAGGCGGTGCCGCGCAACAAGGCGATCGTGGGCGCCAACGCGTTCGCCCACGAATCGGGTATCCACCAGCACGGCATGCTCAAGCACCGCGGTACCTACGAGATCATGCGGCCGCAGGACGTCGGCATCGCCGAAACCCGCCTGGTGATGGGCAAGCATTCCGGCCGCGCCGCGCTGCGCCAGCGCCTGCAGGCCATGGGCCATACCCCGGACGACGCCGCGCTGGACGACATCTTCAGCCGCTTCAAGGCGCTGGCCGACCACGGCCGCGAGCTGCACGACGAAGACCTGGAAGCGCTGGCGCTGGGCCACGATCCGCACGCCGGCGGCCCGTGGCAGCTGGTGCAGCTGCACGCCAGCTCGCACCTGGGCGGCAGCGCCTCGGCCTCGGTGAAGCTGGCCCACGACGACGGCCGCGAGGTCGGCGAGGCGGCGATCGGCGATGGCCCGGTCGACGCGGTGCTGCGCGCGATCGAACGCGCCACCGGCACGCCGCTGGCGCTCACCAGCTTCCAGATCGACGCGCTCGGCGAAGGCGCCGACGCCCAGGGCCAGGCACAGCTGAGCGTGCGCCACGCCGCGCGCGACTGGCGCGGCCACGGCAGCAGCACCGACATCGTCGAGGCCGCCGCGCTGGCCGCGCTGGTCATCGTCAACCGGATCGAACGCCAATCCACCTTGAACCCACTGACCAACAAGCGGCCTTCCATGGCCGCGCGCCCGGACGCGCACAAGGAGACCACCGCATGAGCACCCCATTCGTCTGGCACAACGGCCGCATCAAGCCGTGGGCCGAGGCCAACGTCCACGTCAGCACGCACGCGCTGCACTACGGCTCCTCCGTGTTCGAGGGCGAGCGCGTCTACGCCACGCCGCGCGGTCCGGCCTACTTCCGCCTTGCCGACCACACCCGCCGCCTGTTCGAGTCGGCCCGCGTCTACGAGATCGACGTCGGCTACAGCGAGGACGAGATCAACGCCGCCTGCCTGGAGCTGATCCGCGCCAACGCGATGCCGTCGGCCTACGTGCGGCCGATCGTGTTCCGCGGCGCCGGCGGGCTGGGCGTGCTGGCGAAGGACGGTGCGCCGGTCGAGGTGGCGCTCATGGCGATGGCCTGGGGCGCGTACCTGGGCGAGGCGGCCGAACGCGGCGCCGACGTGTGCGTGTCGTCTTGGCACCGCCCCGCGCCGAACACCATCCCGAGCTGGGCCAAGGCCGGCGGCAACTACCTCTCGAGCCAGCTGATCGGGCTGGAGGCGCGCCGCAACGGCTACGACGAAGGCATCGCGCTGGGCCACGGCGGCCTGCTCAGCGAAGGCGCCGGCGAGAACATCTTCCTGGTCAAGCGCGGCAAGCTGCTCACGCCACCGTCCAGCGCCGGCATCCTGGCCGGGATCACCCGCGACAGCGTGCTCGCGCTGGCCGCCGACCTCGGCATCGCGGTGGAAGAACGCGAGCTGCCGCGCGAGGCGCTGTACTCGGCCGACGAGGTGTTCATGACCGGCACCGCCGCCGAGATCACCCCGGTGCGCTCGGTCGATCGCAAGGCGATCGGCAAGGGCGCGCCCGGCCCGGTCACGCAACAGCTGCGGCAGGCGTTCTTCGGCCTGTTCGACGGGCGTACCGAGGATCGCCACGGCTGGTTGGAGTTTGTTGGTGCGGTCATCCCTGCCCGCGAAGATCAAGAACCGGCCATCCATGGCCGGACTTCTCATCAACAGCCCGCTTCCATGGAGGTCTCGGCGTGATGGCGAAGACCTTGTTCGAAAAAATCTGGGACGCGCACGTCGTCGCCGCCGAAACCGCCGACACGCCGGCGATCCTCTATGTCGACCTGCACCTGGTGCACGAGGTCACCTCGCCGCAGGCGTTCAGCGAACTGCGCGAGCGCGGCCTGAAGCTGCGCCGGCCCGACCGCATGCTGGCCACGCTGGACCATTCCACGCCGACCTTGCCGGCGAACGCCGACGGCAGCCGCCCCTACGCGAACGCCGAGGCGCAGGCGCAGGTGGCGCAGCTGGAAAGCAACTGCCGCGAGTTCGGCGTCGAGCTGCACGGCTGGGACAGCGCCGAGCGCGGCATCGTGCACGTGATCGGCCCCGAACTGGGCGCGACGCAACCGGGCATGACCATCGTCTGCGGCGACAGCCACACCTCCACCCACGGCGCGTTCGGCGCGCTGGCGTTCGGCATCGGCACCACCGAGGTCGGCCACGTGATGGCCACGCAGTGCCTGCTGCAGCGCAGGCCGAAGACCATGGCGATCCACGTCGACGGCCAGCTGCCGCCTGGCGTGGGCGCGAAGGACCTGATCCTGCACATCATCGGCAGCATCGGCGTCGATGGCGGCACCGGCCACGTGCTGGAGTACCGCGGCGCGGCGATCGAGGCGCTGTCGATGGACGAGCGCATGACCGTCTGCAACATGTCGATCGAGGCGGGCGCGCGCGCCGGGCTGATCGCGCCGGACGAGACCACGTTCGAATGGCTGCAGGGTCGCCCGCGCGTGCCGCAGGACGCCGCGTGGGACGCGGCGGTGGAGCAGTGGCGCACGCTGAAGAGCGACGACGGCGCGCGCTACGACCGCGAGGTGCGCATCGATGCCGCCGCGGTGAAGCCCACCGTCACCTACGGCACCCATCCCGGCATGGCGATCGCGATGGACGCGCCGGTGCCGGCGGCGACGAATGCGCAGGAGCGCCGCGCGCTCGACTACATGCAGAGCAAGCCCGGCCAGCCGATGCAGGGCACGCCGGTGGACGTGGTGTTCGTCGGCAGCTGCACCAACTCGCGCCTGTCCGACCTGCGCGAAGCGGCCCGCGTGCTGCACGGCCGGCACATTGCCAGTGGCGTGCGCATGCTGGTGGTGCCCGGCTCCGAGGCGGTGCGCCGCGACGCCGAACGCGAAGGCCTGCACCACGTGTTCACCGCCGCCGGCGCCGAGTGGCGCGTGCCCGGCTGCTCGATGTGCATCGCGATGAACGGCGACCTGGCGCAGCCGGGCCAGCTGGTCGTGTCCACCTCCAACCGCAACTTCGAAGGCCGCCAGGGCAAGGGCGCGCGCACCGTGCTGGCCAGCCCGGCCACCGCCGCGGCCTCGGCGATCGCCGGGCGCATCGCCGACCCGCGCGAGTACCTGGTGGAGGTGGCGGCATGAGCATGGATACGACCCGCTCCGCTTTGCTCCCTCCCCTGCTTGCAGGGGAGGGCTGGGGTGGGGTCGCTCTTGCGGCAAGAGCGCTACCCCCTCCCAACCTCCCCCTGCACGCAGGGGGAGGAGCAGAAGCCGCCATCGCCCCTTCCGCGAGCACCCGCCCCTCACCTCAATCCTCTCCCCAAGGGGGAGAGGAGGCCAAAGCAAGAAGCGAGGAATTTCATTGATGCAACCCATCACCCGCCTCCACTCGCGCACCGCCGTGCTGGCCGACGAGAACATCGACACCGACCGCATCATTCCCGCGCGCTTCCTCACCACCACCACGCGCGAAGGGTTGGGCAGGCTGTGCTTCCACGACTGGCGCTACCAGGCCGACGGCAGCGACAACCCGGCCTTCCCGCTGAACCGCCCGGAAGCGCGCAGCTGCTCGATCCTCGTCGCCGGGCGCAACTTCGGCTGCGGCTCCTCGCGCGAACACGCGCCGTGGGCGCTGCTCGACTACGGCATCCAGGCGGTGCTGTGCAGCGAGATCGCGGACATCTTCCGCGGCAACGCGCTGAAGAACGGCCTGCTGGCGATCCAGCTCGAGGAGCTGGAACACCGCTGGCTGCTCAAGCATCCCGGCATCGAGCTGGCGATCGACGTGCGCGGCCAGTTCATCGAACTGTCCGACGGCGGCCACATCCCGTTCGCCCTGGAACCGTTCGCCCGGCACTGCCTGCTCAACGGCGTCGACCAGCTCGGCTACCTCTTGCAAAACGAGAAGTTGATCACCCATTACGAACAACAGGAGCAAGCGGCATGAAGGCCCATATCGTCACCCTGCCCGGCGATGGCGTCGGTCCCGAGGTCACCGCTGCCGCGGTGGCCGTGCTGAAAACCGTGGCCACGCGCTACGAGCACGCGTTCACCTTCGACGAACAGCTGATCGGCGGTGCCGCGATCGACGCCAGCGGCGAGCCGCTGCCGGCCGCCACGCTGGCCGCCTGCCAGGCCGCCGACGCGGTATTGCTGGGCGCCGTGGGCGGGCCGAAGTGGTCCGATCCGAACGCGAAGGTGCGCCCCGAACAGGGACTGCTGGCGTTGCGCGCCGCGCTGGGCGTGTACGCCAACCTGCGCCCGCTGCAGGTGCATCCGGCGCTGGCCAGCCTGTCGCCGCTGAAGAACGACCGGCTGCGCAACGTCGACGTGCTGTTCGTGCGTGAGCTCACCGGCGGCATGTATTTCGGCGCACGCACGCGCAGCGCCGACGCCGCCACCGACGAGTGCCGGTACACCGTGGCCGAGATCGAGCGCGTGGTACGCCGCGCGTTCGAGCTGGCGCGCGGCCGCCGCCAGCACCTCACCTCGGTGGACAAGGCAAACGTGCTGGAAACCTCGCGGCTGTGGCGCAGCACGGTGGAACGCATCGCCGCCGACTATCCCGACGTCAAGGTCGAACACCAGCTGGTCGACTCGATGGCGATGCTGCTGCTTGCCCGGCCGAGCAGCTACGACGTGGTGGTTACCGAGAACCTGTTCGGCGACATCCTCACCGACGAAGCCGCCGCACTGGCCGGTTCGCTGGGCCTGCTGCCGTCGGCCTCGCTGGGCGAAGGCCGGCGCGGCGTGTACGAGCCGATCCACGGTTCGGCGCCGGACATCGCCGGCACCGGCGTGGCCAACCCGATCGGCACGATCCTTTCCGCTGCGCTGCTGCTGCGTCATTCGCTGGGCCTGGAGGCCGAAGCGACCGCGGTGGAGTCGGCGGTGGAGCAGGTGTTGCGCTACGGCCCGCACAGCCGCGACATCGGCGGCCAGGCCGGCACCGACGAGGTGCGCGACGCGGTGCTCGCAGCGATCGGCGAGCACGCCGACACCAACGCCGCGTTCTTCTGCGGAGCACGCGCATGCGGCTGATGCCATCACCCGGTTTCCCAGGCGGCCACACGGAGGTGTCCGCGTTTTCTGCTGCCCCCTGCGCGCATGCGACGCGGATGGTCCCTGCACGCCGTGATGGCGCCGACTCCCTGGCCATCCCGTCGACCTCCCTCGCGCGCAGGGGGCGCTCTTTTCCTGTGCTTCGATCGGCTCCGCCGCGTGCACCCGGCTTTCATCCCGGCCTTCTCCCCGGCGGGGAGAAGGCATTCCGTCCTTCGGAGATTTTTTGATGCGCAGTGACCTGATCAAGAGCGGCCCCGACCGCGCGCCGGCCCGCGCCATGCTGCGCGCCACCGGCCTCGACGACGAAGCCATCGCCAAGCCGCTGGTGGCCGTGGTGCATACCTGGTCGAACGTGAGCCCGTGCAACCTCAACCTGCGCGAGCTGGCGGCCGAGGCCGCCGCCGGCATCCGCGCCGCGGGCGGCACGCCGGTGGAGTTCAACACCATCGCTGTCACCGACGGCATCGCGATGGGCACGCCGGGCATGCGCTCGTCGCTGATCAGCCGCGAGGTGATCACCGACTCGATCGAGCTGGCGGTGGACGGCCACTGCCTCGACGCGATGGTGGTGCTGTGCGGCTGCGACAAGACCATTCCGGCCGCCGCGATGGCGCTGGCGCGGCTGAACATCCCCGGGGTGGCGCTGTACGGCGGCACCATCGCGCACGGCACCCATGACAACCATCCGATCACCATCCAGCAGGTGTTCGAGGCGGTCGGCGCGCACGGCGCGGGCAAGATCGACGACGAGGAGCTGACCGCGGTGGAACGCGACGCCTGCCCCGGCGCGGGCGCCTGCGGCGGCCAGTTCACCGCGAACACGATGGCGATGGTGCTGACCACGCTGGGCCTGTCGCCGCTGGGCTACAACGACATCCCCGCCACCCATCCGGCCAAGGGCGCGGCCGCGTTCCGTTGCGGCGAACTGGTGATGGAGTGCCTGCGCGCGAACCGCACGCCGCGCGGGCTGATCACGCGCACCTCGATGCGCAACGCCGCGCGCATGGTCGCCGCCACCGCCGGATCCACCAACGCGGTGCTGCACCTGCTGGCGATCGCGCGCGAAGCCGGCGTCGAATGGACGCTGGAGGATTTCCAGCCGGCCTCGGAACATACCCCGGTGATCGCCGACCTGCTGCCCGGCGGCCGCTATACCGCGGTCGAGCTGTTCGGCGCCGGCGGCAGCGCGCGGGTGGCGCAGGAGCTGATCGCAGCCGACATGCTGGAAGACGCACCCACCGTCACCGGCCGCACGCTGTTCGAGGAGGTCGCCGCGGCGCCGCACGCCGCAGCGCAGGACGTGGTGCATCCGGTGGGTGCGCCGCTGAAGCCGCGCGGCGGCTACTCGATCCTGTACGGCAACCTCGCGCCGGAAGGCTGCATCCTCAAGCTCGCCGGCAAGGGCGCCAGCCATTTCGAGGGCCGCGCCCGCGTCTACGAAAGCGAGGAGCAGGCGTTCGCCGCGGTACAGGCCGGCGACATCGCCAAGGGCGATGTCATCGTGATCCGCAACGAAGGCCCCGCCGGCGGCCCCGGCATGCGCGAGATGCTCGGCGTCACCGCCGCGCTGATCGGCCGTGGCCTCGGCGACGACGTGGCGCTGATCACCGACGGCCGCTTCAGCGGCGCCACCCACGGCTTCATGGTCGGCCACGTCGCGCCGGAAGCCGCGCGCGGCGGGCCGATCGCGCTGCTGCACGAAGGCGACCGCATCGTGATCGACGCGGCCCGCCGCGAGATCGCCACCGACGCCGATCTCGCCGCACGCCGCGCGCTCTGGCAGGCGCCGGCACCGAAGGTCAGCCGCGGCGCACTGGCCAAGTACGCGCTGCTGGTCGGCTCCGCCTCCGACGGCGCCACCACGCATCCCGGCTCCGCCGTTTCCACCTCTCAACCCATCCACACCGAAACCAACCAGGGAGTCACCGCATGAGCAGCCACAACACCCTCGCCACATCCCGCATCGCCGTACTCGGCTACGGCAGCCAGGGCCGCGCGCATGCGCTCAACCTGCGCGACTCCGGCCTCGACGTCGTGGTTGGCCTGCGCCCGAACGGCCCGACCTGGCACAAGGCCAAGGCCGACGGCTTCAACGTCGCCGAGCCCGCCGAGGCGGTCAAGGGCGCCGACCTGGTCGCCGTGCTGACCCCGGACATGGTGCAGCCGACGCTGTACAAGGAGGCGATCGAGCCGAACATCAAGCCGGGCGCCGCGCTGCTGTTCGCGCACGGCTTCAACGTGCACTTCGGCCAGATCAAGCCGCGCGCCGACATCGACGTGATCCTGGTCGCGCCGAAAGGCCCCGGTGCGCTGGTGCGCAGCGAGTACGAGCGCGGCCGCGGCGTGCCGTGCATCTGGGCGGTGCACCAGGACGTCAGCGGCCAGGCCGAGGCGAAGACGAAGGGCTACGCCGACGGCATCGGCGGCGGCCGCGCGATGATCATCCAGACCGACTTCAAGGAAGAGACCGAGACCGACCTGTTCGGCGAGCAGGCGGTGCTGTGCGGCGGCGCCAGCGAGCTGGTGATCAAGGGCTTCGAAACCCTGGTCGAGGCCGGCTACCAGCCGGAGATCGCCTACTACGAGGTGATGCACGAACTGAAGCTGATCGTCGACCTGTTCTACGAGGGCGGTCTGGCGAAGATGCTGGAGTTCGTCTCCGAGACCGCGCAGTACGGCGACTACGTCAGCGGCCCGCGGGTGGTCGATGCCGGCACCAAGGCGCGCATGAAGGAGGTGCTCACCGACATCCAGGACGGCACCTTCGCGCGCAATTGGATCGCCGAGTACCAGGCCGGCCTGCCGAACTACAAGCGCCTGAAGCAGGCCGACCTCGAGCATCCGATCGAGCAGGTCGGCGCGAAGCTGCGTGCACGGATGCCGTGGCTGCAGCCGAACCCGGTACCCGCCACCGCTGCGCCGTTGAAGAAGGCTGGCTGACGCTTATGGCTCCTCCCCCTGCGACCGAAGGAAGTCCCTTTGGGGCAAGGCAGGGGGAGGTTGGGAGGGGGTAAAGCTTTTGACTTCAGGATCAAGATCAAGAGCGACCCCTCCCCAACCCTCCCCTGCGTTGCAGGGGGAGGAGCACATCTGCCGTATTTCTCCACTGTCTTGCAGGGAAGAGCACGGCACTGAACCTTGGGGATTTTTCTGGTGAATGCACAAGCACTGAAAGCCGAGACCACCACCGACCGGCATCCGCTGGCCGGGCAGAGCATGAGCGGCGCCGAAGTGATCGTGCAGGTACTCGCCGACGAAGGCGTCGGCGTGCTGTTCGGCTACTCCGGTGGCGCGATCCTGCCGGTGTACGACGCGGTATTTCGCCACAACGCCGAGCATCCGCGCGCCGACGGCAGCGAACCGATGCCGCTGGTGGTGCCGGCCAACGAACAGGGCGCCGGCTTCATGGCGGCCGGCTACGCGCGTGCTTCCGGCCAGGTCGGCGTGGCCATCGTCACCTCCGGCCCCGGCGCCACCAACATGGTCACGCCGGTGCGCGACTCGATGGCGGACTCGGTCCCGCTGGTGGTGATCTGCGGCCAGGTCGGCACCGCGGCGATCGGCAGTGACGCGTTCCAGGAAGCGCCGGTCAGCAACATCATGGGCGCCTGCGCCAAGCACGTGTTCCTGGTCACCGACGCCGCGAAGCTGGAAGCGACCGTGCGCACCGCGTTCACCCTGGCGCGCAGCGGCCGGCCCGGCCCGGTGGTGGTGGACGTGCCCAAGGACGTGCAGAACGCCGCGCTCACCTGGCGCGGCAGCGGCGAACTGGCACTGCCCGGCTACCGTGCACGGTTGCGTGCGGTGGAGCAGTCGGCACTGGGCGACGCCGATTGCGCCGCCTTCTTCAACGCACTGCTGCAGGCGCAGCGCCCCCTGATCTACGCCGGCGGCGGCGTGATCGCGGCCGGGGCCGCGGATGCACTGCGCGCCTTCGTCGACGCGTTCGGCCTGCCGGTCGCCACGACGCTGATGGGCCTGGGCGGTTTCGACAGCACCGATCCGCTGGCGCTGCACCTGCTCGGCATGCACGGCACCGCGTACGCGAATTACGCGGTGGAGGATTGCGACTTCGTGCTGGCGCTGGGCGCACGCTTCGACGACCGCGTCGCCGGAGTGCCGGACAAGTTTGCGCCACGGGCGAAGTTCATCGCCCAGATCGACATCGATCCGGCCGAGATCGGCAAGGTGAAGGCGGTCGACTGGCACCACGTGGGGCCGATGGTGCGCGCGCTGGAACGGCTCGTCGCGTATGGCCGCGCGCACGGCCACCGGCCGAAGCTGGACGCGTGGCATGCGCACGTGGCGGAACTCAAGCGCGTGCACGCGATGAACTACGACCGCGCCAGCGCGCTGATCCAGCCGCACGCGGTGATCGAGGCGATCAACCGCCACACGCAGGGCAACGCCATCGTCAGCACCGGCGTCGGCCAGCATCAGATGTGGGCGGCGCAGTACTTCGACTTCCGCGCGCCGCGCCACTGGCTCACTTCCGGCTCGATGGGCACGATGGGCTTCGGCCTGCCCGCCGCGATCGGCGCGCAGTTCGCACATCCTGACAAGCTCGTCATCGACATCGACGGCGACGCCAGCATCCGCATGAACATCGGCGAGCTGGAAACCGCCACCACCTATGGCCTGCCGCTGAAGATCGTGGTGCTAAACAACGTCGGCGACGGCATGGTGCGGCAGTGGCAGAAGCTGTACTTCAAGGGCCGCTTCGCCTCGTCGGACAAGAGCCTGCACAAGAAGGACTTCGTGCGCGCCGCGCAGGCCGACGGCTTCGCCTGGGCGCAGCGGCTGGAACGCGGCGAGGAACTGGAGGCGACCATCGCCGCCTTCCTCGCCTTCGATGGCCCGGCGTTCCTGGAAGTGATGATCGACCCGGATGCCGGCGTGTACCCGATGGTCGGTCCCGGCGCCAGCTACGCGCAGATGATCACCGGTGATTTCATTGCCTCGCGCTCGGCGCCGGCCGCGTGCGAACCCTCCACGTCGAACATGTTCTAGGGAGAGCAATGCCATGCAGCACACCCTGTCCATCCTGTTGCAGAACGAAGCCGGCGCGCTGGTGCGCGTGGCCGGCCTGTTCGCCGCGCGCGGCTACAACATCGACACGCTGACCGTGGCGGCCACGCACGACCCCGCCGTCTCGCGGCTCACCCTGAGCCTGCAGTGCGACGACGCCGCGCTCGGCCAGATCCTGCAGCAGACGCGCAAGCTGGTCGACGTGCTGCAGGTGGCGCATCCGGCCCCCGCGCTCGCGGCATGAACGCCGTCGCACCACTCGTCGACGACGACCACCACGACCTGCTGGCGCGGATCCGCGCCGCGCGGGTCTACGAGGTGGCGCAGGTATCGGCGCTGGAAGCGGCGCCGCTGCTCGGCGAACGTCTGGGCCGGCCGGTGCTGCTGAAGCGCGAGGACCAGCAGCCGGTGTTCTCGTTCAAGCTGCGCGGCGCGTACAACCGCATGGTGCAGCTGGACGCGGCGCAACGCGCGCGCGGCGTGGTCGCCGCTTCCGCCGGCAACCACGCGCAGGGCGTGGCGCTGGCCGCGGCGAAGCTGGGCGTCCGCGCCACCATCGTGATGCCGGTGACCGCGCCGCAGGTGAAGGTGGACGCGGTACGCCGCTTCGGCGGGGCGATGGTGGACGTCGTGCTGGCCGGCGATTCCTACAGCGACGCGCAGGCCGCCGCCGCGCGGCTGCAGGCCGAGCGCGGCGCGGTGTTCGTGCATCCGTTCGACGACCCGGCGGTGATCGCCGGCCAGGGCACGGTCGCGCTGGAAATCCTGCACCAGCACCCTGGCCCGCTCGAGGCGGTGTTCGTGCCGGTCGGCGGCGGCGGCCTGCTCGCCGGCGTGGCCGCGTGCATCAAGGCGCTGCGGCCCGAGGTGCGGGTGATCGGCGTGCAGGCGACGGATTCGGACGCGATGGCGCGCTCGCTGGAAACCGGCGAACGCGTCGCGCTGGATGAGGTCGGCCTGTTCGCCGACGGCACCGCGGTGAAGCAGGTCGGCGCGCTGACCTTCGCGCTGTGCCGGCAGCACGCTGACGCGATGCTGCGGGTGGACGCCGATGCGATCTGCGCGGCGATCCGCGACATCTACCAGGACACCCGCAGCGTGGCCGAACCATCCGGCGCGCTGGCGCTGGCCGGGCTGAAACAGTACGTGGCCGCACACGGCGACGGCGCGGGCGCGCTGGTGGCGATCGTCTCCGGCGCCAACATGAATTTCGACCGGCTGCGCTTCGTCGCCGAGCGCGCCGAGGTGGGCGAGCAGCGCGAGGCGGTGTTCGCGGTGACCATCCCGGAGGAGCGCGGCAGCTTCCGCCGCTTCTGCGCCGCGCTGGGCCGGCACGACATCACCGAGTTCAACTACCGCATCGGCGACGCCCGTTCCGCGCACATCTTCGTGGGCGTGCGGATCACCAGCCGCGACGAGCGCGAGGCGCTCGCCGCGGCGTTCCGCGCGCAGGCGTTCGACGTACTCGACCTCACCGACGACGAGCTGGCTAAGCTGCACCTGCGCCACATGATCGGCGGCCGTTCGCCGCTGGCGCGGGACGAGCGGCTGTACCGCTTCGAGTTCCCCGAGCGGCCCGGCGCGCTCACCGATTTCCTCGGCCGGCTGCACCCGGACTGGAACGTCAGCCTGTTCCACTACCGCAACCACGGCGCCGACCACGGCCGCATCCTGGTCGGCATCCAGGTGCCCGCGGCCGAGCAGCCGTTGTTCCAGCGCTTTCTCGCCACGCTCGGCTATCCGCACGTGGACGAGAGCGCGCACCCGGCTTACCGGCTGTTGCTGCGCGAATGATCGCGGCGAGGCAACCGTGACCCGCGCGGCGAGGGGCGGTAGCGCACCCCGTTGGCGCGAAGTGACCGGTGACGCCATCCTGCCGCGTTCGGCACGCTAAACTCCGCGAATGGCTCCCTCCTCCCGCAAACGTCAGCGGCGCAGCGCCGCGCCCCCGCCCGCCAGCCGGCCACGACCCGCCACCCGGCCGGTCCGCCCGGCCGACAGTTCGACCCGCGCCACGCGGGTGCTGAGCTGGCTGCTGCAGAAGCTGCCTGCGCGCCAGCGCGAGAAGGCGCTGGACTACCTGGTGCTGACCCGGATGGATCGGCCGATCGGCGCGCTGCTGCTGCTGTGGCCGACCTGGTGGGCGCTGTGGCTGGCCGCCGCCGATTTCCCGTCATGGAAACTGCTGGTCATCTTCACCCTTGGCGTGTTCGCGATGCGCGCTGCCGGTTGCGCGATCAACGACTACGCCGACCGCAAGCTCGACCCGCAGGTGGCGCGCACCGCCGGTCGCCCGCTCGCCAGCGGCCGGGTGACGCCGCGCGAGGCGCTGCTTGTGTTCGCCGCGCTGCTCGCGTTCGCGTTCGTGCTGGTGCTGTTCACCAACGCGCTGACCATCCAGCTGTCGTTCGCCGGCGCCGCGCTGGCGGCGATCTATCCGTTCACCAAGCGCTGGACCTACCTGCCGCAGGTGGTGCTGGGCGCGGCGTTCGGCTGGTCGATCCCGATGGCGTTCGCCGCGGTGACGCATACGGTGCCGCCGCTGGGCTGGCTGCTGTTCCTCGGCAACATCCTGTGGTCGGTGGCCTACGACACCGAGTACGCGATGGTCGACCGCGACGACGACCTCAGAGCCGGCGCGAAATCCACCGCGATCCTGTTCGGCGACGCCGACCTGCCGATCCTCGGCATGCTGATGGGCACCTTCCTGCTGGCGATGCTGTTCGTCGGTCAGCGCGCCGCGCTGGGCTGGCCGTACTGGCTGGCGCTGCTGACCGCCACCGGCCTGTTTGGCTGGCAGCTGTGGCTGATCCGCGGGCGCGCCCGCGACGCCTGTCTCGCCGCGTTTCGCCACAACAACTGGCTGGGGCTGGCGATCTGGATCGGCATCGCGCTGGCGCTGGCGGTGCGCTGAACAGGCCGCGGCCACCAGCCCCCTTGACCCCCGGCTTGCCGGAACGCGCCATTTGGACGTCTAAATTTCAGCCTTGTCATGCCACCGGGCACCTGACTGTCACAAGCCGTCCCTAGGCTGCGCATCCATCAGAGCCTGTGACGGAAGTGGTACATGCACGGGCAGGGACGCTTCTGCACGAGACAGCTGCCGGCGATGCCCCGCCACCTCGGCGGGAAGGCCTTGCCAACGTTTCGCACGCAGTCCCCGCACGGCTCCGCGATCTCCCCATCCCCCGGAGCATTCAACTTGCGTACTTCCCTCATCAGCCGATCCATCGGCATGGCCCTGCTTGGCAGTCTGGCGTTCGGCGTCGCCCTTTCCGCCCAGGCGCAGGACAGCGCCGCCACCCCGCCGGGCACCGCCACGGCAAGCACCGACAAGGCCAAGAACCTCGACAGTGTGGTGGTCACCGCGCGCTCCGGCGTGCAGACGCGGACCAAGGCCGAGACCAGCTACTCGATCACCACCATCGACGAGGATCGCCTGCGCATGCAGGCGCCGACCTCGGTCACCGAGGCGATGAAATCGGTGCCCGGCTTCTGGGTCGAGGCGTCTGGCGGCGAGGCCAGCGGCAATATCCGCGCGCGCGGCATTCCCGTCGACGGCTTCGGCTCGGTCACCCTGCTGGAGGACGGCATCCCGGTGCAGCACGACCCCGCGCTGGGCTACCTCAACGCCGACCAGGCGTTCCGCCTCGACGAGACGATCGAACGGATCGAGGTGGTGCGTGGCGGCCCCTCGTCGGTGTTCTATTCGAATGCGCCGGCCGGTGCGATCAACTTCATCCCGCGCCGGGTCGGCGATACGCCGGACGGCCTGGTCAAGTACACCGTGGGCGACTATGGCCTGCAACGTGCCGACTTCTGGTACGGCACGCCGGTCGGCAACGGCTGGAAGCTCGGCGTGGGCGGCTTCTACCGCGTCGACGACGGCATCCGCGATCCGGGCTTCCATGCCAATGACGGCGGCCAGATCCGCCTGAACCTGGCGAAGGATCTTGAGCACGGCCGCTTCAGCGTCGACGTCAAGCACATGGACGACAAGGTCGCGCTGTACCTCGGCATCCCGATGCGCACCTACCCGAACGGCAAGATCAAGGCGGTGCCCGGCTTCGACGGCAACTTCGGCACCATGGCCGGGCCGGAGACCGAGCACGTGCTGATGAAGCAGGGCAACGGCAGCCTGTACAACTTCGACAATAGCGTGGGCACGCACGTGAAGCGCGACCAGCTCACGCTGAAGTTCGACC
This sequence comes from Rhodanobacter sp. GW835-FHT13D09, assembly GCF_058793995.1. Lineage (NCBI taxonomy): Bacteria > Pseudomonadati > Pseudomonadota > Gammaproteobacteria > Lysobacterales > Rhodanobacteraceae > Rhodanobacter > Rhodanobacter sp. GW835-FHT13D09. The sequence goes on along the minus strand of NZ_JBXAGL010000006.1, from coordinate 145,113 downwards.
ATGACCTTGGCGCGGACTGGAAGCTGGCCGAGTCGATGCGCTACAACGACACCAGGACCCAGCGCAACGGCGTGTTCCCGAACTCGCTGATGAGTGCGGGCAAGTTCCTGGCCCAGGCCAAGCAGTTCCAGCCGGCCGGTGCCGCCGGCCTGCAGCTGCGCTACGTCGACAACCCCGCGCAGGTGTTCGACAACCAGAACCAGAACGGCAACGGCCTGGTGGTGATCGGCGGCCTGCGCGGCGTGACCATGCCGGTGCAGGAGTTCGTCAACGATACCCGGCTGCTGCGCAAGTTCGACTTCGGCGGGCAGAGCCACGACATCACGCTGGGTTACTACTACGCGCACTTCAACCAGGATTTCAGCCGCTACTCCTCCACCGCCCTGCTCGACGTGCGCGACAACGCGCGCCTGCTCGACCTGGTCGCGGTGGATGCCGCAGGGCGGCCGCTGGGCACGCTCACCGACCACGGCATCTACCGCTACGGCTACGAGTGGGAGAACGCCAGCGGCAGCTCGGCGACCCATGCGTTCTACCTCTCCGACGAATGGCAGGCGACCGACGCTCTGCGCATCGACGGCGGCGTGCGCTGGGAGCGCGTGAACACCAAGGGCTGGGTGGAGCGGAAACAGACCGTGAACCTCGGCACGCTGGCCACCTCGCAGATCCAGACCGGCACCGGCCAGACCGTGTCGTACGACCACAGCTTCAGCAAGCCTGGCTGGACGCTGGGCGCGAACTGGCAGTTCTCCGGGCGCTCCGGCGTGTTCGCGCGCTGGACCTCGACGTTCCGCCTGCCGAACCTGAGCAGCTACATCACCAACGCCACCGCCACACCCATCATCCAGACCATGAAGCTGGGCGAGGTGGGCTACAAGTATTCCGAGCGCCAGCTCGACCTGTACGCCACCGCGTTCTACACCAAGTACGACAACGTCGGCTTCAACAACTACGTGTTCAACCCGAACAACAACACCTCGGTCGCGCAGCAAGGCTACGCCAGCACCAAGACCAAGGGCCTCGAACTGGAAGGCACCTGGTTCCCGACCCGCTGGTTCGACGTGCAGCTCACCGCCACCTGGCAGGACCCGCAGTACCAAGGCCTGCGCTACACCGACAAGGGCAGCACCGGCCCGATCCTGCGCGACTACACCGGCAACCAGCTGATCCGCGTGCCGAAGCTGAGCTACCGCGTGGTGCCCGGGGTGAACCTGCTCGACGGGCAGCTGCGCCTGCAGCTGGCGTACGAGCATGAAGGCGAACGCTTCGTCGACACCGCCAACTCGGTACGGCTGCCCTCCTACGACGTGTGGAGCGCCAGCGCGCGCTATGACGTATCGCCGATGTTCTCGGTGTACCTGTATGCCGACAACCTCACCAACTCGCTGGGTCTGACCGAGGGCAACCCGCGCGCCGGCGAACTGCAGAGCGCGGACGCCGGGGCGAACACGTTCATCGCGCGGCCGCTGCTGGGCCGCTCGTACCGTGCCGCCGTGATGTACCGCTTCTGACCCGGCGTGTCGCGCGTGCCCGGCGGCCGACCGCCGAGTTGCGCGTGGGTAACGGCCGCGCACCACGGACCCACCCGCCACCCGAGATCGACCGCCACCGGAAGTCCAGCATGAGCCCGCACCTGCGCCATCGCCTGAACCACCTGCTCGCCGGCCTGCTGCTGGCCGGCCTGATGCTGCTGCTCGGCGTGGTGCAGGCCACCACCAGCCGGGCCGGGCACGAGCAGCCCGATCTGACCCTGCACGGCGAACTGGACGGCGCGGACAACCAGAGCTACCGCATGCTGCCGTTCGAGGTGCCCGCGGGCACCAGCCGCATCACCGTGCAGTTCGACTACAGCGGCCACGACGACGAGCGCACCACGATCGACCTGGGCCTGCTCGGCCCGGACGGCTTCCACGGCCAGGACGGCTTCCGCGGCTGGAGCGGCGGCTCGAAGCACGTATTCACCGTGTCCGCCACCGACGCCACGCCCTCCTACCTGCCCGGCGCGATCCGCCCGGGCCGCTGGAGCCTGCTGCTGGGCATCCCCAACATCCGCCGCAACAGCCACTCCCGCTACACCGCGAATATCTGGTTCGGCCGGCCGGACGACCCCGCATGGGTGCCGGCCGTGCTGAACCCGCCACTGCGCCGCGAGGCGCGCTGGTACCGCGGCGACCTGCACATGCACGACGCGCACAGCGACGCCAGCTGTGCCAGCCAGGCCGGCCAGCGCGTGCCCTGCCCGCTGTTCCTCACCGTCGAGGCGGCGGCACGGCAGGGCCTGGACTTCATCGCGATCACCGACCACAACACGGTGTCGCAGGCGAACCCGACGCGCGAGCTGCAGCCGTACTTCGACCGCCTGCTGCTGATCCCCGGCCGCGAGATCACCACCTTCAGCGGCCACGCCAACCTGTTCGGCAGCACCGCGCCGGTGGACTTCCGCGTCGACGGCCGCCAGGTGAAAGACTGGAACGCCCTGCTGCGGCGGGTCGCTCCGCTGCAGGGCCTGCTCTCGATCAACCATCCGGTCCGACCCAGCGGCGAGAACTGCATGGGCTGCGGCTGGACCGCCACGCCGGCGGTCGACATGACCCAGGTGCAGGCGATCGAGATCGTCAACGACGGCGATGCCGGTACGCCGCTCTCCGGCGTGCCGTTCTGGGAACGGCAGCTCGCGCAGGGACACCGGCTCACCGGCATCGGCGGCAGCGACAACCACGATGCCTCGCTGGCTGCGGCCAGGCCCGGCTCCAGCCTGGTCGGCCTGCCGACCACGGTGGTGCACGCGGCGGAGCTGTCGATGCCGGCGATCCTGGCCGGCATCCGCGCCGGCCACGTGTTCGTCGACGTGGAAGGCAGCCGCGACCGGCTGCTGGAACTCGACGCGCAGAGCGGCGGGCAGCACGCCACGATGGGCGATGTCCTGCGCGCCGACGCGGGCGCGCGGGTCCACTTCGAAGTGCATGCCGTCCAGGTATCCGGGAAACGACTGGCCGTGCTGCTCGACGGCAAGCCGTTCGCCCCCGCCGTCGACGCCGCCATCGAGGGTGCCGACCAGCGCATCGGCTTCGACTGGACCAGCGACGGTCGCACGCACTGGCTGCGTGCGGAGATCCGCGACGATGCCGGTAAACCCCTGCTGATCGGCAACCCGGTCTATCTCAATCCCGCGCGCCATTGACCCGCGGCGACGGCGCGCGCGCCAGCGCCCACACGTCCACCCGCTGCACGCCGGCGCGGCGCAGCACGCGGGTGCACTCGGCGAGGGTGGCGCCGGTGGTCATCACGTCGTCGAGGATCGCCACGTGCGCGGGCAACGCCACGCCCTCGCGCAAGGCGAATGCGCCGTGCACGTTGCGGCGGCGGGCCACCGCGTCCAGTTCGGTCTGCGCGCCGGTGGCGCGCTGGCGCTGCAGCGCATCCGGATGCACCGGCACGCCGAGCGCGCGCGCCAGTGGCCGGGCCAGTTCCAGTGCCTGGTTGTAGCCACGCCGACGCAGGCGGCTGCGGTGCAGCGGCACGGCCAGCAGCAGCTGCGGCGGCCTGAGCGGCAGCCGCTCGCCGAGCCACAGCTGGGTCAGCACCCGACCGGCGGCCAGATCGGCCTGGAACTTGTAACGCGATTCCAGCCGGTCCAGCGGCCAGCCGTAGCGGAACGGCGCCCACGCCGCATCCCACGGCGGCGCGCGGCGCTGGCACTCGCCGCACCACGCCGCCGGGGTGGCCAGCGGCAGGGCGCAGCGCGCGCAACAGCTGCGGTTGCGCGGCAATTCGTTGGCGCAGGCGGCGCACAGGTCGATGCCGTCGCCGTGATTGCCGCCGCACAGCAGGCAGCGCGGCGGCAGCACGAAGCGCTGCAGGCGCCGCCAGACTGTCGCCAGCGCGTCCATGCCGGGCTCCGGCTCAGCGACCCGGCTTGTACAGCGCCGCGTCGAGGATCGACCACAGATGGATCAGCCAGCCGAGCAGGACGATCCACAACACTGCCGCCAGCACGAACATGACGATCGCGATCAGCAACCGCCCCTGCACCAGCTGGCCCAGCCCCGGGATGAAGAAACTGCAGATCGCCGCGAGCACGTTGCCGGTACTGCCTTGTCCTTCGCTCATCCCGCCGCACTCCCCGATCAGGTGATTCCACGAGCAGGCGATGGTAACGGCAGGGATGCGCCCGTGTCCCGTCAACCATTTGCTCAAGTATTGAGTTGACACGCCCCGGGGTGGCTTCCACACTTTCGCGCTTCCCGTATGGAGTACCCGTTTCATGGCCGACACCGCCATCCGCCACGACTGGAGCCGCGCCGAGGTGGCCGCGCTGTTCGCGCTGCCGTTCAACGAGCTGCTGCATCGCGCGCACACGGTGCATCGCCGGCACCACGACCCGAACGCGGTGCAGGTGTCGACCCTGCTGTCGATCAAGACCGGCGGCTGCCCCGAGGACTGCGCCTACTGCCCGCAGGCGGCGCGCTACGACACCGGCGTGGCGGCACAGAAACTGATGGAAATCGACGAGGTGCTGGACCGCGCGCGTGCCGCCAGGGCCGCCGGCGCCAGCCGCTTCTGCATGGGCGCGGCCTGGCGCGGCCCGAAGGACCGCGACATCCCCAAGGTCGCCGCGATCGTGCGCGCGGTGAAGGACCTTGGCCTGGAAACCTGCGCCACCCTGGGCCTGCTCGGCGACGGCCACGCGCAGGCGCTGAAGGATGCCGGCCTCGACTACTACAACCACAACATCGACACCGCGCCGGAGTTCTACGGCGAGATCATCCACACCCGCGAATACCAGGATCGACTGGTCACGCTGGAACAGGTGCGCGACGCCGGCCTGAAAACCTGCTGCGGCGGCATCGTCGGCATGGGCGAGACGCGCGAGCAGCGCGCCGGCCTGCTGCAGGCGCTGGCCAACTTGCCCGAACACCCGCAGTCGGTGCCGATCAACCAGCTGGTACCAGTGCCCGGCACGCCGCTGGGCGACGCCGAACCGCTCGATCCGTTCGAGTTCGTGCGCGCGATCGCGGTGGCGCGGATCCTGATGCCGCTGTCGATCGTGCGCCTCTCGGCCGGCCGCCAGCAGATGGACGACGCGGTGCAGGCGCTGTGCTTCTTCGCCGGCGCCGGCTCGATCTTCTACGGCGAGAAGCTGCTCACCACCGGCAACCCGGACGTGGAAGCCGATCGTGCGCTGTTCCGCCGGCTCGATCTGCATCCGATGGAGGTGATCGAGAACACAGGCACCGTGCATGCAAACATCGTCGACAGCGAAACCAACAGCTGCGGCCACGGTTGCGGTTGCAGTGCGGCGGCTTAAAAGCACCCCACCCCAACCCTCCCCTGCAAGCAGGGGAGGGAGCAGAGCGCACGACGCCGGCTTGGCTCCTCCCCCTGCATCGCAGGGGGAGGCTGGGAGGGGGTGCTCTTCACCCCGCGCCGAGCGCTGACCCATGCCCCGTCCCGACCTCCTGCAACGACTGGCCGTCCAGACGGCCGAACGCGAACGCGCCAACCTGCGCCGCCGCCTGCGCACCATCGACCACGCCGACGGCCCGTGGCTGGAGAGCGGCAGCCAGCGCCTGCTGTCGTTCTGCAGCAACGACTACCTCGGCCTGGCGCAGCACCCGCAGCTGGTCGGCGCGCTCACCCGGGCGGCGCGCGAGGAAGGCGTCGGCAGCACCTCGGCGCATCTGATCTGCGGCCACCGTCGCGAACACGCCGAGCTGGAAGAGGCATTGGCCGTCTGGACCGGGCGCGAGCGAGCGCTGCTGTTCTCCACCGGCTACATGGCCAACCTCGGCGCGCTGCAGGCGCTGCTCGCGCGCGGCGACCCCGGATCGCGTCCGGGGCAGGCGTTGTGCGTGCAGGACAAGCTCAACCACGCCTGCCTGCTCGATGGCGCCAAGCTCAGCGGCGCCGAGCTGAAGCGCTATCCGCACGCCGACGTGGACGCCGCCGCACGCCAGCTGGCGGCGAACCCCGACGCGGCGGCGCTGCTGGCCACCGACGGCGTGTTCAGCATGGACGGCGACGTCGCGCCGCTGCGCGAGCTGGCGCAGCTGTGCGCACGCGAGCGCGCCACCCTGATGGTCGACGATGCGCACGGCCTCGGCGTGCTCGGCGCGCACGGCGCCGGCAGCCTCGACGCGGCGAACCTGGGCCAGCACGAGGTGCCGCTGCTGATGGCCACGCTGGGCAAGGCGCTCGGCTGCAGCGGCGCGTTCGTGGCCGGGCCGGCCGCGCTGATCGAGGGGTTGATCCAGTTCGCGCGCCCTTACATCTACACCACCGCGATGCCGCCGGCGCTGGCCGCCGCCGCGCTCGAAGCGGTGCAACTGGCGCAGGCGGAAGCCTGGCGGCGCGACAAACTCGCCGCGCTGATCGCCCGCTTCCGCCGCGGCGCCGCCGAACTCGGCCTGCCGCTGGAGGCCTCGCCCAGCGCGATCCAGCCGCTGCTGCTGGGCGGCGCCGAGACCGCACTGGCGGTTGCGCAAGCGCTGGAACGGCAAGGCCTGCTGGTGACCGCGATCCGCCCGCCGACCGTGCCCGTCGGCCAGGCGCGGCTGCGCATCACGCTGTCGGCGGCGCACGAGGAAGCCCACGTCGACCGGCTGCTGGGCGCGCTGGAAACGCTGGGCCTGCCGACCGCGCTCCGGGCGCCCGGCGGCGACCACGTATAATCGCCGCCTGCTCCGCCGATTCCCCCGCATGTCGATCGTCAACATCTCCGCCTACAAGTTCATCAGCCTGGACGACCTGCCCGCGCTGCGCGAACGGCTGCTCGCGCGCTGCGAGACGCTGACGCTGAAAGGCACGATTTTGCTGGCGCCGGAAGGCATCAACCTGTTCCTCGCCGGCAGCCGCGCGCAGATCGACGGCTTCATGGCCACTCTGCGCGACGACCCACGCTTCACCGACCTCGCGCCGAAGGAATCGCTCTCCGCCACGGTGCCGTTCGGCCGCCTGCGCGTGCGCCTGAAGCGCGAGATCATCACCATGCGCCTGCCCGCGATCCGCCCCGAAGGCGGCCGCGCGCCGGGGGTGGACGCGCCCACCCTGCAGCGCTGGCTGAACCAGGGCCGCGACGACGACGGTCGCGAGGTGGTGCTGCTGGATACCCGCAACGACTACGAGACCGATGCCGGCAGGTTCGCGCAGGCGGTCGACTACCGCCTGGCCAGCTTCACCGGCTTCCCCGCCGCGATCGCCGCCGACCGCGCGCGCTACGAAGGCAAGACGGTGGTCTCGTACTGCACCGGCGGCATCCGTTGCGAGAAGGCCGCGCTGCACATGTGTGGGCTCGGCATGGAGCACGTCTACCAGCTCGACGGCGGCATCCTGACATACCTCGAACAAACCAACGGCGCGCACTGGCAGGGCGACTGCTTCGTGTTCGACGGGCGCGGCGCCGTGGACAAACGGCTGCTGCCCGCACGGAGCGCCGACGCGTGAGCCTGTACGTTGACCGGCGCGGACACGGCCCAGTGCCGCTGGTGCTGCTGCACGGCTGGGCCATGCACGGCGGCGTGCTGGCGCCGCTGGTCGAGGCGCTGGAAGCGCAGTGCACGATGTACGTGGTCGACCTGCCCGGCCACGGCCGCTCGCGCGACTGCGGTCTGCCACTGGAGCCGCGTGCGTGTGCCGCCGCGATCGCCACGCTGACGCCACCGGCGATCTGGCTGGGCTGGTCGCTGGGCGGCACCATCGCGCTCACCGCCGCGCTGGAGCTGCCGCGGCAGGTGCGCGGCCTGGCGATGCTGTGCGCCACGCCGAAATTCGTGCGCGATGCCGGCTGGCCGCACGGCGCCGACGACCAGCTGGTGCATCAGCTGGCCAGCGACCTGGAAACCGACTACCACGCCACCATCGAGCGATTCCTCGCGCTGGAGGCGATGGGCAGCGCCGACCCGCGCGGCGAACTGCGCCATCTGCGCCAGCTGGTGTTCGCGCATGGCGAACCCGACCTGCGCGTGCTGCAGGAAGGCATCCGCATCCTGGAAAACAGCGACCGCCGCGCCGCCCTGCCCGACCTCGCCGTGCCCAGCGCCTGGGTCAGCGGCCGCCGCGACCGGCTGGTGCCGCCGCAGGCGATGGCCTGGTCGGCCAGCCAGTGCGCCGGCCGGTACACCGAAATCCAGCAGGCCGGCCACGCGCCGTTCTTCGGCCACGCCGGCGCGGTGGCGCAAGCACTGCAGCCGCTGTTGACCCCCACAAAATTTGAGCAAGTGCGATGAGCGACTTCCAACTCGACCAGCACCTGGTACGCCGTCACTTCGGCCGCGCCGCACGCAGCTACGAACAGCACGACGCGCTGCAGCGCGAGGTGGGCGATGCCCTGCTCGAACGGCTGGGCTTTTACCTGGAAACGCCGCTGCGCGTGGTCGACGTCGGCGCCGGCACCGGCCGCGGCACCGCGCTGCTGAAGCAGAAATATCCCAAGGCCGAAGTGATCGCGCTCGACCTGGCGCTGCCGATGCTGCGCGCCGCGAAACAGCACAGCAGCTGGCTGAAGCCTTTCATGCGCGTGTGCGCCGAGGCCACCCACCTGCCGCTGGCCGACCACAGCGTGGACGTGCTGTATTCCAGCCTGTGCTTCCAGTGGGTCGACGACCTGCCGGCGCTGTTCGGCGAGTGCATGCGCGTGCTCAAGCCCGGCGGCTTCATGGCGTTCTCCAGCTTCGGCCCGGACACCCTGAAGGAACTGCGCGCGGCCTGGGCCGAAGCCGACCAGCAGCCACACGTGGGCCGCTTCCTCGACATGCACGACGTGGGCGACGCGATGCTCGCCGCCGGCCTGCGCGACCCGGTACTGGACGTGTTCCGCTACACCCTCACCTACAGCGAGCCGCGCAAGCTGCTGGAAGAACTGCAGGGCCTCGGCGCCACCAACGCCGACCGCGCGCGTTCACGCGGCCTCACCGGCAAGGCGCGCTACCGGCGCATGCTGGCCGCGTACGAGGCGATGCGCGTGGACGGCCGCATCCCGGCCAGCTGGGAAGTGGTGAGCGCGCACGCCTGGGGTCCGCCGGTGGGCCAGCCGCGTCGCGTCGGCGGCACCGAGATCGCCAGCTTCTCGATCGACCAGCTGCGCGGCTCGCGACGGCGCTGATTCGACAGCGCCTGCGGCGCAGCCACAACCAGTGGCCCGGCGCTCGAACGGCCTGACCGCTTCCCGCCTTGACTCAGCGGCGGATCGTCGATGCTTGGGCATCAACGCTCCGCAGGGAGTTGTCCCCGATCGAAGGTGTCCGTCAAATCCGGACTGGCGCATCCTGGCCCGGTTTCCATGGACCCATGTGCGATCGCCGGAATGAAAAAAGCTCCGTGCAAACGCACGGAGCCGGGGCCCGGAGAAACTTTCGGGCAGGCCTCAGACTCGAGGCGAGGCCATCGGGTGTTTCTTCAGAAGCTGTACTTCAGCGACGCACCCACGCCGTAGTCCGGGCTGGCGTTGGTAAAACCGCCGAGCACGTAGGCCTGCAGGCGCAGGCTGTCGTTGAACTTGTGGTTCCAGTAGCCGGTCACCTCGCTCTGCGGTGCGCCGCCGGTGGCGATCCGCTCGCGGTAGTAATAGTAGGCGCCGATGTCGTCGCTGCCGCCGAGCTTGTAGCCCATGCCGACGTTCGCGTTGAAACCGTTTTTCAGCTGGATGTACTGCGAGCTGGTGTACTTCATCCAGCCGACGCCGCCGAACGCGGTCCAGTCGCCCATCACCTTGTAGGTGTCGAGCGAGAGGCCGTAGTCGTTCTTGCCGGTACCCAGGCCCTTGTTCTCGTCGGCGGTGCCGAACTTCACCTTGCCGGTGAGATCGAGGCCGGCGGTGCGGTCGGCGCTGGTGAACAATTCGTAGCCGGCCGTAGCGGTGACGTCACCGAGACCCGATGCCGAACCGCTGGCGGTCGTGCTGGTGCCACCGCCACCGCCGGGAAGGACGCCACCGATCAGATGACCAAGACCGCGGCCTCGCGGATTGCCGTTCTTGACCTTGCCCACGCCGGGGATCACGTTGTCCGCACCGCTGATGTTGATGTACGGCACGATCAGCTTGAACGTCCAGCGGTCGACGTCGTACTCGGCGGTGACCGGCACCGACCAGATGTCGGTGGTCGTGTTGGTTCCGTACTTGCCGCTGCTGTAGTTCGCGCCGGCGGAGAGGCTGAACTGGCCGCTGTCGGACGTGGCGGCATGAGCCGCCGGCGCGCCGACCAGCAGCAGTCCGCCGACGATCATCCAGTGTTGTGGGTTACGCATGAATAAGGTTTCCTTGCTGTTAGAACGATGAAGGCAGGCCCGGCGTCATACCGGGCCTGCGGAACTGCCACATGATGTTGAACGCCTGACTCAACCGCCCGGGCGGCCGGAGTGATCGGGATGCTCGGGGCGCTCCGGCCGGCTCGGACGATCAGGACGATCCGGGCGATCGGCCTTGGCCACGTGCTCGGGCTTGCTTGGACGATCGACGTCGTGCGCCTCGGCCACCTCGACCTTTTCCACGTGGACATGCGCATGTCCGTTCGCGGTGGCGGCGCCGACCGCCTTCGGCGAGCGCATCACGTCGCCGAGCTTGAAACCGTCGGTCTTGGCGATCTGGCCCCAGCCCTCGCCGGCGGCGCGCTGGGCCAGCACACCCTTCAGGTCGATGCTGGTGCCGTTGGCCAGCACCAGGGCGCCACCGTTCAGTGCGGCAGCCACCTCGGCGGCGGTCGGGTCGGTGATACCGGCCTTGGCGAGCGTCGCCTCGGCCAGCGACAGCGCAATCTTCACGTTGCCGTAGCCCATCGGGCCGGTGGCCGGCTGGAAGGTGGTCGATACCGTGGCAGTGGTGCCGGTGGTAGTCCCGGTGGTGGTACCCGTCGTGGTGCCAGTGGTAGTACCCGTCGTCGTTGTCGTGGGAGCCGGCCCGGTGAGCGTGATCGCGGTGCCGTTGCGCAGCCCCTGCACCAGCGCCTGCGAGTTCGTGGTCGAACCGGCGAACGTGCCGAACTGGTTGCTCAGCGTCACCGATTCATGGGTGGTCGTGGTGGTCGTGGTCGTAGTCGTCGTGGTGCCGGTGGTCTGCGCCAGCACCGGCGAGGCGGCCAGCGCAGTGAGCACGGCGGCACTGACCAGCTTGAGCATGAGGTGACGTGATTTCATTGAGTGCCTCCGAGTGTTGCGGTCAAGGATGACTGGACATGGCCAGATGCGTTGCTGTTCCCCTGCGATGCTTCGATTCCCGCTGCGATGCCCACTGGACACGGCGAACGACCGGCTTCGACCTGCGCAGCTTCCATCGCGGGACAGGAAATTCACAAGTGCACGCGTCACTCCATTCAGCACGCGTTTTGTCCGCGTGACAGCGGGCGTTCAAACATGTCGCGTTAGTGTGAAGGGGCTCACATTTCCCGCGCTGTGCAACGGCCGGCACGCAATTTCCTGCACGACCTGGCCACGCCTCGATCACACCTGCCGGTGGCGGAAACAACCCGTCAGGTGGTCGTTGACCATACCGGTAGCCTGCAGCAGCGAGTAGCAGATGGTGCTGCCGACGAAGCGGAAGCCACGCTTCCCGAGCGCCCTGCTCATGCGGTCGGACAACTCGGTGCTGGCCGGCACCTCGGCCCGGTTGCGCCAGCGGTTGCGCAGCGTCCTGCCGTCGACGAACGACCACAGATAGACGTCCAGACTGCCAAACTCCGCGACCACCTGCCGCGCCGCGACTGCGTTGTCGCGCGCCACCGAGATCTTCAGCCGGTTGCGGATGATGCCGGGATCGAGCAGCAGCTTTTCCAGTTCGCGGTCGGTCATCGCGGCAACGCGCTCGATCTCGAAGTGGTGGAAGGCCCTGCGGTAGTTCTCGCGCTTGGCCAGCACGGTGCGCCAGGACAGGCCGGCCTGGGCGCCCTCGAGGCAGAGGAACTCGAACAGCGCGCGGTCGTCATGCAGCGGCACGCCCCACTCGGTGTCGTGGTAATCGCGCATCAGCGCATCGTTGCCCGCGGCCCAGTGGCAGCGCTGAAGCTCGGTGGTCTCGGTCATGGCTGGCGGAGGGTCGATGGGTGGCGCACAACGTAACCCAGGCCGCTAGACTTGTCGCCTCACTCCGTACCGGTTTCCCATGCCTCCCTCGCCATCACGCGGCGCACTGTCCGCGTTGCTCGTCACCATCCTGATCTGGGCCTACAGCTGGGTCGTGATGAAACAGGTGCTGGCGTACGCCGGGCCGTTCCACTTCGCCGCACTACGCTTCCTGCTCGGTGCCGCCGTGCTGTTCGCCGCGCTGCTGCTGTCGCGGCAATCGCTGCGCCCACCGCCTTTGCTGCCGACGCTGCTGATCGGCCTGTGCCAGACCACCGCATTCCAGGGGCTGGAGCAATGGGCGCTGCTCGACGGCGGCGCCGGCCACGTGGCGTTGCTGGCCTACACCATGCCGTTCTGGGCGGTGCTGCTGGCCTGGCTGCTGCTCGGCGACCGACCCACCGCGCGGCACTGGTTGGGGCTGGCGCTGGCCGCGCTCGGGCTGCTGTGCATCATCGAACCCTGGCGCGCCATGGGCGGCGCGCTCAGCACCACGCTGGCGATCGCCGGCGGTATCGTCTGGGCCGCCGGCACGGTGCTCAGCAAGCGGTTGTTCCAGCGGCATGCGCCATCGGTGCTCAGCCTCACGGCGTGGCAGATGCTGCTGGGCGGCATCGCGCTCGGCCTGATCGCACTGGCGGTGCCGGAGCGCCCGATCGAATGGAACTGGATCTTCGTCGGCGGCTTGACCTACAGCGTGCTGCTGGCCTCCAGCCTGGCCTGGTGGCTGTGGTCGATCGTGCTGCAGCGGCTGCCGACCACGGTGGCCAGCGTGTCCAGCCTCGGCGTGCCGATCGTCAGCGTGCTGCTGGCCTGGCTGATCCTGCACGAGCAGCCGTCGCCGATGGAACTGCTCGGCATCGTGTTCGTGCTGCTGGGCCTGGCCGCGGTCAGCGGGGTGGGCGCGCGGCGGCGCCCCTGACCGCCATTCAGTGTGCGGGCTTTCGCACGGCGATATGATGCACAGCTGCCGAAACCGAAGAAACGTCGATGTTCGATCTATCCCAACTGTGGGCTCACTGGGTCAGCTGGCTGAGTGCGCATGCCGTCGTGCCGACGCTGCAAGCGCTGCACCTGGACGGCTTGAGCGGCAACCCCGACGACATCGCCGCCGCGCTGCTGATCGCGGCGCTGCAGGTGGGCATCATCGGCCTCATCTTCCGCCCGCTGGAGACCTGGTTTCCCGCCGAGCGCTGGAGCGACCGCCGATTGACCCGGGTCGACCGCAACTACACGCTGCTGATGCTGCTGGGCATCTTCCCGCTGTTCACCTACCTGGTGCTGATGCCCTTCAGCCACCTGTTCGGCGGCGGCGGTGATGCGGTCGATCCGGGCACCGGCTCGGCGCTGGCGCTGACCCACTGGGTGCCCTGGTTCAACCAGCATCCCTACGCGCTGTTTGCCGTCTACTACGTGATCTACGACTTCGTGTACTACTGGATGCACCGCACCCAGCATGCGATTCCGTGGTGGTGGGCGCTGCACAGCATGCACCACAGCACGCGCCAGATGAGCTGCTGGACCAACGACCGCGGCAGTCTCGTGGACGGCTTCATCCAGTCGATGATCCTGGCCACGGTGGGTCTGGTGATCGGCGTGGACCCGGACCAGTTCGCGTGGCTGATGCTGATCGGCGAACTGGTGCAGAACTTCTCGCACACCAACGTGCGGCTGGGCTTCGGCCGCGTGTTCGACCGCGTGTTCGTCGCCCCGAAATTCCACCGCCTGCACCACATGCTGGTCGATCCCGAGCGGCCGACGCTGCACAACTGCAACTACGGCCAGGTGCTCTCGGTGTGGGACGTGCTGTTCGGCACGGCGCTGTACGGCGAGCCGCCGCGGCCGACCGGCGTGGGCGACCCGATCGTCGACGCCGACAACGACTACGGCCTGATCGGGCTGCACTGGGCCGCGCTGAAGCGCTTCTGGGTCGCCGTGCGCCAGCCCGCCGGCTGGCGGCCGGGCGAAGTGGCCTTCGGCGCGGACTACACGCCGATCCCGGTCGGCCAGCTGGACCTGCATGCCCTCGCGCGCCATATGCCTGCCGTCGCTCCCGACGAGGACGCGCCGACCGGCGGCAGCGCGGCGGTGGAATCCGTGCCGGGCTGATCCGCCCTCGCGCCTACCAGGGCAACGCCTGCAGATCCACGTTGCCGCCGGTCAGCACCACGCCGACGCGGCTGCCGGCGAAGCGCTGCGGCTGCCGGAGGATCGCCGCCAGCACGGTGGCGCTGGACACTTCCACCACCTGCTTCAGCTCGGACCACAGCAGCTGCATCGCGGCGACGGTTTCGGCGTCGCTGACGGTGATCACCTCGACGCGGTGCGCGCACAGCGCGTCCAGATTGCGCTCGCCGACCAGCGCGCGCAGGCCATCGCAGACCGTGTCGGGCACCACCGTGGCGACCCGCGCGCCGTGCGCCAACGATTGCGCCGCGTCGTCGGCGCCCAGCGGCTCGGCGCCGAACAGCGCCAGTGCCGGATCGATGCCATGCGCGGCAATCGCCACCCCGCTGGCCAGGCCGCCGCCGCCGACCGGCGTGATCAGCGCGTCCAGCCCCGGCGCCTGCTGCAGCAGCTCCAGCGCGATGGTGCCCTGGCCGGCCATCACCCGGGTGTCGGCATACGGATGCACCAGTTCCGCACCGGTGGCGCGCTGCACCTCGGCGCACTTCGCCTCGCGAGCCGCCTGCGTCGGGGCACAGCGGTGCAGCACCGCGCCGGCGCGCTCGATCGCCTCGAGCTTGGCGCGCACCGCGCCTTCCGGCACCACCACGTGCGCGGCGATGCCGCGGGTGGTGGCGGCCAAGGCCAGCGCGTTGCCGTGGTTGCCGGAGGAATGGGTGACCACGCCGCGTGCGGCCTGCCCGTCGCCGAGCGACCACACCGCGTTGCAGGCGCCGCGGAACTTGAACGCGCCGCCGCGCTGCAGGTGCTCGCACTTGAAATGCAGCTCGGCGCCAGCCAACGCGTCCAACGCGGCGCTGCGCAGCACCGGCGTGACGCTGGCGTAGGGCGCGATGCGCGCGGCGGCGTCGCGGATGTCGTCGAAGCCGGGCAAGGCGTCCATCACGGTTCGATCTCCACACCACAAAGGAAGCGGCGCTCGGCGCCGGCTTCGAGCCGGATCGCCGCAGCGCACTCAGGCCGGTTGAACGCGTCGGCCATGCACTCCATCGGCTCCAGCGCCACCGAGCGGCGCGGATCGCGGCCCACCGTATCGGCGGTGAACGCATGCATCACGCCGCGCTCCTGCCACACCGCGATGGCGAAGCCGCTGGCCGGATCGCGCAGGCGGGTGCGGATGCGGCCGTCGGCGTCGGCGTCGAGATCGGTGTAGCCCTGGTCGATGATGCTGTCGCCGATCCGCCGCGGCTCGCGGAAATCCAGCGCCGGCGCATCGTCCAGCGCCACGTAGGCTTCCGCGCCGGCCAGCGCGATCAGGTCGGCGCCGGTGCGGATCAGGGTCTGCGCGGGGATCTGCAGCTGCCAGTCGTCGACCTCGCCGTCGGCCACGCGGAAGTACGGATGCCAGCCGAAGAAGCACGGCGCCGCGCGGTCGCCGACGTTGCGCATGGATGCTTCCAGGGTGAGGCCACCGGCGTCCAGGGTGAACGTCACCGCGAGGTCGATCGCATGCGGGTAGCCGGGCTGCGGACGGATCGCGCGGGTGGTCAGGGTGGCCTGCGCGCGGCCATCGTCCGCAGCCAGTGCCACGAGGTCGAAATCCACATCGCGCACGAAGCCGTGCCGGCTGGCCCGCGCGGCGCCGGTCACGCCGGGCTGCAGATCCTGCGACTGGCCGTCGAAGCGGTAGCGCGCATCGGCGATGCGTCCGGCGAACGGCGCCATGATCGCGAAGCGCGAGCCCGGGCGGGCGGCCACTTCGGCCGCATCGCGGTAACCATCGGCGAGATCGCGCGCGTTCCCGGCAACACCGGCATCGAAGCTGAGCAGCGCCGCGCCACGCCGCGCGATGCGCACGCGCCGGCCGCTGTCGGCCTCGGCCAGCACCACGACGTCCTGGCCGCCGAGGCGGTCATGTCCGGCGGCATATCGCGTCGCATCCACGGGGGTTCTCCTGCGGCCGAAACACCCCATGTTACTCTGTCCAGTCCCCATTCTTTTGTGTTGTCTCCATGCACGCACTGTCGCAACCCGCCGCTCGGGGCCTGATCCGTCTCCGCGACTACCGCGCGCCCGCCTGGCGGGTCGAGACGGTCGACCTGGATGTCGACCTCGGCATCGACGCCAGCGAGGTGCTGGCACGCCTGCTGCTGCGCCGCGACCCTGCGCAGGGCGCGCCGTTGCGGCTGGACGGCGAGGGCCTGCAGCTGTTGTCGATCGCGCTCGACGGCAGGCAGTTGCCCGCCAGCGCGTACCGCTACGACGGCAGCGTGCTGGAAGTCGACGGTGCCCGCGACGGCAGCGTGCTGGAAACCCTCGTGCGGTTGCGCCCGGCGGCGAACACCGCGCTGGAAGGCCTGTACCTGTCCGGTCCGCGCGATACCGGCTTCCTGCTGACCCAGTGCGAGGCCGAGGGCTTCCGCCACATCACCTTCTTCCCCGACCGGCCCGACGTGTTGTCCCGCTACACGGTCACCCTGCGCGCCGACCGCACGCGCTTCCCGGTGCTGCTGGCCGGCGGCAACCCGGGCGGCGCCGGCGAGCTGGAAGGCGGCCGCCACTGGGCACGCTTCGTCGACCCGCACCCGAAGCCGAGCTACCTGTTCGCCCTGGTCGCCGGCCATCTGGAAGTGATCGAGCGCGACTACGTCACCGCCGAAGGTCGCGCCGTGCAGCTGAAGATCTGGGCCGAGGCCGACGCGATCGACCGCTGCCATTACGCGATGGACGCGCTGGAGCGCGCGATGCGCTGGGACGAGCAGGCCTACGGCCGCAACTACGACCTGGACGTGTTCCACGTGGTCGCCACCCACGACTTCAACATGGGCGCGATGGAGAACAAGGGCCTCAACATCTTCAACGCGAAATGCCTGCTGGCCGCGCCGGACTCGACCACCGACGAGGAGTACCGCCACGTCGAGGCGGTGGTGGCGCACGAGTACTTCCACAACTGGAGCGGCAACCGCGTCACCTGCCGCGACTGGTTCCAGCTCAGCCTGAAGGAAGGCCTCACGGTGTTCCGCGAGCAGAGCTTCTCGGCCGACATGAACTCGGCGCCGCTGAAGCGCATCGAGGACGTCGCCCTGCTGCGCCGCGCGCAGTTCCCCGAGGACGCCGGTCCGCTGGCGCACCCGGTGCGCCCGGCGCAGTACAGCGAGATCAACAACTTCTACACCGCCACCGTCTATGAGAAAGGCGCCGAACTGGTGCGCATGCTGGCCGGTGCGCTGGGCCGGGACGGCTTCCGCCGCGGCATGGACCGGTACTTCGCGCGCAACGACGGCCGCGCCGCCACGCTCGAGGATTTCCTTGCCGCGCTGGGCGAGGCGAACGGCACCGACCTCACGCCCTACCTCGCCTGGTACGCCCAGGCCGGCACGCCGCGGCTGAAGGCGCATGGCCGCTACGACACGGCCACCCGCACCTACACGCTGACGCTGGCCCAGCACATGGCCGGCGTCGCCGCGACCGAGTCCGTGCTGCCGATCCCGGTCAAGCTGGCGCTGTTCACGCCGCACGGCGACATGCTGCCGCTGCATCTGGACGGCCAGACGTCCAAACCCGCCACCGAGCAGGTGGTGGTGCTCGATCGTGCCGAGCAGAGCTTCGTCTTCGCCAACGTCGCCACCGTGCCGGTGCCGTCGCTGCTGCGCGGGTTCTCCGCGCCGGTGATCCTGGAATGCGACTACACGCCGGACGAGCTGGCCCTGCTGCTGGGCCACGACGCCGACGGCTTCAACCGCTGGGAAGCCGGCCAGCAGCTGGCCGCGCGCGCCTACGAGGGCCTGCGCGACGGCAGCGCCGGTACCGCCGTGCAGGCCTGGTGCGATGCGCTGGCCCGGTTGTTCGACCACGCCGTCATCGACGACGCCCTGCTGGCCGACCTGCTCACTCCGCCGGGCGAAATCGAACTGGCCGAGCGCGAGACCGCGATCGATCCGCAGCGCATCCATCACTTGCGCCAGACCCTGCAGCAACGGCTGGCCGCACGGCTGGGCGCCGCGGCCTTGCGCCAGCGGTATGCCGCGCTGGCCGCGCATACCAATACCGAGCTCGATGCATCGAGCCAGGCGCGCCGCCGGCTGAAGCGCCGCGCGCTGGAATTGCTGGCACTGCTCGACCCTGCCGGCGCCGGCGAACTGGCCGCCGCACAATACCGCGCGGCGCCCGGCATGACCGACCGCCTCGCCGCGCTGGCCGTGCTGCTACGCGGCGACGCCCCGCAGGGCGCAGCGGCGCTGCGTGATTATCGCGAGCGCCACGCCGGCAACGCGCTGGCGCTGGACAAATGGTTCGCGGTGCAGGCGCAGCTGCCGGGCGAACCGGCACTGGAGCGCGTGCGACTGCTGGAACGCGACGCCGCGTTCACGCTGAAGAACCCGAACCGGGTGCAGTCGCTGCTGGGTGCGTTCGTGCGCAACAACCCGAGCGGTTTCCACCGCACCGACGGCGCCGGCTACCGGCTGCTGGCCGAACGCCTGGTGGAGCTGGATGCGCTGAACCCGCAGGTCGCGGCGCGGCTGGCCACGGCGTTCAACGGCTGGCAGCGGCTGGAACCGTTGCGGCGCGAGGCTGCGCGTGCGGCGATCATGGAACTGGCCGGGCATCAGGGGCTCTCCCGCAACCTGGCGGAGATCGTCGACAGCGTGCTGAATCACTGAGTGATCGCAGTGGTGGCATCGGACCGCCACGCGGAACCATCTGGCACGCGCGGCGCCCGGCCCACGCATGCGGCGGAAGACGGCCGGATTCAGACGGCCAGATGGTCGAGCGCGTCGAGCAGGCTCTGCATGCGCGACTCCAGGCCGGGCTGCAGCGCGTCGCGCTCGCTCTCGTTGCACCCGCCCAGACCGTCAAGGGCCATCTCGACCTGACCGAGTTCGACCAGCAGGTCGTGATACGGATAAACGGGTTGGAAATCGAAGCTGGTATCCATGGCAAACCCTCGCTTGGCTGACGAGGAAAAGGATGCAACCGACGTGCCATCCGTGATGCTCATCACGGTCAATCTGCGCTCTTTATCACGCGACTGACGCAACACGTCATCAGCTGCCGCGATCGGGCAGAAAATTCCTTTTCAGTCACCCCATGTTCACGCATTCGCGGCGATTATCCCCCCCACGTTCCGCGCCAAATCGCGCAGGGCGCGCCAGCAGATTTCCGGTTTCTGGCGCTCGGCAATACGGTCATCCTGGATTCCCCCTGTTCCTGAGACCGCCGGGCGCCAGATCTACAAGCACGAAGCCCCGCGGCTGCCAAGCCGCGGGGCTTCGCCTTTGTGGCGTCTGGTGAATTTTGCGACGGCCCAAAAGGCGACGGCACCCCGAGGGGTGCCGTCTTGCTTCCTTTCCTGGTACGCGATCGAACCCCTGTCCGTTCAATCTCGGCGCGCGTGGTCGCGCAGCGTCTGCCCGTGAAAGTGCTGGCGTTTTTCAAGCAGAAAGCGTGCCACCTATCCAGGCCAGCTCGCAAGGCATTGATGGCGCTACCATAGCGTCCTGTTTCGTCACTTTTATGGCTTGCCCAGGTCAGTCCGATGCGCCACCCGACCCACTACGACGTCATCGTGATCGGCGGCGGCCATGCCGGCACCGAGGCCGCGCTGGCCGCCGCGCGCGCCGGCGCACGCACGCTGCTGCTCAGCCACAACGTCGAGACGATCGGCCAGATGAGCTGCAACCCGGCCATCGGCGGCATCGGCAAGGGTCACCTGGTGAAGGAGATCGACGCGCTGGGCGGTGCGATGGCGCACGCGGCCGATCGCGCCGGCATCCAGTGGCGCACGCTGAACGCCTCGAAAGGCCCGGCCGTGCGCGCCACCCGTTGCCAGGCCGATCGCGCGCTGTACAAGGCAGCGATCCGCCGCATGGTGGAAACCCAGCCGAACCTGGAACTGTTCCAGCAGGCGGTGGACGACCTGGTCATCGAGGGCGGCCGCGTGTGCGGCGTGGTCACCCAGATGGGGCTCACGTTCGGCGCACACGCGGTAGTGCTCACCGCCGGCACCTTCCTCGCTGGCAAGATCCACATCGGCCAGGCGCAGTACGCCGGTGGCCGCGCCGGCGATCCGCCGGCCAGCACGCTGGCCGCGAAACTGCGCGGGCTGCCGGTGGCCGCCGATCGGCTGAAGACCGGCACACCGCCGCGCATCGACCGGCGCAGCATCGACTTCAGCGGCCTGGAAGAGCAGCCCGGCGACGATCCGGCACCGGTGTTCTCCTACCTCGGCACGCGCGGCGAACACCCGCGCCAGGTCAGCTGCTGGATCACCCACACCGGCGAGCGCACCCACGAGATCATCCGCGGCGCGCTGGACCGCTCGCCGCTGTACACCGGCCAGATCGAAGGCACCGGGCCGCGCTACTGCCCGTCGATCGAGGACAAGGTGGTGCGCTTCGCGGAGAAATCCTCGCACCAGATCTTCATCGAACCGGAGGGGCTGGACACGTTCGAGATCTATCCGAACGGCATCTCCACTTCGTTGCCGTACGACGTGCAGCTGGCGTTGGTGCAATCGATCAAGGGCTTCGAGAACGCGCACATCACCCGCCCCGGCTATGCGATCGAGTACGACTACTTCGACCCGCGCGGCCTGCAGCCGTGGCTGGAGACGAAGGCGATCCCCGGCCTGTACTTTGCCGGCCAGATCAACGGCACCACCGGCTACGAGGAGGCCGCCGCGCAGGGCCTGGTCGCCGGCCTCAACGCCGCGCTCGCGGTGCAGGGCAAGGCGCCGTGGTATCCGCGCCGCGACGAGGCCTACCTCGGCGTGCTGATCGACGACCTCACCAGCAACGGCACCATCGAGCCGTACCGCATGTTCACCTCGCGCGCCGAATACCGGCTGCACCTGCGCGAGGACAACGCCGACCTGCGCCTGACCGAAAAGGGTTTCGAGCTGGGCGTGGTACCGCCGTCGCGCTTCGACGCGCTGCGCGCCAAGCGCGATGCGGTCGAGCGCGAACTGCAACGCCTGGGCGCGTTGTGGGTGACTCCGGCGAACACCCGCGGTGCCGCGGTCGAGCGCGAACTGGGCATTGCGGTCAGCCGCGAGACCAGCGCCATCGACCTGCTGCGCCGGCCCGAGCTCGATTACGCGAAGCTCGCCGGCGTGCCCGAACTGGGGCCGCCGGTGGCGCGCGACGACGTCGCCGCACAGGTCGAGGTGCAGGTGAAGTACGCCGGCTACCTCGAGCGCCAGCGCGAGGAGATCGAGCGCCAGCGCCGGCACGAGCACATGGCGATTCCCGCCGGCTTCGACTACGACAAGGTGCGCGGCCTGTCCGCCGAAGTGCTGCTGAAACTGAAGCGCACGCTGCCGGCCACGATCGGCCAGGCCGCGCGCGTCAGCGGCGTCACCCCCGCCGCGATTTCGCTGCTGCTGGTGCACCTGAAGCGCCGCGCCGCCGCCTGAGCTTTCCGCGCGACAATCCAGCCATGGCATCATGCGCACCTTGACCAACACGGGAACGCACGCATGGAAATCTGGATCGGCCGCGACGGCGAACGGCATGGCCCGTACAAGGAAGACGACGTGCGCCAGTGGTTGCGCAGCGGCCAGCTGAGCCCGGCCGACCTGGCCTGGCATGAAGGCCTCGCCGACTGGCAGCCGCTGTCGGTGCTGTTCCCCGAGGCGGTCACCGCGACGCCTGCCACCGCCAACCCCTACGCCGCACCGACCGTCCCCCCGCTGCCGCAGACCACCGCCGTCGCGCTGGAGGACTATGCCGGCTTCTGGAGGCGCGTGGCCGCCTACATCCTCGACGCGGTCGTGCTGTACATCCCGCAGCTGCTGATCGAGAAAGCCTTCGGCGGCGACGCCGCCAAGGCAGCGCTGCAGCAGGCCACTCTCGATGCGGCAGGCAACGCCGACGCCATGATGGCGGCGAACATGCACTACTACTCCGCCATGTGGCCGGCGATGCTGCTGATCCTCGTGCTCGGCGTGCTGTATTTCGCCGCGTGCGAAAGCTCGGCCTGGCAGGGCACGCTGGGCAAGCTGGCGCTGGGCATCCGGGTCACCGACCTGGAAGGGCACCGGATCAGCTTTCCGCGCGCGCTCGGACGCTACTTCGCCAAATTCCTCAGCGCCATCATGCTGGGCGTCGGCTTCCTGATGGTGGCCTGGACCCAGCGCAAGCAGGGCCTGCACGACATGATCTGCGGCACCCTTGTATTGAACGGCCGGGCCAGCGGGTTCAAGCCGGACCAGGCAGCGTCAGGCAACAGCAACACCTTCCGCGCCTGAGTGAACCGGGCGGCGGCCGCATCGAAGGATCGGCCGCCATCCCGCGCCGCAGCCCCTTCAGGTCACGCAGACCGCGGCACGCCGGACGCACCGCCGGCATGGTGGTCGAGGCCACTCCGGCGAGACTGTCCGCGCAACCAGCACTCGGTTTCACGCGACGCCAGCCGATCCTGACGAATGCGCGCGCCGACTCGCAAGATATCGAGGGTCGGCATCCGGGCTCGCCGGAACCCGCTTCGAGCCCAACGAATAGCGAGGCTCTTCACGGCTGACCGAGGCATCCGGACGGCTTGCTATCATCGACGGTTCGACCCGGCCAGCGCCGGCAACCAGGGAACCGTGGCCAACTCATGCTCAGCATCGAACAACGCATTGCCAGCGACATCGCCGCCAGGACCGAACAGGTACGCGCGGCGGTCGACCTGCTCGACAGCGGCGCCACCGTGCCGTTCATCGCACGCTACCGCAAGGAGGTCACCGGCGGCCTCGACGACACCCAGCTGCGACTGCTGGAGGAACGCCTGCGCTACCTGCGCGAACTGGAAGAACGCCGCGCCGCGATCCTCGCCAACGTCGAGGAACAGGGCAAGCTCGGCGATGCGCTGAAGGCCGACCTGCTCGCTGCCGACACCAAGGCGCGGCTGGAGGACCTGTACCTGCCCTACAAGCCGAAGCGCCGCACCAAGGCGCAGATCGCCCGCGAGGCCGGGCTGGAACCGCTCGCATTGGGCCTGCGCGAAGACCCCACCC
This sequence comes from Rhodanobacter sp. GW835-FHT13D09, assembly GCF_058793995.1. Taxonomy (NCBI): domain Bacteria; kingdom Pseudomonadati; phylum Pseudomonadota; class Gammaproteobacteria; order Lysobacterales; family Rhodanobacteraceae; genus Rhodanobacter; species Rhodanobacter sp. GW835-FHT13D09. The sequence continues at coordinate 121,940 of NZ_JBXAGL010000006.1, read as the reverse complement.
GGTCGCCGGAGATGTTCGCCGAGTCGTTCGTCGACGCGGACAAGGGTGTCGCCGACGTGCGCGCCGCGCTCGACGGCGCCCGCGCGATCCTGATGGAGTCGATCGCCGAGGACGCGCACCTGGTCGGCGAGCTGCGCGACTGGCTGTGGGCGCAGGGGCAGATCCGCGCGAAAGTGGTCGAAGGCAAGCAGAACGAAGGCGCCAAATTCCGCGACTACTTCGACCACGTCGAGCCGATCGCCAAGATCCCCTCGCACCGCCTGCTGGCGCTGATGCGTGCGCGCAACGAGGGCGTGATCGAGCTCGAACTCGCGCCCACCGCGGACAGCGAGCAAGGCCATGCCGAGGGCGAAGGCCGTGTCGCCGCGCATGCCGACATCCAGAACCGCGGCCGCGCCGCCGACGCCTGGCTGCGCGAGACCGTGCGCCTGACCTGGCGCGTGAAGCTGCACCTGCATCTCACCCTCGACCTGTTCGGCCGCGTGCGCGAAGGTGCCGAGGACGAGGCGATCCGCGTGTTCGGTGACAACCTGAAGGACCTGATGCTGGCCGCGCCGGCCGGCGCCAGGACGGTGATGGGACTGGACCCCGGCATCCGCACCGGCTGCAAGGTCGCGGTGGTCGACGCCACCGGCAAGCTGCTGGCCACCGACACGATCTACCCGCTGGAGCCTCGGCGGCAATGGAGCGAATCACTGGTGTCGCTGGCCAGGCTGTGCCGGCAGCACGGTGTGGGCCTGATCGCGATCGGCAACGGCACCGGCTCGCGCGAGACCGACAAGCTGGCCGGCGAACTGATCAGGAAGCTGCCCGAGGCGAAGCTGGCGAAGATCGTGGTGAGCGAGGCCGGCGCCTCGGTGTATTCCGCCTCCGAACTCGCCGCGAAGGAATTCCCCCAGCTCGACGTGAGCCTGCGCGGTGCCGTCTCCATCGCCCGCCGCCTGCAGGACCCGCTGGCCGAACTGGTGAAGATCGAGCCGAAGGCGATCGGCGTGGGCCAATACCAGCACGACGTGAACCAGATCAAGCTGGCGCGTGCGCTGGACGCGAAGGTGGAGGACTGCGTCAACGCGGTCGGCGTGGACGTCAACACCGCTTCGGCCGCGCTGCTCGCGCGCGTGGCCGGGCTGTCCGCCTCGGTCGCCGAGAACGTGGTGAAGCACCGCGATGCCAACGGCCCGTTCGCCAACCGCAAGGCGCTGCTGAAGGTGCCGCGCCTCGGCGACAAGGCGTTCGAGCAGTGCGCCGGCTTCCTGCGCGTGCCGAACGGCGACAACCCGCTGGACGCCAGCGCGGTGCATCCGGAAGCCTACCCGGTGGTCGAACGGATCATCGCGCAGTGCGGCCGCGAGGTGCGCCACATCATCGGCGACAGCGGTTTCCTGCGCGGTCTGAAGCCGGAGCAGTTCACCGACGACAAGTTCGGCGTGCCGACCGTACGCGACATCCTCAAGGAACTGGAGAAGCCCGGCCGCGACCCGCGCCCGGAATTCGTGGCGCCCAGCTTCGCCGAAGGCGTCGAGGACGTGAGGGACCTGCGCCCCGGCATGATCCTGGAAGGCCGCGTCACCAACGTCGCCGCGTTCGGTGCGTTCGTCGACATCGGCGTGCACCAGGACGGCCTGGTGCATGTCTCGGCGCTGTCGCATACCTTCGTGAAGGATCCGCGCGACGCGGTGAAGGCCGGCGACATCGTCAAGGTCAAGGTGATGGAGGTGGACCTGCCGCGCCAGCGCATCGGCCTCAGCATGCGGCTGGACGACGAGCCGGGCCAGGCGCGCGGCAGCCGGCCGGGCGCCGGCAGCGATGCCCGCGGCGGCCCGCGCGACGGTCGCGGCCCGCGTCCGGGCGGCACCGCGCCGAAGCCTGCGCCCACCCTGGCCAACAGTGCGTTCGCCGATGCGCTGACGCGGGCGATCAAGCGCTGAAGGCCCGTGCAGCCTCGCCTGCGCTGGCGGTGCACTGCAGCATGCGGTTCCGTATGGAATGCCGTAACGTAACATCAAGCTAACAGGGCCATCCCGGTCCAGGAGTGTCAGCATGCTTCGTACCCGCCATCTGGCTGGCGCCATCGCCACCGCCCTGCTGTTCAGCACGGCCGCCGCGGCCACCGATTTCAGCAACGTCATCGTCTTCGGCGACAGCCTCAGCGACGGCGGCAACATCTCGCTGGCCTCCGCGCCCGGCATCCAGCCGCCGCTGCGCTTCACCACCAATCCCGGCACCACCGCGGCGGAAAACGTGGCGGCGGGCCTCGGCTTCACGCTGGCTCCGTCGGCCGCCGGTGGCACCGACTACGCCTGGGGCGGCGCCGGCTTCGTCAACAACGTGGCCGCCGTACCGACCATCCCGCAACAGCTGCAGATGTACCTGGGCGCGAACGGCGGCAAGGCCGACGCCCACGCCCTGTACCAGGTCTGGGGCGGGGCGAACGACATCTTCTACCTGAGCGGCACGCTGACCAACCCGAGCGCGATCGCCGCCGGCGCCGTCAACGCGGCACAGACCGAACTCGGCGTGCTTGGCGGCCTGCAGGCCGCCGGCGCGAAGTACGTGGTGGTCTACAACCTGCCCGACCTCGGCAAGACCCCGTCGGCGGCCGCCGGCGGGCCCGCCACGCAGGCCGGGGCCAGCCAGCTCGCGGTGCTCTACAACGGCGTGCTCAGCAGCGGCCTCGGCCAGCTCAGCAGCAACGGCCTGAACGTGATCCCGGTGAATACCTACGCGCTGCTCAACGAGGTGATCGCCAACCCGTCCGCCTACGGTTTCAGCAACGTCACCGCCCCGGCCTGCGGCGCCGGCTCCAGTTCAGTGCAATGCGGCCCGCAGGGCTCGGGCCTGCCATACACCTATGCGCCGGGCACCAACCAGACCTACCTGTTCGCCGACGGCGTGCACCCGACCGCCGCCGCCCACGCGATGCTCGGCCAGTACGTGCTGGCGACGATCCACGCGCCCGAGCAGATCTCCATGCTCGGCGAGGCGCCGCTGTCGTCCACCGCGGTGCAGGGCCGCGTGGTGCGCAAGCAGATGCTGATGGACAGCACCGGCGGCGAGACCCGCGCCTTCGTCAACATCGACTACGGCATGCAGCGCTTCGACGCCAGCAACAGCTCGCCGAAGACCCACAGCGACAACTTCAACCTCACCCTCGGCGCGGATGCCCGCGCCACCGACAATATCTCGGCCGGACTCGCGCTCGGCATCGGCCGCAACAACGCCGATTTCTCCGGCGGCCGCGGCGGCTACACGATGCAGGACATCAGCGCGCTGGGCTATCTCACCTACCACGTCGGCGGCGGCTACATCGGCGGTTACGCGGATTTCGGCCAGTCCAATTTCAAGGACATCAATCGCCACATCCAGGTCGGCGCGGCCCGGCGCAGCGAGAGCGGCAAGACCGACGGCACGCATCTGGGCGGCGGCCTCACCGGCGGCTGGTGGTTCGACGTGAGCGGCCTGCGCACCGGCCCGTTCGCCACCATCGAGTGGCAGACCGTGAAGGTCAGCGGCTACAACGAGAACGGCAACGACAGCAGCGCGATGTGGTTCGGGCGGCAACAGCGCGACGCGCTGATCGGCAGCCTCGGCTGGCGCCTGCAGGGCGACTGGAACGTGGGCAACACGGTGCTTTCGCCGTTCGCCGAACTGGCGTGGAACCATGACGACAAGGCCGGTCCGCGCACGGTCAGCGCCGGCCTGAACAGCATGAACGGCACGTTCGCCATGCCCGGCTTCACGCCGGACCGGAACTGGGGTTCGGTCGACCTCGGCCTGTCCGCCAAGCTGACCCCGAGCGTCACCAGCTGGATCGGCTACAACGGCCGCTTCAGCGACAACAGCCAGAAGTACAACAGCTTCAACATGGGCTTCAAGGTGATGTTCTGAGCCGGTCGACCGGCAACGAAAAAGCCGCCGGGAGACCGGCGGCTTTTTATTGCCCGGACGTCTGGACGTCCGTACGGCTTACTTGTTCTTGCCGCCGGTGGCCAGGCTGAGGATCTCCATGGCCTGCTTCTTCATGGTTGCCGCGGTGGCGTCATCCAGTGCCTGCACGCCGCTGCCGGCCTGGTGCTGCTTCAGCACCAGCGAGCCGTCCTCGCTCCAGCCGGCGCGATCGGTCGCGCTCGGCTTGCCGTCGCGGCTCGCCTTGGTCTCCTGCACGATCACCCACGGCTTGCCGTCCTTGTAGGCATAGTCGGTGCTGGTATAGCCCTTGTCGCCGTAGTCGACTTCTTCGCGAATGAACTTCACCTCGCCGGCCTGGCGGAACAGCTGCCAGCCGCGCGAGTCGCCGGTCTCCAGCTTGGTGCCGTGGCTGATCTTCATGCCGCCTAGCTGCGCCTTCACCTCGTTGAACCCGGCCATCAGCTTCTCGCTGGGCGTCTGCTCGGCGGCCAGCTCGATCGCCACGCCGTCATTCTTGCTGCCCTTGGCCAGCACCGGCGCCTGGATCGGCATCGCATACTTGCGGTCGCCGTCGGTCAAGGTCGCCTGGATCACGTACAGGTCGTTCGGCTTCACCTCGGCCGGGTTGAAAGTCAGCGTGAACGACTGCGGGAAGGTACCGGCAGGCGCCGTCTTGCTGGCCAGCGGGGCGGAGCCCACGGCGTTGGACGATACGTCGACCAGGTTCAGCACCAGGGTGGCCTTGTCCGAAGGCGTCGGCGAGCCGGCGCGCAGCGAAACCGTGCCGCTCACCTGGCTGGGCACCGGGGCGGCCGCGCCGGCCGTGTTGGCGGACGCAGGCGCATTGGACTCAGCCGGCTGCGTCGAGTTGGAGGCGTTGTTGCAACCAGCCAGCGCCAGTGCAGCAACGGACATCAGCGACAAAAACGTCTTGCGCATGGGAAACCTCAATCTGGGTGAAAAACAAGCACGAGACCGTTCAGGCGCTCTGCGCCACGGCATCTACGCGGGGGAAGTCTCAAGCATAGCCCAAAAATGGCAATGCGGAAAAGTCAACCCATCCGATGGCCTTCCATGCGCAGACGTATGGCAGGCAGGCCGCCGGGGGCGGCCGGGTCAGCTGCGGCGCAGGGCCAGGTGCGCGATGTCGCGGCGGCAGAACGCGCCGTCGTAGCGGATGCGGCCGATCGCGGCGTAGGCGCTCGCGCGCGCCGCGGCGAGATCGCCGCCCAGCGCGCACACGGTCAGCACGCGGCCTCCGGCGGTGACCGTGCGGCCCTGCTCGTCGAGGCTGGTACCGGCGTGGAACACCTTCACCTCGGCCTCCATCGGCGCGTCGAGGCCGTCGATCGCGTCGCCCATGCGCACCCGGCCCGGATAGCCGCCAGCCGCCATGACCACGCCGATCGCCGGGCGCGCATCCCAGCGCGCCGTGGCCTGCGCCAGCCGGCCGTCCAGTGCCGCGTCAATCAGTTCGACCAGGTCCGATTTCAGGCGCAGCATGATCGGCTGGGTTTCCGGATCGCCGAAGCGCACGTTGAATTCGATCACCTTCGGCGCACCCGATTTGTCGATCATCAGTCCGGCGTAGAGGAAGCCGATGAATGGCGCGCCCTCGGCGGCCATGCCGTGCAGGGTCGGCTCGATCACTTCCTTCAGGATGCGCTGCTCGACTTCCGGCGTGACCACCGGCGCCGGCGAATACGCGCCCATGCCGCCGGTATTCGGGCCGAGGTCGCCCTCGTCGCGGCGCTTGTGGTCCTGGCTGGAGGCCATCGGCAGCGCGTGGCTGCCGTCGCTCATCACGATGTAGCTGGCTTCCTCGCCATCGAGGAATTCCTCGATCACCACCCGCGCCGAGGCCTCGCCGAACGCGTGCGCGCCGAGCATGTCGTGCAGCGCCTGCTCCGCATCGGCCAGGGTCAGCGCGACCACCACGCCCTTGCCGGCGGCGAGGCCATCGGCCTTGATCACGATCGGCGCGCCATGCTTGCGCACGTAGGCCAGCGCCGGATTCAGCTCGGTGAACACCGCGTAGCGCGCGGTGGGGATGTTGTGCCGCTGCAGGAAATCCTTGGCGAACGCCTTGGAGCCCTCCAGCTGCGCGGCGATCGCGCGCGGCCCGAAGATGCGCAGGCCGGCAGCGCGGAACTTGTCGACCACGCCGGCCACCAGCGGCACCTCGGGGCCGACCACGGTCAGGCCGACCTTCTCACGCCGGGCCAGCTGCAGCAGGCCGTCGATGTCGTTCATCGCAACGTCGGCGTTGCGCATCTTCGCCTCGCGCGCGGTGCCGGCGTTGCCAGGGGCCACGATCACCTCGTCGACCTGCGACGACTGCCTGAGCTTCCACGCCAGCGCATGCTCGCGCCCGCCGTTGCCGATGACCAAGACCTTCATGCCTGCACTCCGGGAATTCGCGCGCCGCCGCGCGGCGCAGGCGCGCATTGTAGCGGCTGCACCGCAGTGCCCGCGAAACAGCTGCGCGGTCAGCCGGGCCGGTGCAGCAGTTCCAGCAGCGCCGCGCGCGGCAGCTTGCCGGTTTCGTTGCGCGGCAGCGCATCGACCAGCGTCAGCGGACGGGGCAGGAACAGCGGGTCGATCGCACGGCGCAGCGCGTCGAGGATCGCGTGCACCTCCAGCCCCGGCGCCACCGCCAGCGCGGCGATCCGATGCACGCCCAGCGCATCGCCATCATCGAGCTGGAACACCACGCCATCCTGCACGCCGGGAATCGCCAGCAGGCGCCGGCTGAGGTCGCCCAGCGAAGCGCGCTTGCCGGCGATCTCCAGCATGTCGGCATGGCGGCCACGCAGGCGGAAGCGGCGGCCGTCGCGGGACAGGCTGACGATGTCGGCCAGGGTGACCGGCGCGGCCAGTTGCGGCGCCTCCACCAGCGTGCCATCCGGCTGCGGATGCAGGCTGCTGCCGTCATACAGCGACCAGTCCTCATCCACGGTGGGGCGGCGGCTGGCGAACACGCAGGTCTCGGTGGAGCCGAACACTTCCCGCAACGGTGCGCCGAACCGCCGTTCGGCGGCCTGCGCCAGCTCCACCGGCAACGGCGCGGTGGCCGACAGCATCGCGGCGATCGGCGGCAGCGCGATGCCCGACTCGACCAGCGCGCGCAGGTGCACCGGCGTGGTCACCAGCACGCGCGGCGCCGGCACCTCGGCCAGCGCGGCGGCCACGTCGGCCGGAAAGAACGGCCGCCCGGCATGCACGCCGACGCCGCCCAGCAACGGCAGCAGTACCGACATCTCCATGCCGTACATGTGCTGCGGCGGCACCGTGGCGACCACCTCGAAATGCGCTCCGACAATGGCATGCAGCATCGCCAGGTTGCCGCTGTTGCTGGCGTGGAAGCTGGCCCAGGTCTTCGGGTTCGCGCTGGGCGTACCGGTGGAGCCGGAGGTGTAGCCGACCGCCACCACCTGGTCGGCCGGGATCGCGGGCCACGCCGCTGCGGGTTCGAGCGGCGATGCGGTATCCAGCGGCGGCAGCTGCCGGTAGCCGCGCGGAGCCGGCTCGAGCGCCTGCTCGCCCAGCGCATAGCAGCCCGGATGCGCCGCCATCACCTCGTCCACCGCCTGCGGTGCTCGGGACGACGGCAGCAGGTTGGTCTGGCCGCGCAGCGCGATGGCGCAGAACGCAACCAGAAACGCGTAGCGGTCCTCGCACAGATTCACCGCGGCGGTCGCCGTCGGTAGCAGGGCAGCCACCGCGCGCACCTGCGCCAGGAAGCGCGCGGCGTCGACCGGGCCGTCATCGCGCCAGGCCACGATCCGCGCGGGATCGACCACACCCAGCAACGGCAGCCGCGACGGTGCCTCGCGCTGGTAGGTGTCGTAAACGATGGCCAAGCTGCGGTCTCCCTGATATGGCGGTTCGTCACGCCCGGCAGCATCGCGCCGCACGGTGAACGGCGGCATGAACGGCTGCCACTGACGTCCCACGGCGGTTCAGCTGGGATATGAGCCTGCACGCTCCCCCCAAGCGCTCAGGCGCGGATGATAGCGCCCGACAGCGCGTCGCGGATCACCGTGGGGCTGGCCTGGCCGCCCAGCGGCGCGTCCAGCAGGCCATCCAGTGCGTCATCGAAATAGTCCGCCACGACCTGCGCCGTACGCGCTGGCGGCCGGCCATGCGGGTTCGCGCTGGTCGACACCAGCGCGCCGCCGAACGCGCGGCACAGCGCGGCGGCGGGCTCGTGCGCGGTGACCCGCAGCGCGATCCCGGCATGCGCGCCGGCGATCCAGGGCGGCACCGCGGCCGAGCGCGGGAACACCCAGGTATGCGGGCCGGGCCAGCTCGCGCGTACCTGCGCGAGTACCTCGCCGGGCACCGCGGCCAGTTCGATGTAGCGCTCGACCTGGGCGAAATCCGCGGCGATCAGCAGCACGCCCTGGGTCGCCGGGCGCTGCTTCAGCGCGAACACGCGCGCGAATGCGGCTTGGTCGTGCGGGTCGCAGCCGAGCCCGAACACCGCCTCGGTGGGATAGGCCAGCACGCCGCCGGCATGCAGCAGCGACGCGGCGGCATCGAGTTGGGCGAGGGTGAAGCGGCGCGGCACTCAGGCCTCGGCCTTGCCGCCGGCGGGTTTCTTCGCGACGGCCTTTTTTGTGGCGGCTTTCTTCGCGGCAGTTTTTTTCGCCGCGGCTTTCTTCGCCGGCGCCTTCTTGGCGGGAGCCTTCTTCGCCGCCGTCTTCTTCGCCGGTGCGGTCTTTTTCGCGGACGCCTTCTTCACGGCCGTCTTCTTGCCGAAGCGGCCCTTGCGTACCGGCGCAGCGGCGAGCAGCTCCGCGCACTGCGCCTCGGTCAGCTCCTTCGGCTCCTGATCCTTCGGGATGCGCGCGTTCTTCTCGCCGTCGGTGATGTAGGCGCCGTAGCGACCGTTGAGCACCTGCACGCCGTTGCCGAAGTCGAGGATGACGCGGTTGGCCAGCATCTCGAGTTTCTCCTGCACGATCTGCAGCGCGCGCGGCAATTCGATCGTGTACGGATCGTCCTCGGGCTTCAGCGAGGCGTAGGTGTCGCCCTGCTTCACGAACGGGCCGAAGCGGCCGACGCCGACGCTCACTTCGTCGCCGTTGTCGGCCTGACCCAGCTTGCGCGGCAGCTTGAACAGCTCCAGCGCCTCGGCCAGGGTGATGGTGTGCATGCTCTGGCCGCCGCGCAGGCTGGCGAACTGCAGCTTCTCGTCCTGGTCCTTGTCGCCGATCTGCGCGTACGGCCCGTAGCGCCCCAGCCGCACCGAAACCGGCTTGCCGGTCTTCGGGTCGGCGCCCAGTTCGCGCGCGCCGGTCGCCTCGCTGCGGTCGACCGATTCGGTCTTCTCGTCCACCTGCTGCTTGAACGGCTGCCAGAAGCGCTCCATCAGCGGCACCCAGGCTTCCTCGCCGCGGCTGACCGCATCGAGTTCGTCTTCCATCTTCGCGGTGAAGTCGTAGTCGACGTAGCGGGTGAAGTGCTGGGTAAGGAACTTGCTGACCGCGCGGCCGACGTCGCTGGGCTTGAAACGGCGGCTGTCGAGGAACACGTACTCGCGGTTCTGCAGCACCTGGATGATGCTGGCATAGGTCGACGGGCGGCCGATGCCGTGTTCCTCCAGCGCCTTGACCAGGCTCGCCTCGGAGTAGCGCGGCGGCGGCTCGGTGAAGTGCTGGTCGGCGACGATCTCGTGCAGTGGTACCGCCTCGCCCTTCTCCAGCCGCGGCAGCCGGCGACCTTCGTCGTCGTCCTCGGCGCTCTTCTGGTCGCGGCCTTCCTCGTACACGGCGAGGAAGCCGGGGTCGACCACGGTGGTGCCGCTGGCGCGGAACCCGGCGTCGCCGCCGGGCACGTCGCGCAACGCAAATTCCGCGGTGACGGTGTTCAGCGTGGCGTGGATCATCTGGCAGGCGACGGTGCGCTTCCAGATCAGTTCGTACAGCTTGCGCTGGTCGTCGTTGAGGAAGGACGCCACCGACTTCGGCGTATGCATCGCCGAGGTCGGGCGGATCGCCTCGTGCGCTTCCTGTGCGTTCTTCGACTTGGTCTTGTATACCTGCGGCGCATCCGGCAGCGCCTGGCCGCCGAAGTCGCGCGCGATCAGCTGGCGCAGCTCGGCCACCGCGTCGTCGCCAAGCATGGTGGAGTCGGTACGCATGTAGGTGATCAGGCCGACGTTGCCCTCGCTGCCCAGCGCCACGCCCTCGTACAGGCCCTGCGCCACTTTCATCGTGCGGCTGGTGGTGAAGCCGAGCTTGCGTGCCGCTTCCTGCTGCAGCGTGGAGGTGGTGAACGGCGCGGCCGGGCGGCGCTTGCGCTCCTTCGAGCTGACCTCGCTGACGGTGAGGCGGCCGCGCGCGGCCTGCTTCAGCGCGTCGCGGGCGGCCAGCGCGTCGGCTTCACTGGTGAGGTCGAACTGCTCGAATTTCTTGCCGTTGAGCCTGGACAGGCGCGCGCTGAAATCGCCGTCGACATGTTTCAGCTTGGCCTCGATCGTCCAGTATTCGCGCGCCTTGAACGCCTCGATCTCCTCCTCGCGCTCGACGATCATGCGCAGCGCCGGCGACTGCACGCGGCCGGCGGAGAGCCCGCGCTGCACCTTGCGCCACAGCACCGGCGACAGGTTGAAGCCGACCAGGTAGTCCAGCGCGCGGCGCGCCTGCTGCGCGTCGACCAGGTCGTGCGAGAGCTGGCGCGGCGCGGCCACCGCGGCCTTGATCGCCTTCGGCGTGATCTCGGAGAACACCACCCGATGCAGCTGCTTGCCCTTGGTCAGGCCGCGCTCGTTGAGGATCTCGCTGATGTGCCAGCTGATCGCCTCGCCTTCGCGGTCCAAGTCGGTCGCGAGGTAGATGTCGTCGGCCAGCCTGGCCGCCTTGGCGATCGCGTCGACATGCTTCTCGTTGCGTTCGATCACCTCGTACTTCATCGCGAAGCCGTGCTCGGGGTCGACCGCGCCCTCTTTCGGCTTCAGGTCGCGCACATGACCGTAGGAGGCGAGTACCTGGAAGTCCTTGCCGAGGTATTTGTTGATCGTCTTGGCCTTGGCCGGCGATTCGACGATGAGCAGGTTTTTTGCCATGAAACAGGGTATCCAGAGGTGAACCACCGGCGCTTCCGTGCCGGACATATATATAGTTGAAACCACGCCGCGCCAGCGGCTGTCAAGCAAACCGCGCCACGCGGCTCAGCCACCCGGCAATCGCTGGTAGCGGTTGCCGGGCAGGCATTCGACCCGCGCCTCCAGCTCCAGCATCAGCAGCATCGAGGAAAGCGCGGCCGTCGATTGCCCGGTACGCTGCACAAGTTCATCCAACGTCGCCGGCGCATGACCAAGTTCAGTCAAAAGCCGTCGATATTCCGGGTCGTCGCCCCGTCCGTCCAGCCCGGACGGGGCGACGACCATGCCACCGGAGCGGATCGCCCCATCGCCGACCTCGCGCAGCCGCGCGGCCAGTTCGCTTCCCAGCATGCGCGCAGCCGGCGTCAATGTTTCGACAATTTCCGCAGCGTCCTCGATCAGTCGGGCGCCGTCGCGGATCAGCCGATGGCAGCCGCGGGCCAGCGGATTATGGATGGAACCGGGCAGGGCGAATACCTCGCGCCCCTGTTCGGCGGCCAGCCGCGCGGTGATCAGCGAGCCGGAGCGCAGGCCCGCCTCGATCACCAGCGTGCCCAGCGCCATGCCCGCGATGATCCGGTTGCGGCGCGGGAAATGATCGGCCCGCGCGGGCGTGCCGGGCGGAAATTCGCTGACCAGCGTGCCGCGCGCGGTGATCCGCCGGGCCAGTGCCTGGTGCTTGCGCGGATACACCCGGTCCGGACCGGTGCCGACCACGGCCACGGTCGGCGCCTCGATATCCAGCGCCGCCACGTGGGCGGCACCGTCGATGCCGTCGGCCATGCCGCTGGTGATCGCGAAGCCGGCCGCGGCGAGCGCGCGGGCGAACGTCCGTGCATGCGCCAGCCCCGCCGCGCTGGCGCTGCGCGCGCCCACGATCGCCACCTGCGGATGCAGCAGCAGGCCGGCGTCGCCGGCCACGAACAGCACGGCCGGCGGCTGCGGGATGTGTTCCAGCTGCGGCGGGAAATCCGCCTCCGTGCAGCACAGCAGCCGATGCCCCGGCTCGGCCAGCCAGGCCTGGTCGGCGGCCAGGCGCGCCTCGTCCGGCTGCGCCAGCCAGGCCTGCGCTGGCTCGCCCAGCGACGCGGCACGACGGCGCAGCTGCGTCAGTGCCGCACGGATGTCGCCGCCGGCGTCATCCAGCCGCTCGCGCAGGCCGCCCGGGCCGAGGCCCGGCGTGCGCAAGGCGATCAGCCAGGCGCGCAGTTCATCAGGATCGTCCATGGTCATGGCGGCAGTTTACGGAGCGGGCCGCAAAGGAAACGGCGCGGTGAAAGCCGCGCCGTCCTGTAGGCAGATGCCGCAACGTTGCTCGCGGGCGCTTATTCGGGCATGACCAGACGGGAACCGACGTGCACCGGCCGCAGGCCGTCCATCACCAGGCCGTAGCTGACCCGGTCGAAGGTGCGGAACACCATCACGTGGCCGATGTACTCGTCGGGCAGTTTGACGGTCTCGCCCACGCCGCGCCGCCAGCTGTTGCTGGCCACATCGTCGTGGACCGTCTCGCCGGGCTGGAGCATGGTGAAGGTCTGGCCGTTGTCGACGCCGTCCTTCGCGCCGATCGACAGCATGACCACCTGGCGCGGCCCGGCCGCGTCCATCGCGTCGGCGAAGCCGATCACCTTGACGTTGGCCGGCACCGACTTCGGCGGATGCGGGTAGTAGTAGGCGTCGTACGGCGCATCATCGACCGGCATGATGCGGTCGCCACTGCGGATTTCCTGGGTGGCGCCGAGCAGCAGCAGGGTGGCCGGGTCGCCCGTGCGCAGCGTCTCCGCGGTGCCGATCACGCTGACCTCGACGCCGAGGTCGTCGCCCTTGCCGTAGTGGCCGTCGTTGCGCGAATCCTCGCGCCACGGCGCATTGACCATCGCCGCGTTGCTGTCCAGATCATGGGCGACCAGGTCGGCGCTGGCCGCGTCGCCCTGATTGAAGCCGCGGAACACGTGGCTCGGCCGCACGATCGCCCAGCGCTGGCCCGGCTCGCCCTGCAGGCCGCGCACGTAGATGTTCTGGCCGACGGCGCCGCGCAGGCGGGCCTCCTCGAGGCCGACCACGTACGGCGCGGAGCTGACTGCCTTCGAGTCCATCACCCGCATGTCCTTGAGGAACATCCGCAGCTCGGACAGCGGGATCGCCGGCACCGCCTCGCCTTCGCGATGCACGCTCGGCTGCAGGCCAAGGCGTGGACCGTTGATGAAGGACAGGTTGAGCACGTCGCCGGGGTAGATCAGATGCGGATTGCGCACCTGCGGGTTGGCCTGCCAGATTTCCGGCCACAGCCACGGCTTGGACAGGAACTTGGCGGAGATGTCCCAGAGGGTGTCGCCCCGGCGCACGGTGTAGCTGTCCGGATGATCGGCCCGCAGTTGCGCACCGGCCGCATACACGGCCACGGTGACCAGCATGCCGGCGAGCAACACGATAGTTTTTCTGATCATTGGCGGGAATCCCCCTTTCCCAAAGCTCGGCCGAGTGTAGCCGAATGGTTAACGTGCGCAACCAGCGCTGGTTGGCAAAAATCGTCTGCAGTCGGACGCTTGCCGACGTACAATGAGACATATTCTAGATGGCTCCGAGGGTGGCTTTTTACCAAATCGCCCGCATTTTCGGCGCCGAGGTGATGCCATGTCCGTACTGTCCATCCTTGAATTCCCCGACCCCCGGCTGCGCACCCGCGCCGCGCCGGTGACCGTGTTCGACGCGCAGCTGAAGCAGTTCGTCGCCGACATGTTCGAGACCATGTACGCCGCCAACGGCGTCGGCCTCGCCGCCACCCAGGTCAACGTGCACCAGCGCGTACTGGTCGCCGACATGAGCGACGAGCGCAACCGGCCGCTGGCGCTGGTCAACGCGCAGATCCTCGAGAAGGACGGCTCGCAGGTCTACCAGGAAGGCTGTCTGTCTTTCCCCGGCCTGTACGCCGACGTCACCCGTGCGCTGAGGGTGAAGGTGAAGGCGCAGGACGTGGACGGCAAGGAGATCATCATCGAGGCCGAAGGCCCGCTGGCGGTGTGCATCCAGCATGAGATGGATCACCTGGAAGGCAAGGTATTCGTCGACTACCTGTCGCCGCTGAAACGCAGCCTGCTGCTGAAGCGGCTGGAAAAGCACCGCAAGCAGGCAGCCGGTGCTTGAGCAAGACCGGCTTGAGTAACCCGGGCTTGCGGCTGGTCTTTGCCGGCACCCCTGAATTCTCGGTGCCCTGTCTCGAGGCCTGCCGCGCCAGCGGCGCCGAGGTGGTGGGCGTCTATACCCAGCCCGACCGCCCCGCCGGGCGCGGCCGCAAGCTCGCGCCCAGCCCGGTGAAACAGGCCGCGCTGGCCGCCGGCCTCCCGGTGGAACAGCCCGAATCGCTGAAACCCGCCGAGGTGCAGCAGCAGCTTGCCGATTACCGCCCCGACCTGCTGGTGGTAGTGGCCTACGGCCTGATCCTGCCGCGCAAGGTGCTGGCGATCCCGCGGCTGGGCTGCTGGAACGTGCATGCCAGCGTGCTGCCGCGCTGGCGCGGCGCCGCACCGATCCAGCGCGCGATCCTGGCCGGCGACCTCGAGAGCGGGGTCGACCTGATGCGGATGGAAGCGGGCCTGGATACCGGCCCGGTGCTGCTTGAACGGCGCACCCCGATCGGCCGCGACGATACTGGCGGCTCGCTGCACGACCGTCTCGCCATGCTGGGCGCGGAGGTGCTGGCCGAAGGCCTGCACCGCACGCTGGCCGGCGAGGTACTGGCCGCCACGCCGCAGCCGGAGCACGGCGTGACCTACGCGCACAAGCTGGACAAGGCCGAGGCGAAGCTCGATTTCAGCCGCCCCGCGATCGAACTGGAACGCCAGGTGCGCGCGTTCGACCCGTGGCCGGTGGCCGAAGGCGAGATCGCCGGCGAGCCGCTGCGGATCTGGACCGCCCACGCGATCGAACTCGATCACCATGCCGCGCCCGGCAGCGTGCTGGCCGCCGGCCGCGACGGCATCGACCTCGCCTGCGGCCACGGCGCGCTGCGCGTCACCGCCGTGCAGCGCGCCGGCGGCAAGCGCATCGGTGCGGCCGACTACCTCAACGCCCGCCCCGAACTGCGTCAGGCCCGATGAAAACCGACACCCGCGCCCTGGCCGCCAAGGGGCTCGCCGAGGTCGCCCTGCGCGGCGCCTCGCTGCGCGACGCGATGGAGCGTTCCGCGCCGCGGCTGGCCGACCCGCGCGACCGCGCCCTGCTGATGGCCCTGCTCAGCGAAGGCGCGCGCTGGTGGCTGCGCTTCGATCCCGCGGTCGACGGCCTGCTGGAAAAATCGCTGCGGCACAAGGACCCGGCCGTGCACGCGCTGCTGGTGCTGGGCCTGGTCCAGCTGGAGATCCTCGAACTGCAGGACTACGCCGCGGTGGCCGCCACGGTCGAGGCGGTGCGCGCGCTCAAGCGGCCGCAACTGGCCGGCCTGGTCAACGCCGTGTTGCGGCGCTGGCAGCGCGAGCGCGCAAGTCTGCTGGCGAAACTCGACGCCAGGCCGCAGACCCGCCACGCCCATCCGGCATGGCTGGCCGCCGCGCTGCGGCACGACTGGCCGCAGCAGGCCGAGGCGGTGATGGCCGCCGACAACGGCGAGCCGCCGCTGATGTTGCGGGTCAACCGCAGGCGCGGCGAGCGCGAGGCGCTGATCGCCCGATTGCAGGCCGCCGGCTACGCTGCCAGCGCGCATCCCTGGCTGGCCGACGCGCTGGTGCTGCCGCACAGCAGCGACGTCGCCCGCATGCCCGGTTTCGACGATGGCCTGTTCGCGGTGCAGGACGGCGCGGCGCAGGTGGCCGCCGACCTCGCCGACCTGCACGACGGCCTGCGCGTGCTGGATGCCTGCGCCGCGCCCGGCGGCAAGGCCTGCCACCTGCTCGAACGCGCCGACATCGACCTCACCGCGCTGGAGTTCGACGCGCCGCGCGCCGAACGCATCCGCCAGAACCTGATGCGGCTGCGCCTGGACGCGAAAATCGTGGTCGGCGACGCCGGCGCGCCGAAGGGCTGGTGGAACGGCCAGCCGTTCGACCGGATCCTGCTCGACGCGCCGTGCTCGGCCAGCGGTGTACTGCGCCGCCGGCCTGACGTGCGGCTGCACCGGCGCGAGAGCGACATCGCCGCGATGCACGCGCAGCAGCGCCGCATCCTGGCCGCGTTGTGGCCGTTGCTGGCGCCGGGCGGGCGGCTGGTCTACATCACCTGTTCGGTGCTGCGCGCGGAAAACGAGGCGATCGTCGGCGAGCTGCTGGCCACGCAAGCCAATGCGCAGGCCATCGCATTCACCCTGCCGGTCGGGCAGGCCGCGGCCGTGGGCTGGCAACTCCTGCCCGGCGACGGCGACCTCGACGGCATGTACTACGCGGTGCTGCAGAAGCGCGCCTGAATCGCCGCCGCGGCAAGCATGACGCCTTGCCGGGCTATGCTTGGCAACCTGCCGACCACCGCCGACGGAACGCCTCACCCGTGAAGCCCCGCACCCATCTCTCCCATGCGCGCCCGCTGTGGCTGCGCAGCGCCCGCCGGGAGCTGCTGCTGTTCGGCGTGTTCGCCTTGCTGTTGCTCGGCCTGGGGCTGGGACTGCGCGACCCGTGGCCGTCCGACGAGCCGCGCTTCGCGCTGGTCGCGCAATGGATGGTCGAGCACGGCCAGTGGCTGTTCCCGCACCGCGGCCACGAGCTGTACCCGGACAAGCCGCCGGTGTTCATGTGGCTGCAGGCACTCGGCTACTTCCTCAGCGGCAACTGGCGCATCGCCTTCCTGCTGCCCTCGCTGGCCGCGGCGCTGACGGCGCTGGCGCTGGTCTACGACCTGGCGCGGCGGCTGTGGAACCATCGCAGCGCGCTGCTGGCAACCGCCACGCTGCTGGTCACCATCCACTTCACCTACCAGATGCGCAACGCGCAGATCGACCCGCTGCTGCTGGGCTGGATCACCCTGGCCAACTACGGCCTGCTGCGCCACCTGCTGCTGGGGCCGTCGTGGCGCTGGTTCGCCGCGGGCTGCTTCTTCGCCGGCGTGGGCGTGGCGACCAAGGGCGTCGGCGTGCTGGCGCTGCTGATGCTGGTGCCTTATCTCATGGCGCGGCGCGGCCACTGGCGCCGGCTGGCGCTGCCCACCGGCGGCTGGCGCTGGGCCGGCGGCCTGGCGCTGTTCCTGGTGCCGATCCTCGGCTGGCTGCTGCCGATGTTGCTGGTGGCGCACGCCGACGGCGATCCGCAGCACACCGAGTACGTGCAGAACATCCTGTTCGGGCAGACCGTGCACCGCTACGCCACGCCGGCCGGGCACCTCCACTCGCCGTTCTATTTCCTCGGCATCATCGTGGTCGACTGGCTGCCGCTGTCGCTGCTGCTGCCGTGGGCGCTGCCGGCATGGTGGCGACGGTTGCAGCGGCGTGACGCGCGCTTCCTGCTGCCGCTGGGCTGGATCGTGCTGGTGCTGCTGTTCTTCTCGTTCAGCCCCGGCAAGCGCGACGTCTACATCCTGCCCGCGCTGCCGATGACCGCGCTGGCGCTGGCGCCGCTGTTGCCCGGCCTGCTGCGCCGGCGTGGCGTGCGCCTCGCGGTGTTCGCGCTGACCACGCTGCTGGCCGGTGCCCTGACCGTGGCGGCGGCACTGGCACTGCATCGCCATCCGGCCTGGGCGGTGAAGATCGAGCAGAGCCTCGACCCGCGGATCTGGTGGATGCTGTTGGCCATCGGCGCGGCCGGCCTCGTCGTCGTCGCGCTCACCCGGATACGCCGTGCGCCGCTGGGCTGGCTGCTGTTCGCCGGCGTGCTGTGGAGCGTGTACGGCCTGTGGGGCTACCCGATGCTCAACGGCGACCGTTCGGCGCGCGACGTGATGGTGCGGGCACGCGCCATTGCCGGCCCGGACGCCAGCATCGGCCTGCTCGCCTGGAAGGAACAGAACCTGCTGATGGTGCAGGGCCCGGTCGCCGAGTTCGGCTTCCTGAAACCCTGGCCGCAGCAGTACGCCGACGCCGTCGCCTGGCTGCAGGCCGATCCGGCGCGGCGCTGGATCTTCAGCCTGGACGAGGCGATGGGCACGTGCGTGGACCGCCACCGCGCCATTTACGTCGGCCATGCCAACCGCCGCGAGTGGTGGATGTTCCAGGCCGCCGCGGTGGCGCCCGGCTGCGTACCGGGTGCAAGCGCGGAGCAGGATGCCGATGAGCAGCCCTGAGGCCGTGATCCGGCGGGACTGATGTATCGTTCACAACGGCCATACACAACCCGGATGAACCTCCGCGGTACAGGGATGTGCCATGCAGGCCGCGGCACCGCCGCCGTGCCGTTAGCATGAGGGGACAGGGAGTAGATGTTGGTTCGACAGGTTCATCACGTGCGCGCACACCCGGTTTCATGGCAAGTCTGGACGGCATCGTCGCTGTTGGCGGCGATGCCGCTTTGTTTCGCCGTATCGAACCGCCTCAAGGCGGTGCCGATGGCGCTGCTGTTCGTGGCCGGTATCGTGCTGCTGGTGACGCGCCCGGAAACCCGTCGCGCCTATCGCCTGGCCTGGCCGGTGGCCGCCGTCTGCGCCTTGCGCCTGGCCTATGACCTCGGCAACTTCCTCGGGCATCGGCTCGACTGGCCCGCGATCGACCTGCCGGCGCAGACCCTGCTGTTCCTGGCGATCGCCGCCGTGTTCAGCCTGCCGCTCAAGCGGAACGTGATCGATGCCGGGATCAGCCTGACCGGCCTGCTGCTCGGCGCGGCCGCTATCCAGCAGCGTTACGGGCAGGGCGTCGACCGGCCCTTCGGACTGAATGGCGGCGACTGGGCCGCGGTCGAGTTCGCCATGTTCCTGCTGATCATGGTGCTGCTTTCGACGCTGCAGGCGCTGCGCCCGGCCACCCCGCGCCGGCTCCGCTGGCTGCACATCGCCGCGGTGGTGGTAGGCCTGTACGGCGCGGTGCTGACCCAGAGCCGCGGGCCGTTGCTGGCCTTCGCCCCGGTCTACCTCGGCCTGGTGGCGTGGTACTGCGCGCATTCGCGCCACTGGCGCCGTGCGCTCGTGCTGTTCGCGGTGACCGTGGCCGGCATGCTCGCGGTCACCGCCACGCTGCACCGGGAGATGGTGGACCGGCTGGCCAAGGTTCCCGCCGAGGTCGCCAGCTACGGCGATGGCGCCGCCAACGCCGCCAGCGGCGCGATCGGCGAGCGGCTGGAGATGTGGCGCGTCGCCTGGCAAGCCTTCCGCGAGCATCCGCTGGCCGGCATCGGCCTGGACCAGTTCGGCGTGTACGCGCGCGAACAGGTCCAGGCCGGCAAGGCCAGCGCGTCGATCGCCGGCTACGTGCACCCGCACAGCGAATACCTGGAGTCGATGGTGGCCGGCGGCGTGCCCGCCCTGCTCGTGCTGTTGCTGCTGTTCGCCGTGCCGCTGGTCTTCTTCGGCCGCCGGCTCGGCCATCCGCAGGAGCCGGTCGCCGCCGATGCAGCGGCGGGGCTGCTCGTGGTCAGCATGTATGCGCTGTGCGCGTTCAGCGACAACGTGCTGTACCGGGCCATGCCACAGTCGCTTTACCTGTTCCTCGTGCTGGGCCTGGCCGTCAGCATCGGCCGTGAGCTGCGCCACGCCCCACCCCGCTGACCCCGACCCGCCATGGCCCGTATCAATCTGCTTGCGTGGGACAACCAGCGCGGTCTCAGCCACGACCTCCGGCTGCTGTCCGAGGCGTTGCGCACGCTCGGCCACCAGGTCGAGGTGACCCGGCTGGGTCCGCGCCGGCACGACGGCCGCTGGCAGGCGTGGCGGATGCGCCTGCGCCTGTGGTGGCACCGGCTGCGCCACGCCGACCGCCGGCTCGCGCTGTACGACGCGAACATCGCGCTGGAACACGTGCGCCCGGACTGGTTCGGGATGGCCCGGCTGAACCTGCTGGTGCCGAACCCGGAATGGCTGTCACCACGCAGCCAGCGCCATCTGGCCGGCTACGACGCGATCCTGTGCAAGACCCGTTACGCCGTCGAACTGTTCGCCGCGCGCGGCTGCCGCGCCCTGCACATCGGCTTCCGCAGCACCGACTGCCTGCAGCCGGAAGTCCAGCGGCAGCCGACCTTCCTGCACCTGGCCGGCGCCAGCCGGATGAAGGGCACGCAGCGACTGCTGGCGCTGTGGCAGCGCCATCCGGAATGGCCGAAGCTGCTGGTGCTGCAGTCGCCGCATACCGCCATTCGCCTGACCGGACCCGTCGCCGCCAACCTCGAACACCGGATCGGCTACCTCGACAGCGTGGACGAGATCCGCCGACTGCAGAACGCGCACCTGTTCCACCTGTGTCTATCGGAAACCGAAGGCTGGGGCCATTACATCGCCGAGGCGATGAGCTGCAAGGCGGTGGTGGTCACCTGCGACGCGGCGCCGATGAACGAACTGGTCACCGCCGCGCGCGGCGCCGTGGTGAAGACCCACGCCACCGGCACATTCAACCTGGCGGTCCGGCACCAGTTCGACGACGCGGCGCTGGAGGCCGAGGTCGAGCGCCTGCTGGCGATGCCCGCGCCGGAGCGTCTGGCGCTGGGCGAGCAGGCGCGGACGTGGTTCACCGCGAACGAGGCGGCCTTCGCCGCACGGCTGGACGCGGCCCTGCGTCAGCTGCTCTGACCGGCGTCGGGCCTGCGCACGAGCTCGCGCAGGTCGGGCGGCGGCGCGGCGAACTCGGCCAGGTGCCGGTCGATGCCGAGTTCGCAATGCACCAGGCCGCGTGCGCGGGTGTCGTCCACGATGCGGTCGTTCGGGTTGCCGACCACGTGCTTGCGGGTGCGATGGTAGAGGTGGGTGGCCAACCCGCTGAAGCGCAGCTCGCGTCGCAGCAGGCCGGCATGGAACGCGCGCAGCGCCAGCTCGGTGTCCTCGCGGCCCCAGCCGGTCATTGCCTCATTGAAGCCGTTCACGCGCAGCAGGTCGTCGCGCCAGAAGCCCATGTTGCAGCTCTTGATGCCGCGCCGCTTGGTGCCGGGCCGGGCATACCAGCGCGCCAGCAGCGGCAGGCGCAGGGTGTGCCGGCGCCGCTCGATGCCGCGACTGAAGAAGCCCGGCATCGTCACCTCCTGTTCCAGCAGGCGTCGGGTCAGCGCGGCATCGGTGAGCACGCGCGAGCCCTGCACGAAACAGCCGCCGCGCGCGAATGCGCGATGGTCGGCGACGAAGTGCGGCTCGGCCACCATGTCGCCGTCGAGCAGGATCACGTAGTCGCCCTGCGCGGCGGCGATCGCGCGGTTGCGCGCGCGGCTCATGCGGGCGCCGTCGTCCGGCTGCCACAGGTGCACCAGGCGCACCGGATAGTCCGTGGCGATGCACTCCAGCAGCTTGCGCGTGGCCGGCTGCGAGCCGTCGTCGGTAACGATCACCTCGTACGGCAGCTCGCTCTGGGCAGCCAGCGCGCGCAGCACCAGCGCCAGCGCTTCGGGCCAGTTGTAGGTGATGACGGCAACGCTGATGCGCATCGCGGCGATCTCGTCCGGTCTCATGACCCGCCGGGCACGCGGCGGCGACGCCACAGCGCCTGCCACAGGATCCCCAGCGCGCGTTCCTGGTTGGCCAGCCACGAGCCACGGCGCAACCGCGCCAGCTTCGCGTAACGCTTCGCTTCCTTCCAGGTCGGGTCCGGCTTGGTGCGGAACTCGAACTTGGCGCTTTCCACGCAGCGCTCGTCCAGGCCGATGCTTCTGGCGTAGATCTCGATCAGGCAACGCGAATGGAACCGGTTGAGGTAGCGGCTGGCCGGCGTCTGCCGGCCCCACCAGCCGTTGTTGCCGTGGATGCGGTAACGCACGGAGCCGGTGCGCAGGTAGTACTTGTGCGCGCCCAGTACGCTGGCGCCGAACACCAGGCAGTTGTCGGCGGACAGCCGCCAGGTGCCGATGAGATGCGCAGGCAGTCCCAGCGCGCGGCGCGCCCACGAGGCACGCATCGACAGCGCCGACGTCGGCGCGCCGTACCAGTGCATCAGCATGTAGGTGCTGATCACGGTGAAACCGAGGTCCTGCGAGCGTTCGCCCCAGCCCATCCAGCGCTGCTCGTCGCCGAACAGCTGCATGTCGGAGAACACGAAGTCGATGTCGCGCCGCGCGTCGTAGAGTTCGCCGAGCTGCGCGAGATAGTCCGGCTCCCAGCGGTCATCGGCGTCGAGGAAGCAGACCACGTCGGCCCGTACCTGGGCCATGCCACGCTGGAACGCGCTCAGCTGGCCGCCATTCTCGCCGCACAGCAGGGTCACTCGCGGGTCGGCGCCGTAGCGCTCGCGCAGGTGGGCCGGGGTGCCGTCGGTGGAGCCGTCGTCAACCACGATGATCTGCATCGGCGCGCGTGTCTGCGCCAGCGCGCCGTCGATCGCCAGGCCGACGAACTCGCGGTAGTTGTAGCTGGTGATGACGACCGCGAAGCTGGTCATGCCGCCGCACCGTCCTGCAGCAGCCGGCGGAAGTAGCCGATGGTTTCCTTCAGGCCGTCCTCGAGCGCCACCGTCGGCTGCCAGTCGAGCCGGTCGCGGGCCACGCTGATGTCCGGCTGGCGCTGGCGCGGGTCGTCCGACGGCAGCGGCTTGTGCACCAGCTTCGAGCGGCCGCCGACCAGGACGATCACCTTCTCGGCCAGCTCCAGCATGGTGTACTCGACCGGGTTGCCGATGTTCACCGGGCCGGTGAAGCCGCGTTCGGATTCCATCATGCGCACGATCACCTCGATCAGGTCGTCGACGTAGCAGAAGCTGCGGGTCTGGCTGCCGTCGCCGTAGATGGTGATGTCCTCGCCGCGCAACGCCTGCATGATGAAGTTGCTCACCACCCGGCCGTCGTTCGGATGCATGCGCGGGCCGTAGGTATTGAAGATGCGCACCACCTTGATGTCCAGCGCGTGCTGGCGCCAGTAGTCGAAGAACAGCGTCTCGGCGCAGCGCTTGCCCTCGTCGTAGCAGCTGCGGATGCCGATCGGATTCACCCTGCCCCAGTAGCCCTCGACCTGCGGGTGCACCTCCGGGTCGCCGTATACCTCGCTGGTGGAGGCCTGCAGGATGCGCGCCTTCACCCGCTTGGCCAGGCCCAGCATGTTGATCGCGCCGTGCACGCTGGTCTTGGTGGTCTGCACCGGGTCGTGCTGGTAGTGCACCGGCGAGGCCGGGCAGGCCAGGTTGAAGATCCGCTCCACCTCCACGTACAGCGGGAAGGTCACGTCGTGCCGCATCAGCTCGAAGTACGGGTGGTTGAGCAGGTGCGCGACGTTGCGCTTGCTGCCGGTGAAGAAGTTGTCCACGCACAGCACGTCGTGACCGTCGCGAAGCAGGCGATCGCACAGGTGCGATCCGAGGAATCCGGCACCACCGGTGACGAGGGTTCGTTTCATGACATGCCGATGGTGGGTTGGAGAAGGGCGGCGACGCCCGGTCGGTCGAGAGTTGACAAATATTGTCATGGATTTCCCCGCGAGGTGGCGACCCGCCCGGCTGAACGGAAAATCCGCCCTGTCCGGGCCAGCGGGAGCCGGTACGGCTTCGGCTAGAATCCGTGCATGCCCACCCTGCCGCTGACCCTTGCCGTGATCACCCGCAACGAGGCCGGGAGTATCGCGCGCTGCCTGGACAGCGTGCCGTTCGCGGCCGAGAAGCTGGTGGTCGACTCCGGCAGCGACGACGACACCGTGGCGATCGCCCAGGCGCACGGCGCGCGCGTGGTGCACCAGGACTGGCTCGGCTTCGGTGCGCAGCGCAACTTCGCCACCACACAGTGCGCGCACGACTGGATCCTGGTGCTGGACGCCGACGAATACCTCAGCCCGGAACTCGCCGTGGAGCTGCAGCGGCGCCTGCCGCAACTGATCGCCGGCGATGCGCCGGCGGCGTACCTGCGCCGCCGCACGATCTACATGGGGCGACCGATGCGCTGGTACCGGCCGTCGGTGGGCGAGAAGCTGGCGCGGCTGTACCACCGCGGCCGCGCGCGTTGGAGCGATGCGCGGGTGCACGAGTCGCTGCGTTTCGAAGGCGCCGCGCCGACCCTGCGCGCGCCGTTCGACCACGCCAACAACCCCACCCTGCCGCACAAGCAGCTGAAGGTGCTGCGCTACGCCGAGCTGAAATGCCGCGACTGGCTGGACAAGCGCAAGCCGGTGCGGATGTGGCAGGCGCCGTTCGTGTTCGTGCTGGCCTTCGTCAAGGACTACCTGTTCCGACTGGCCTTCCTCGACGGCTGGCGCGGCTTCCTGATCGCGCAGACCGCCGCCAGCTACGCGCTGTACAAGCGCATGCGCTACTACGAGATGGTCAACAACCCGGAGTCGGTGGCGAGTGCCGCGGCCCTGCTCCACAAACACGACATCGATCGCTGATGACCAGCCAGAAACACTATCTTCTGTACGGCTCCGAGCGCTACGCGCTGGCGATCCTGCGCCCGCTGCAGGCGGCGATCCGCGCCCGCGGCGACGAAGCGGCGTGGTTCTTCGACGGCCCCGGCGCGGAGGACCTGGTCGCCGGCGAGCGCCTGCTGACGGTGGCCGAGGTGCGCGCCTGGCAACCGCTCGCGGTGATCACCTCGTCCAACGCGGTGCCGCACTTCTTTCCCGGCGTGAAGGTGGAGACCTTCCACGGCTTCGATGCCGGCAAACCCCGGCACATCTACGTGCGCGGCTTCTTCGACCTGTATTGCACCACCGGCCCGCGCGACACCGCGCAGTTCCAGGCGATCGCCGACAAGGTCGGCCACTTCAGCGTCATCGAGACCGGCTTCCCCAAACTCGACCCCTTCATGCAGGAGATCAGCGGCCCGCTGCCGCCGGTGCGACGGCCACCGGTGATCCTGTACCACTCCACCTTCTCGCCCTCGTGGAGCGCGGCGGAAACCCTCTACGAGGAGGTGAAGCGGCTGTCGCGCGACGGCCGCTGGCGCTGGATCGTCACCTTCCACCCGAAGATGAACCCCGATACCACGGCGAAGTTCAAGGCACTGCAGAACGAGAACCTCCGCTTCGCCGAGAACGACAACATCCTGGAGCTGTTCCCGCAGGTCGACCTGATGTGCTCGGATACCTCCTCGGCGCTCAACGAGTTCCTGCTCACCGGCAAGCCGGTGGTCACTTTCAGGAATCGGCGTCCCGGCCCGCAGCTGATCGACATCGACGACCCGGCGCAGTTCGAGCCGGCGATCGAGCGCGCGCTGGCGCGGCCGCCGGAACTGCTGCAGGCGATCCGCGGGTACGCCGACGCGATCCACCCCTACCGCGACGGCCGCTCCAGCGAACGCGTGCTCGATGCGATCGACAGCTTCGTCGCCGCCGGCGCCCGCAACCGCCGGCGCAAGCCGCTGAACCTGTGGCGCAAGCTGAAGATCCGCCGGCGCATCGGCTACTGGGGCCCGGCGTGAGCCAGGCACCCGAGCCTGGCCGCCGCCTCGCGCAGTCTAGAATCCGTCTCCTGCCCGCCAAGAGCCCGCCCGTGTCCTTGAGCCCCTCCTACAGCCGTTCCGAACAACTGCGCGCCGTCTGGCCCTGGCTGCCGCTGTGGGCCGCCGTGGCGCTGCTGGCGATCTTCTCGCACGGGCCGATGCCGCTGTATTCCACCCGCACCCTGGCGGTGGCCTGGGAGATGTGGAACCAGGGCCACTGGCTGGTGCCGCACATCAACGGCCAGCCATACAGCGAGAAGGCGCCGCTGCTGTTCTGGCTGATCCATGCCGGCTGGTTCGTGTTCGGCGTCAGCGACGCATGGCCGCGCGTGCTCGAGGTGCTGGTCGGCGGCGCGCAGCTGGTGCTGGCCTCGCTGCTGGCGCGACGGCTGTTCCCCGCCCGGCCGTGGATGGCCAAGGCGACCCCGTGGATGCTGCTGGCGTTCGGCTACGCGTTCCTGTTCGGCCTGCAGATCATGTACGACGTGCTGCTGGCCACCTGGGCGCTGGCCGCCCTGCTGTGCCTGGCCCCGAAGGCGCACCGTGCCGAGCCGCGCTGGCTGCTGTTCGGCCTGTGCGTGGGCCTGGGGCTGCTGACCAAGGGGCCGGTGATGCTGCTGCACGTGGCGTTTCCATGGCTGCTCGGCCCGCTGTGGAACGACTGGGCCGAGCAGCACCGCGCGCGTTGGTACGGCCGCGGCGTGCTGGCGCTGCTGCTCGGCGGCACGATGCTGCTGGCGTGGGCGCTGCCGGCCGGGCTCTCCGGCGGCGAGGCGTACCGGCAGCGGCTGTTTTTCACCCAGACCGCCGGTCGCGTGGTCGACAAGCTGGCCGCCGGCAAGGACCTGCAGAACCACGCCGAGCCGTTCTGGTTCTACCTGCTGTGGCTGCCGCTGATGCTGTTCCCGTTCAGCGGCTGGCCGCGCATCTGGGTAGCCGTGGCCGGCCTGCGCCGGCCGCTGGAGCCGGGCCTGCGTTTCGCGCTGTGCTGGCTGCTGCCAACCCTCGTGGTGTTCTCGCTGATCAGCGGCAAGCAGCTGTACTACCCGCTGCCGGAACTCGCCGGCGCCGCGCTGCTGATGGCCGCTGCGATCGCCGTGCTGCGCGAGCGCCGGCCACAACTGGCCTGCAACGGCTGGCTCGGCACCTGGCCGCTGGGCGTGGGCGGCATCGGCTTCGCCGTGGCGCTGTTCGTGCTGCCGCTGCTGGTGGCGGGCAACCGCCTGCACGGCGAGTGGGTCGACTCCGCGGCGCCGTACAGCCGTTACTTCAGCGTGGTGTTCCTGTTGCTCGGCGGCCTGCTGCTGTTGCGCGGCCGCGGCGAGCTGCGCCGGCTGGCGGTGGCCGCACTGATCGGCGTGCTCGCGCTCAACGCGCTGTTCACGCTGACCCTGTGGCCACGTTACGACCTGCGCCCGATCGCCCACCTGCTCGGCGCCGCCGAACAGGCTGGCCACCCGCTCGGCTATACCGGCAACTACGAAGGCCAGTTCCATTTCGAGGGCCGGCTGACCCGGCCGATCAGCGAACTGTTCGGTGACCAGGCCATCCAGGATTTTGCCCACGCCCACCCGGACGGCGTGATCGTGCTGCACGAGCACCGGCCGGACGCGAACGACCTGCGTTATGCCCTGCTGGCGCAGCCGTTCCGCTCCTCCTGGCTGGTGGTCTGGCCCGCCGTCTCGCTGGCCGACCTGCGCAGCGGCCACACCCCGCCCGAACCCGCGCAGCCGACCCGGATCTACCCGGCCGACGCCTGGCGCTACCGCAGCTGGCCATGAGCGCGAACCTGATCGCCAGCCTGCGCCAGCAGTGCGGCGGCCCGCGTGATGGCGCGCTGCTGCGTTTCTCGCTGGGCAGCGCGCTGCTGGCCGATGGCGACGCCGGAGCGGCGATCGACGAACTGCGCCACGCCGTCGGTTTCGACCCGGCGTACTCGGCGGCGTGGAAGTTGCTCGGTAAAGCCTGCCTGGCCCAGGGCGACGAGGCAGCAGCCGCAGAAGCCTGGCGCAGCGGCATCGCCGCCGCCATGCAACGCGGCGACAAGCAGGCCGAGAAGGAGATGGGCGTGTTCCTGCGCCGGCTGGACAAACCCCGACCCTAGAAAACTGGCGTAGGGCGGGCAGTGCCTGCCGCTCCTGGCCCTGGTTCTTCGCCGGGCCGGCGGGCAGTGCCCGCCCTACGCAGCTGGAAAAGCCCTGGTCACAGCTGGCCCTGCTCGCGATCGTACGGGCTGACCAGGCCATCCGCCGAGTAGCGCTTGTACTGCCACTGGTACTGCGCGAAGGCCTGCTCCACACAGTCCTGCACGCCCCGGTTGAGAGCGGCGCAGGCCGTATCGAGGTCGGCGTCGGCCAGCCCGTCCGGCGCGGGCAGCAAGTGGATGCGATAGCCGGCGCCGCGCGGCAGGCGCTCGGCGAACGCGTACAGCACGGTGGCGCCGGTGCGCGCGGCCAGCCGCGGCAGCAGCACCATGGTCAGCGCCGCGCGGCCAAAGAACGGCGCGATCTGGCCCTCGCCTGCGCGCGGCTTCTGGTCCGGCAGGATGCCGACCGTGCCGCCGGCGGCCAGCCGCTTGTACAGCGTGCGCACGCCGGCGCCGTCGGCGCGCACCTGCTCGGGCGCCAGCGCGCCGCGCACCTTGCGCAGCAGGTCCTCGATCGCGGCGATCCGCGGCGGCCGGTACAGGATCGCCATCGACGTCTTGCGGCACAGCCAGTAGTTCAGCAGCTCCCAGCAGCCCAGGTGTGGCGCGGCGATGATCACGCCGTTGCCCGCCGCCAGCGCCGCGTCCAGCAATGCCTCGCCGCGCACCTCGCGCACCAGGGTCAGCGCGCGCCCGGCGCCGGCGCCCCAGACCTTGACGATCTCGCTGGCCGACTTGCCGCTCTCGGCCATCACCTCGCGCAGCAGCGCGGCCTGCGCCCTGTCGTCCAGCTGCGGGCGCGCGATCGCCAGGTTCGCCGCGGTGTTGTGTACCGTGCGGCCGCCACGCCACAGCAGCAACCGTCCCAGGACGGCGCCCAGGCCATGCAGCGTGCGCAGCGGCAGTAGCGCCAGCAGGCGCAGCAGCAGGTAGATGAGGTACATGTCGATACGCATCCGCGCAGTTTACGGGAGGCGGCTGCGCTGCAAGCGCGCCGATGCCGGCGACCGGCCATCTTTCACCGACCGCGGCGGCACCGTAAGCTGGGCACCCCGCTACCGCCGTGCGTCCATGATTGCCCTGATCCAGCGCGTACTGTCCGCCAGCGTCAGTGTCGGCGACGAAACGGTCGGCGCGATCGGCCCCGGCCTGCTGGCGCTGGTGGCGGTGCAGCCCGACGACGGCGAGGCGCAGGCGAAACGCATGCTGGAACGCCTGCTCGGCTACCGCGTGTTCGCCGACGACCACGGCAAGATGAACCGCTCGCTCGCCGATACCGGCGGCGGCCTGCTGCTGGTCAGCCAGTTCACCCTGGCCGCCGACACCCGTTCCGGCATGCGCCCCAGCTTCACCCGGGCGGCACCGCCCGAGCACGGCCGGCGCTGGTTCGAGCGGCTGCTGGAACTGGCCCGCGCCGCGCACCCCGGGGTGGAAACCGGGCGTTTCGGCGCCCATATGGTGGTCGGGCTGGTGAACGACGGTCCGGTGACCTTCTGGCTCGATACCGGCTGAACGGCGAGTGATGTGCCTCGACCGGACCGAGCCCGGCGGGGCACGGCAACACCGCGATCTGGCGCGATTTTTGCGTGTCCTCCCTCGACTTTTTCCACTTGAAATCTGGTCAAAAAAGCAGCACATCGCTATAATGTCCGGTTCTTGAACCTTGCGGCGGTCGGTGAATGAATAGCAAAGCTCCCCACGAGCAACAGTCTGAAATCAAGGCGCTCATCTCCAAGGGCCTGGAGCAGGGCTACCTGACCTACGCCGAGATCAACGACCACCTGCCCGACGACATCGTCGACCCGGAGCAGATCGAAGACATCATGGCGGTGCTCAAGGGCGTCGGCATCGAAGTGCACGACGCCGCGCCGGACACCGACCCGCTGGCCGACAAGGCCGGCAGCAGCACCGACGATGAGGCCGCCGCCGAGGAAGCCGTGGCGCTGCTCTCCGCGGTGGATTCCGAGGTGGGCCGCACCACCGACCCGGTGCGCATGTACATGCGCGAGATGGGCACGGTCGAGCTGCTCACCCGCGAGGGCGAGATCGCCATCGCCAAGCGCATCGAGGAAGGCCTGGGCCAGGTGCAGACCGCGCTGGCCAGCTTCCCGCTGACCATCGAGCTGCTGCTGGAGGAATACGACCAGCACCTGGACGGCAAGCGCCGCCTCAGCGAGATTCTGGCCGGCTTCCTCGATCTGGAGGAAGCCGCCGACCTCGCCCGCAAGGAAAAGGAAGCCGCTGCGCTGCTGGCGCCCGAGCCCGAAGTCGGTGAGGACGACGCCGATACCGACGACGAGGAAACCGCCACCGAGGACGAGGAAGAAGCCGGCCCCAGCGGCCCCGACCCGGAAGAGGTCAAGCGTCGCATGGAGCTGCTGCGCGAGCACTACGCCAAGTTCCAGAAGGCCGCGCCGAAAGCCGCCAGCATCACCGACAAGAAGATCGTCAAGCTGCGCGACCAGATGGCCGAGGAGTTCCTCAAGCTCAAGCTGCCCAGCGCGCTGATCGACGGCTTCGTGCGCAAGCTGCGCGAGGTGGTCAACGACATCCGTCACCACGAGCGCGTGCTGATGGACATCTTCGTCAAGCAGGTGAAGATGCCCAAGGCCGAGTTCATCAAGGCGTTCCCCAGCAACGAGGGCAACCTAGAGTGGGTGGCCGAGCTCAGCCGCAAGCGCCAGAAATGGTCGCCAAACATCAAGGTCCACCGCGAGGCGATCGACGCCGAGCAGGAGAAGCTCGCCGCGATCGAACGCAAGCTGTTCCTGCCGCTGATCGACATCAAGGACATCAACCGCGCCATGGCCAGCGGCGAGGCGAAGGCACGCCGTGCCAAGAAGGAGATGGTCGAGGCGAACCTGCGCCTGGTGATCTCGATCGCCAAGAAGTACACCAACCGCGGCCTGCAATTCCTCGACCTGATCCAGGAAGGCAACATCGGCCTGATGAAGGCGGTGGACAAGTTCGAATACCGCCGCGGCTACAAGTTCTCGACCTACGCCACCTGGTGGATCCGCCAGGCGATCACCCGCTCGATCGCCGACCAGGCGCGCACCATCCGCATCCCGGTGCACATGATCGAGACGATCAACAAGTTGAACCGCATCTCCCGCCAGATGCTGCAGCAGTTCGGCCGCGAGGCCACGCCGGAGGAACTGGCCAAGGAAATGGACATGCCGGAGGACAAGATCCGCAAGGTGCTGAAGATCGCCAAGGAACCGATCTCGATGGAAACTCCGATCGGCGACGACGAGGATTCCCACCTGGGCGACTTCATCGAGGACGGCAACGCCAGCTCGCCGATCGACTCGGCGACCGAGACCGGCCTGATGGAAACCGTGCGCGACGTGCTCGCCGGGCTCACCCCGCGGGAAGCGAAGGTGCTGCGCATGCGCTTCGGCATCGACATGAACACCGACCACACCCTGGAGGAAGTCGGCAAGCAGTTCGACGTCACGCGTGAGCGGATCCGCCAGATCGAGGCGAAGGCACTGCGCAAGCTGCGCCATCCCAGCCGCTCGGAACAGCTGCGCTCGTTCCTCGACGTCGAGTAGGCGCCGGTCTCCTGCGATGCTTCTTTCAACGGCCGCTTATGCGGCCGTTGTCTTTTCTGGAACCGCGGTTTGTCGTGGCCATTCCGGGGTTATGTTCTTCCGCATGGCAATTGGCGCACAGCAAGATGCATTTGGCCAGCTCGTCCTCGACTTCGGCCATGCTCCGATTCGAGAGCGCGCGCATGTCAAGGTTGAACGATTTGTGTGCGGGGTTGCGATGATGCCAAGTCAACGCTGCAAGATTCGCGCGATAACCACACCGCACGCAGCATCCCCCCGCTGCTTCCACCAGTTGTCGCTTTCGCAGCAGGCCGCGTGACTGCTGGCTGGAATAGCTTTGGTGCCGATGATTGGTGTCCCAGTTCTTGCAAACGCGAGAACAGAATCGGCGCTGCCTGCCCGTCAGGATGGTGTCGCACACAACGCAAGAAAGTTTGGATTTCATCACAAAAGCATAATCCAAAGTCGGCGTATGGAGTGGCTTTGTGTACGGCCGTTGCTACCATAGGCGTACGGGCCTATAGCTCAATGGTTAGAGCAGGGGACTCATCGAAAGGTGCCGCCATGCAGGAATGCATGGACGGGAACGGGATGAATTCAGGGAAACCTCAGCGGCGCACGCGCGGCCGGTGGCAACCCTGAGCCAAGCCATCGGTACACCGATGGAAGGTGCAGAGACTACCTGGGGGCTTCAGCGCCCTTGATCACAGGCTAGAGCGTCCCGCACCCCATCCGCCTCGCGGGGCGAAGGGTGAAGAGATAGTCCGCGCCGAAGGGAAACCTCCGGAACACGCGAATCCCTTGGTTCCAGGTTCGAGTCCTGGTGGGCCCACCAAGACATGCGCATCGCAGCAACTGTTGTGCTGGAAACCATAAAGTGGCCGCTTTGGCCACTTTATGATCTCGTTGAAAGCATAAAGTGGCCATCCGTTACGCAGAAACACCAGATGTTTGGCGACTGGAAGCGGCCGCTTTTCCAGAAGTAGAAGTTCGAGGTGATTGCACGGTATTCGCTGTGACGGGGAGCTTCCGGTTGGATACTGGCGACGTCGATTGCCCTCGCCGGCACTGGTCCCATTCCCCAGCACGGTACGTACCGGTCAGTGCGCCCCGCGTGCCGCGGCGTCAGGTGTAGCGCAGGATGGCAGCGGCCTGTATCCGTCCAGGTCGGCAAGGAACGCCTGTGCACCGTCCGGGCTCAGGCGCAGCGCATCGCCATGGCTGCCGTTGGCCACCGCGTGGTAGAACACGGTCTTGCCGGCCTCGCAGATCTGCCGGTAGTAGGCCTGCGTGCCGCGCGGGTCGACCAGCCGGTCTGCGCTGCCCTGGATCAGCATCACCGGCACCGTCGGCGACATGTGTTCGATGGCCTGGCGGTCGAGATAGGCCTGCAGGGGCTTCAGGTCGACGCCGGGTTTGAACACGCTGGCCGGGCTCTCGTGGACTTCCTGGCGCAGTTCCGACAAGCAGCGGCTGCGCGCCAGCGCCATCAAGGGCTGCATGTCCGGGCTGACCAACTGGTCGGCATGCAGCGAGGGATCGGCCGTCTGCGCGCCTTCCAGCATGATCGGGAAGAACACCGCGACGCCGACCGGCGGGTGCGGATGCGCCAGCAGGTATTGCGTGATCGTCGCGTAGCTGTAGCCACCCGGCGCGATCGCGATTGCGCCGCGCAGCTTGTATTCCGGCGCGTCGGCCTGACCATGCGCAGCCACTTCCAGCGCCGCCGCGCCGCCCTGGCTGTGGCCCATAACGAGCCAGTTGGGGCTGAACGCTTGCGGGCGCAGCTTGTGCAAGGCGCGCACCGCATCGTCCACGGTGTGCAGCTGGCTGATGGCGTCCATGTAGGGATGGCCACCCGGCGTGCCCAGCCCCTGGTAGTCGGTGGCGGCCACCGCATAGCCCTGGGCCAGCCACCAGTCCAGTGCGCCTTCCATCTGTTGCTGGTAATCGTGCACCGGGCCGCCGGGGAAATCGCCCGACGGCGCGCAGATGTCGGCGATGCCGGTGGTGCCATGCGCCCAGGCCAGCACCGGCCAGCCGCCGAAGGGCGGCTGGCCCTTGGGCAGCAGCACATAGCCTGACACCACGATGGGCTCGCCCTGCACGCCGCGGCTGCGGTAGGTGATCAGGTAGCGCTCGCCCGCGTGCGCGAGCACCGTCGGCACCGGCGTGGCCTCGGCCGACAGCAGGGAACCCGGGCTGGCTGCGGCGACCGGTACCGCCGTCCCGCCGGCAGCCCGGGCCGGCAGCGGCGCGGCGACGACCAGGGTGGCGGCCAGCGCGGCCGCCCCCCACCAGCGATACATGCTCATCATGGCTGTGCACTCCTCTGCCGAGATCCAACTGGCTGCCGTACGGTGCGCACCGGTCGCGGCCTGCGACCGGCGGCAACGCCTCAGGTCCCGAAATACTCTTGCCTCACCGTGCGCTTCAGCAGCTTGCCGCTCGGGCTTCGCGGCAGCGGCCCGCCGTGGATGAACACCTCGCGCGGCACCTTGTACGCTGCCAGGTGCGCTGCCACGTGGCCGCGCACCTGCTCGGTCGAAAGCGGCGCGCCCTCCCGCGCCACGACCACAGCCACCACCGCCTCGCCGGTGGCTTCGTCGGGCTGCGCGAACACCACCGCCTCCTGGATCTGCGGATGCTGCAGCAGACAGGACTCGACCTCGGCCGAGGCGATCTTCTCGCCGTTGCGGTTGATGACGTCCTTGATCCGATCCACCACATGCAGGAAGCCGTCCGCATCGATAAAGCCGATGTCGCCGGTGCGCAACCAGCCGTCGTCGGTCAACGCCTGCGCGGTCGCCTGCGGGTTGCGCCAGTAGCCGTCCATCACGCAGACGCCGCGCAACCAGAGCTCACCGGCCTCGCCCGGTGGCAGCGCCGCACCGTCGAGGTCGACCACGCGCAATTCCACGATCGGCGACAGGCAGCCGGAGCTCGTGGGCCGCCGGAAAAACAGCGCGCCCGCCGCGGCCGCGCCGACGCCGTTGCTCTCGGTCATGCCGAAGCCGATGCCCGACAACGAATCGGGCCGGCGTGCCAGCACGTCGTCGATCACCCGCTGCGGCAGGCCGGCGCCGCCGAAGCCTAGGCCGGCCAGCGTCGCGGTGGCCGCCTCGAAGCCCGGCTCAGCGAGCAGTTGCATCACCATCGCTGGCGCGCCGTTGAACTGGGTGATGCGCTCGGCGCGGATCAGCTCGAGCGCGCGCGCGCTGTCCCAGCGGCGCATGAACACCAACCGGCGGCCGCCGCGCAGCGAGGCCAGCAGCTGCGCGTGCAGCCCGCTGACGTGGAACAGCGGCACCGCGGTCAGCGTGGTCGGCGGCAGGCCGCTCTGCATCAGCTTCTCGACCGCGGCAGGCGAGGTCAGCGCGGAGTACGCGCCGATGTATTCGATGTTGTGCATCGCCTGGCACACCGCGCGCTGGCTGGACAGCACGGCCTTGGCCTGGCTGCTGGCGCCCGAGGTGAACAGGATCAGCGCCGGATCGTCGGGGGCCAGCGCCGGCGTTCGCGCCTGCGGGCCGCCCGGAGCCGTCAGGGTGGCGAAATCCCGCGCGCCGTCGCCGGGCACGGGCGCGTCCTGGACCAGCACGTCGACGATGCCCAGCGCGGCCAAGTCGTCCGCGATGCGCTGACGCCGCTCACCATCGCAGAACAGCAGTGCTGGTTCCACTTCGCGCAGCGCCGCCAGCAGTTCGTCGCGCAGGCCGAAACTGTTCAGCGGCACCGGCACCGCGCCGACCAGCGCGATCGCCGCGAAGGCCACGACCCACTCCGGCCGATTGCGCATCGCGATCGCGACACGCTGGCCCGGCCCGACGCCCAGTTCGGCCTGCAGGCGCCCAGCCAGCGCGTCGGCTGCGGCGAAGAAGCGGGCGAAGCTCCAGCGCTCGCCTTCGCAGATCAGGAATTCCTTGTCGCCGTGCACGCGGCCGGCGTCGAGCAGCGCCGGCAGCGTGGCGAACGCCCGGCGGTACACCTTGAGCCGGCGCCCGCCGTGCTCGACCTCGGTCAGCTCGAACGGCGCGCCCGGCGCGGTGAGCTGCGTCGCGCAACGTGCAGCCTGCTGCAGCAGTTCGGCGGTGGTCGACATCTAGAACCCCTTCAGTCGCGCATAGCGGTCGCGATGGAAGACACCGTCACCCATCGCCTGCTGGATAACCCGGGCCCGCTTCACGAACAGGCCCAGGTCGAATTCGTCGGTGACACCGATGCCGCCATGCAGCTGCATCGCCTCGTTCAGTACGTGCCCGCACAGGTCGGAGGCGCGCGCCTTGGCCAGGCTCGCCAGCAAGGGCAGCACGGCATCACCCGCGTCGATCGCCTCGAAGGCCGCGCGCACGCAGCTTTCGAGCAGCTCGATCTCGCAGTACAGCCGCGCCACGCGATGCTGCAGCGCCTGGAACGACCCGATCGGCGCGTCGAACTGCACGCGTTCCTTCATGTAGGCGACGGTGCGCTCGAAGGCCTCGCGCAGCAGCCCCAGCGCCTCGGCGGCGAGGCAGGCGCGAGCGCGGTCGAGCACGCCGTCAAGCGCGGGCCACGCTTCGTCCACCGCGCCGAGCAGGGCGTCGCCCGGCACACGCACCTGCGCCAGGCGCACGCGCGCGGCATTGCGGCTGTCGACCATGCACGTGCGCGCCACGTCCACGCCGGGCAAGCCGGCATCGACGACGAACAGGCTCAGGCCCGCGGCCTCGCCGGCATGGCCGGCGCTGCGCGCCAGCACCAGCAGCTGCTGCGCACCGACGCCGTCGATCACGAACCACTTCTCGCCGTCAAGCAGCCAGTCCGCGCCGTCACGGCGCGCACTCGTGCGCACCTGCAGCGGATCGTGGCGGGCGCCCTCCTCCAGAGCCAGTGCGAATCGGCAGCTGCCATCGATGATGCCGGGAAGAAAACGCCGCCGCTGAGCCTCGTCGCCCAGGCGCAGCAAGGCGCCGCCGCCGAGCACCACGGAGGACAGCAGCGGCAGCGCCGCCAGTGTGCGGCCGGAGTATTCGAACACCGAGGCCAGGCCCTGCCAGCCGAAATCGAGACCGCCGTAGGCTTCGGGGAACACCGCCGCGGTCCAGCCCATCCCGGCCACTTCGCGCCACAGCGAAGGCTCGAAGCCCAGTGCCTCGTCGCGGTCGCGCAGTGCACGCTGCAGCGCCACCGGTGAGCGCTCCGCGAGGAACTCGTGTGCGCTGTCGCGCAACTGGCCCTGTTCTTCGTTCAGCAGCAGGCTCATGGCGCCACCTTCATCCCGGCAAGCCAAGCACGCGCTTGGCAATGATGTTGAGCTGGATCTCGCTGCTGCCGCCGGCGATGGTGTAGGTCTTGGCCAACAGCCAGCTGCGGCAGACCTCATGCTCGTCGCGGCTGAACTCCCCGCCCTCCCAGCCCAGGCCGCGCTGCCCCATCATCTGCACCAGCAGCTCGTACTTGGCCACCTCCTGCTCGCTCTGCACCAGCTTCATGATCGATGCGGGTCCGCTCACGTCGATGCGCGCCAGCGCCTCCTCGGTGACGCGGCGGTGGGTCAGCGCGAACGCCTGCGCGTCCATCAGCACACCTGCCAAGCGCGCGCGCAGATCGGGTTCGCGCAGCCGGCCGTCCTCGTCGTAGAGGTACGCCCTGCCCACGGCCAGTGGATCGTGCGAAGGCGCGCCGCCTTCGGTGAACTTGCTCATCGCCGCGCGCTCGTGCTGCAGCAACTGCTTGGCCAGCGTCCAGCCATCGTTGAACCGGCCGACCAGTTGCCGCCGCGGCACCCGCACGTTGTTGAAAAACACCTCGCAGAAGCTCGACTTGCCGCTGATCAGCTCGATCGGCTTGACCGTGATGCCCGGGCTCTTCATGTCGATCAGCACGAAGCTGATGCCCTGCTGCTTCTTCGCCGTCGGGTCGGTGCGTACCAGTGCATACATCCAGTCGGCATGGTCGCCGTAGCTGGTCCAGATCTTCGCTCCGTTGACCACGAAGTCGTCGCCGGCGAGTTCGGCGCGGGTCTTCAGGCTGGCCAGGTCCGAACCGGCGTTGGGCTCGGAGAAGCCCTGGCACCAGCGCACACGGCCCTGCGCCATCGGTACGAGGTGTTCGAGCTTCTGTTCGTGCGTGCCATGCGCAAGCAGCACGGGCGCCAGCATCCAGACGCCGAGGTTGTACTGTGGCTGGCGGCAGCCTAGGCGGCGCATCTCCTCTTCGAGCACGCGCACCTCGCGCGGATCCAGTCCGCCGCCGCCGTACTCGGCCGGCCACCCCGGCGCGAACCAGCCGCGCTCGCGCATGCGCTCGAACCACAGGCGCTGCTCCTCGCTGCAGAACGTGACTTGCGAGCCGCCCCAGACCATCTCTTCCGCCGTGATCGGCTGGCGCATCGCGGGCGGGCAGTTCGCTTCCAGCCACTGCCGCGTCTCGGTGCGGAAGCTTTCGATATCGCTCATGGGGGATTTCCCGTGGTGTGCCGCGGCTGCCCGCCTGCCTCGACCAGTTCGTAGCGGCGGATGCCGCCGTCGTCGAGCCGGTGCCGTGCCTCGCCCGCGTGGTACAGCCAGGACAGGTGGGCGATGGTTTCACCCAGCGCCAGCATGTCGTCGATCGCGCCGCGCCGGCGCGGAAACAGCTGCTGCATCGTCTCGAATGCACTGGCATGCCCGTGCGCGCGCAGAAGGTCGCGCAGAGTGTCCAGCTGCTGCTGGTGGTGCCGGGCGAGTTCGCGCGTGCGCAGGCGCAGGCCGCGGAACGCCTCCTGGTGCGAGGGCAGCACCAGCGTATCGGGCGCCAGCCGTTCGAGGCGCGCCAGCGAGGCCAGCCACAACGCCAGCGGATTGGCCTCCGGTTCGATGTCGCCGACCAGTACGTTGGAGGAGATGCGCGGCAGCAGCTGATCGCCAGCCAGCAGCAGGCCGCCCTCGGCGTCGTACAGGCAGGCATGCTCCGGCGAATGGCCCTCGCCGACCACCACGCGCCAGCGGCGCGCACCGATCGCGAGCTCGTCGCCATCGCGCAGGCGGTGGAACGACGGCGGCGCAGGCGCCATAAAACGATCGCGACGCACGTCGTCGAACAACTGTCGCACGCGCTCGGCGGACAAGCCCGCGCGCAGGTAGAAGCCCAACCGCGCTGGCGGCAGCGGATCGGGCGGCGGCTCGGCGTAGGTGCGCATCACGTAGTACTCGCCGAGCGTCATGTGCACCGGCACGCCGAAGCGCTCGGCGAACCAGTGCGCCACCCCGGCGTGGTCGTAATGCCAGTGCGTGCACACCAAGGCCTCGATCGGCAGCCCGTCCAGGTGGTGCGCGGCGATATGCTCCCACAGCTCGCGCGTGCGCTCCGCGTTCAGGCCGGTGTCGACCGCGGTCCAGCCGCGCTCGCCGCGCAGCAGGTAAACATTGATGTGATCGAGCGCCATCGGCATCGGCATGCGCGCCCACAGCACGCCAGGCGCGACCTCGACCACCGCTCCGTCCGCCGTTGGCGGCTGCAGCGGATAGGTCAGCGGCGCCGCGGCGCGCGGCGTGTGTCCGGTGGGTGCATGCTCAGCCATGCAGCACCCGCTGCAGCGCCGTCGGCGTCAGCGCCACATAGCTGCGTGCGCCGTCGTCGCGCACGTAAAGCGGGTCGGCGACCCACGCCGTGTCGAAGCCATCGCGCTGCAGGTCGACCTTGCGCAGCTTGTAGTTGCCGGTCATGTCGGCCGCGGGCGCCACACGCACGAACAGCGGCGCGGCATAGCGCGGCAGCCGCTGCATCGCCAGCGCCCAGAACGCGGTTGCATCAAAGGCGCGGCCGGGCTGCATCACCACCGCAGCCATGCCGGCGCGGCCTTCGTGGCCCGGCACCTGTACGCCGTAGACGGTGAGCGCCTCCATGCCGGGAAAATCGCCGAGCTGGTCGGCCACCTCGGCAGTGGAAACGTTCTCGCTGTTCCAGCGGAAGGTGTCGCCGATGCGGTCGACGAACCAGCAGTAGCCGTCCGCATCGCAGCGCAGCAGGTCGCCGGAAGACCACCAGGCGTCACCCTTGCGGAACACATTGCGCAGAATTTTCTGCTCGGTCGCCACGGCCGAGGTATAGCCCTCGAAACGGCCGGCGACCACGTCCGGCAGGTCGACGATCATGCCGATCGCCTCGCCCGGCTCGTCCACCGCCGCCAGCTGCAGGAAACCGTCCGGGCCGCGCGGGTGGCTACCGCTCTCAATGTCGTAGCGCACCAGGCGCAGATTGGTCTTGTCCCAGTACGGCACGCGCCCGCAGCTGCCGGCGCGGTTGTCGACGTTGATGACGTTGGCGTTGGCCTCGGTCGAGCCCCAGCCCTCGTAGATGTCCATGGTTCCGAAGCGGCGCACCCATTGCTCCCAGATCTCCGGCGCCAGCCCGGCGCCGACCATGATGCGCAGCGTATGCCGGCGATCCTCCGCACGCTCGGGTTCGGTGAGCAGGAAGCGGCAGATCTCGCCGACATATTGGCAAGCGGTGACGTCGTAGCGTCGCACGTCGGCCCAGAACTCGCTACGGCTGAACTTGCGGCGCAGCAGCAGGCTGGCGCCGGCGGTGATCGCGGTGGCCGCGGCCGACAGCGAGGCCGCGCCGTGGTAAAGCGGCAGAAAGGTGTAGAAGCAGTCGTCCGGGCCCAGCCCGATGGTGACCCGCATCACGTCGCCGGTGATCAGCCAGCGCGCATGGCTGATCACCGCCGCCTTGGGCAGCCCGGTGGTACCAGAGGTGAAGATGTAGACCGCCGGCCGGCCGGCGACCAGGCCGGCACGCCATGCGGCGGGCGGCGCGTCCGCGGCTGCCGTGGCTGCCGCGGCAGCCAGGTCCAGCGCGCACAGCGCGCGCTGCGCCGCCGTGGCGGGGCGCTCGGCGTCGGGCCACAGCCACAGCGGCGGCGTGGCCTGCAGATCCGCGAACAGGTGCAGACATTCCTCGCCGACCACCACGCGTGTGGCGCCGGTGGCTTCGAGCGCGTGCTCCAGCGGTTTGCCGTGGACATTGGTGTTGAGGAAGGCCGCCACCGCGCCCAGCTTGGCCAGGCCCAGCCAGACGTGGAAGAAGGCGGGACGGTTCTCCAGGCACATCGCGACCACGTCGCCGCAGCGCACGCCCTGCGCATGCAGGGCATGCGCAACGCGGTTCGCCTGGCGGTCAAGCCCGGCGTAGGACTGCCGTTCGCCGCCGTAGATCAGCGCGGTGCGCGCGCCGTGTTCGTGCGCGGCGGCCTCGAGCCGTTCGGCAATGCACTCGGCCTGCGAGGCGCGATGGCGCGCGGCGGCGGCGCTGCGCAGGTCCAGCTTGGCCTGGGTTGCCTCGCGTGACACCAGCGCTGGCGTCGCTGCCGCCCCGATTTCCCGGGTTTTGATCCGTTCGCCCATAAGGTCCGCCGTCAGTGCTGCGATCGCTGCAGGCCGAGGCCGAACTGCGCGATCAACTCGCGCTGGATCTCGTTCGCGCCGCCGCCGAAGGTGTTGATGGTGCTGGCCCGGATCTCATACTCCAGCTCGCCCAGCAGGAACGCCGCACTGGAGCCGCCGCGCACCAGCGCGCTGCCGCCCACGATGTCCTGCAGCCGGCGCAGGATCTCGATCACGCCCTCGCTGCCGTAGACCTTGGTGGCCGAGGCCAGCGCCACGTCCATGCCGCCGGCTTCAAGGTCCGCGGCGATGCGGAAATTGATGATGCGCATCGCTTCCAGCCGCGCGTAGCACTCGGCGAAGGCGCGCCGCACCCACGGCGCGTCGATCGCACGGCGGCCTTGCTCGTCGCGCGCCTTGGCCCACTGCAGCACGCGCGCGAACGGACCGAACACCTTGTCCGACCAGGCGCCCAGGCCCAGCCGCTCGTGGTTGAGCTGCGCGGTGATCAGCTTCCAGCCGCCGTGCAGTTCGCCCACCAGCATGTCGGCCGGCACCTCGACGTTGTCGTAGTAGGTCGCCGCGGTGAGATTGCCCACGGTTTCGATCGACGTGCTCGAGAAGCCCTTCGCGGCGGTGTCGGCGATCAGGATCGACACGCCCTTGTGACGCGGCCGCTCCACGCTGGTGCGCGCGGCCAACCACAGATAGTCGGCGCTCTCGGCGCCCGAGGTCCACAGCTTGCTGCCGTTGACCACGAAATGGCCAACGGCGAGGTCCCCCACCAGCTGCGCCTGGGTCGTCAGCGCGGCGAGGTCGGAACCCGCACCCGGTTCGGAATAGGCGATCGCGAAAACGATCTCGCCTGCGGCAATGCCGGGCAGGAAGCGCTGCTTCTGCACGGCGGTGCCATGTTGCATCAGCGCCGGCCCCACCGTGGAGATGGTGACGAACGGCAGCGGTGCGCCGGCGATGTTCGCCTCCTCGAAGAAGATCAGCTGCTCGGTGGCCGCATAACCCTGGCCGCCGTATTCTTTCGGCCAACCCACCGCGAGCCAGCCGTCGCGGCCCATCTGGCGCACCACGCGGCGGTATTCCTCGCCGCCCTCGGCGCCGCGCAGGCGCTGGCGCAACTCCGGCGTCATCAGCGCGTTGAAGTAGTCGCGCACCTCCAACCGCAGGCGGTGCTGTTCCGGACTCAGGTCGATGAACATTGCGTGCCCCTCAGTCCGTGCCCAGGATCAGGCCGCTGGTGGGTACACCGGTACCAGCGGTGACCAGCACGTGACGCACGTCGGCGACCTGGTTGACCGCGCTGCCGCGCACCTGGCGCACGCCCTCGGCGATGCCGTTCATGCCGTGGATATAGGCCTCGCCGAGCTGGCCGCCATGCGGATTCACCGGCAGC
The DNA here is from genome assembly GCF_058793995.1 of Rhodanobacter sp. GW835-FHT13D09. NCBI lineage: Bacteria > Pseudomonadati > Pseudomonadota > Gammaproteobacteria > Lysobacterales > Rhodanobacteraceae > Rhodanobacter > Rhodanobacter sp. GW835-FHT13D09. The sequence continues at coordinate 80,069 of NZ_JBXAGL010000006.1, read as the reverse complement.
CGGCCGCCGCGGGCGTGCTGGCCGGCGCGGATGAACTCCTTCGCCTCGCCGCGCGGCACGAAGCCGAACTCCTCCAGCTGCGGCAACACGAATGGGGTGAAGTGGTCGTAGATCACCGCGGTCTGGATGTCCGCGGGACCGAGGCCGCTCTGCTGCCACAGCTGCTGCGCGACCAGGCCCATCTCGGGCAGGCCGGTGATGTCTTCGCGGTAGAACGAAGTCATGATCTGCTGGCCGCTGGAGATGCCCTGCGCCGCGGCCTTGACCACCACGGGTCGCTGCTTCAGGTCGCGCGCACGCTCGACCGAGGTGACCACCATCGCCACCGCGCCGTCGCTCTCCTGGCAGCAGTCGAGCAGGTGCAGCGGCTCGCAAATCCACTTGCTCCGCTGGTGCTCTTCCAGCGTGATCGGCTTGCCGTGGAAGAACGCGGCCGGGTTGCTCGCGGCGAAATCGCGCACCGCCACGGCGACGCGGCCGAAATCCTCGCTGGTCGCACCGTAGCGGTGCATGTAGCGGCGCGCGAACATGCCCACCCACGCCGCCGGTGTGTGGAAGCCGTGCGGCATGTACCAGCCGTAGTTGACGTTCTCGAAGATCGGCGTGGAGGCGAAGCCGTAGCTGCCGCTGCCGAAGCGGTACCAGCTGCGCTCGTTCATTGCGCGGTAGACCACCACGGTCTTCGCCACGCCGGTGGCCACCGCCATCGCCGCGTGCAGCACCGGCGCGCAAGCCGCGCCGCCGCCGTGCGGAATCTGCGAGAAGAACTTCACGTCCCGCGCGCCGAGCAGGCGCGCAATCTCGTACTCGGGCACCTTGTCGACCGAGTAGGAGCAGAAGCCGTCCACCTCCGCCGGCGCGACGCCGGCATCGGCCAGCGCGGCCAGCGTCGCCTCCATCGCGAGGCGCAGCTCGGTGCGGCCCGAGTTCTTGCTGAATTCGGTGGCGCCCAATCCGGCGATCGCGGCACGCCCGGCAATACCGTTAGCGTTCATGGCAGATGCACCCTCACCGTGCCGCTGACGTGCGGCCCCATCGAATTGCCGCCCTTGAGCGTCACCTCGATGCTGCGGTCGGCTTCGCGCTTGTCGCTCACCGCGCCGCTGAAGGTCATCGTGTCGCCGGGATAGTTCGGCGCGCCCAGCTTGATCTTCAGCGTCGCCAGGCGGCATTGCGGCCCGGCCCAGCCCTCGACGTAGCGTTCCACCAGGCCGTTGGTGGTGAGGATGTTCATGAAAATGTGCGGCGAGCCCAGCGCGCGCGCGGCCTCGAGGTCGTGGTGGCCGGGAAAGTAGTCGCGCGTGGCGATTGCGCCGCCGGTGATCAGCTGCACGGTGATGGGAATCGCGAGCGGCGGCAATTCGTCGCCGACGCTGACGCTGTCGAACGCGCGGGTGGTGGTCATGGGGCGTCTTCCGGTAGGTCGTATTTCCAGCCGAGCTGGTCGTGCTCGGCGAGCCAGTCGCCGAGCCGCGCGAGCTGCGCCTCGGCACCGCCGAGCGCCACGGCGAGCGCGCGGCTCCAGAACAGAAAGCGATGGATCGGGTGGCTGACGTCCACGCCGACGCCGCCGTGCACGTGCTGGGCCTTGTGCCCGGTCTGGTGGCCAAGGTCGCAGGCCTGCGCGCGCACCGCCAGCGCCTGCGGCAGCGCGCCGAGCCCGGCATCGAGCCGGTATACCAGCTGCCACAGCGCACCGCGCATCGCCTCGGTGCCGATGTAGCCGTCCGCCAGCGCACCAGCCACCAGTTGGAAGCTGCCGATCGCGCGGCCGAACTGTTTGCGCTCGCCGACGTGCTGCACCGTGCGGCGCAACTGTTCCTGGGTGACGCCGAGCTGCAACGCGGCAAGGCAGGCGATCGCTCGCGGTTCAAACCACGCGTGCGCGGCATCCGCCAGCACCGCGCCCGGCTCCAGCGCCACGTTGTCGAGCACCAGGTCGGCGACGCCGAGATGGTGCTGGGCCAGGCCCGCATGGCGCACCACGCCGGCCTGTGCGAGTTCGAGCGCCAGCAACCGCGGTGCACCGTCGAATTCCGCGCCCAGCAGCGCCCACTGCGCGTCGCCGCCCAGTGCCAGCGCGGCGAGCCGGCCGTCGACACGCCAGCCGCTGGCGTCGCGCGAAAGCCGCAGGCTCGCGCCATGCGGATCGGCCAGCCCCGCCAGCGAGGCTGTCCACAACGCGCTGCCGTCCATCGCCGCCGGCAGTTGGCGCGCCTCGAAATCCGCGTCGCCGAAGCGCGCGACGGTGGCCGCGGCCAGCTGGTGTTCCCATAGCGGCACCAGCGCGAGCGCGCTACCCTGCGCCACCAGCACGCCCAGCAGTTCGGTCATGCCGAGGCCGAGGCCGCCGGCCGCCTCGGGCACCACGATGCCGTGCAGGCCCATCTCGATGCAGGCCGGCCAAAGCGCCTGCATGTAGGGCGCGCCGGAGACGTCGTGGGCGTGCAGCGCGTCGTCGCTGCCGTGCTCGCGGAACAGGGCGGCGGCGGTTTCGGCGAATGCCTGCTGATCGTCGCTGAGTCGGAAGTCCATGGCGCGACTCAACCCGCCACCGGACGGAACTGCGGCAGCACGATGTCGTCGTCGCCGTCCGGCGCGCCGACTTCGTAGCGGTTGAACTCGACCTGCACCGGGTCGCCGATCCTGACATCGCCCGGCTTGACGCCAACCAGTTGCGCAACCAGGCGCATGCCCTCCTCCAGTTCGATCAGGCCGATCGGGTTGGGGTGCTCGAACGGCGGCACCTCGGGATAGTGCATCACCACGAAGGAATAGATCGTGCCGCGGCCGCTGGCCTCCAGCGTGTCCCACTCGAACGAATGGCAGGCCGGGCAGCACGGCCCCGGTGGATGGCGCAGCGCGCCGCAGGCCTTGCAGCGCTGTATCAGCAGCTTGCCGGCGCGTGCACCGTCCCAGAAGAAGCGGGTGTCGTCGCTCATGCCGGGCGCGGGACGCTTGATCTTTGGCGGACCGGCCGGCTTGTCGGCGGCAGGCTTGGGCACGTGGGCAGGCTTGAACTTGAATACGCGGAACAGCAGGCGACCGACTTCCTCGTCGCCCTCGGGGCGCTGCGAGAAATACGTCATCTTCAGCGTGACGAAGAAACCCGTGCCCAGCGCGGTGGTTTTTTCCTCGCCGACGGAATCCAGCCGGGTGGTGTAGTAGAGCCTTTCGCCGGGCACGACGTAACGGTCGAACTCCAGTTCGGAATTGACCGCCACCACCGAGGGATAACCCTGCGCCTCGATCAGCTTCAGCGCCTCGTAGGGATTCTCGCTGGTCGAGCCCGGCGGGTAATGGTTGGTCTGCGGGCCTTCCATGCACCACACCTGCAGCATTGCCGGCGGTACCGCCTTGCCTTCGGCATACAAGGGGTTGTCCACGCCCATCAGCTCGGCCCACTGCCGCGCCATCGGCGCGTTCACCGGATCCCAGCCGTAGACACGGCCGTATTCCTTGCCCACCAGGGCGCGCACTTCCTTCATCCAGTCGGGATCAGCCACCTGGATTCTCCTTCGCGTTCGCCGCCGCCAGGAAGGCGGGCTTCTCGCCGCCGCCGTGCAACAGCAGGTTGGTGCCACTGATGTAGGACGCGCGCGGTGAGGCCAGGAACAGGCAGGCCTCGGCCACGTCGGCCGGTTCAGCCATGCGCCCGGCAGGGATCGTGGCGCCCACTGCCGCGATGCCGGCCGCGTCGCCGTAATGCAGATGCGATTGCTCGGTGCGCACCAGGCCGGGGCTGACCGCCACCACGCGCACCTTGGGCGCCCACTCCACCGCCAGCGAGGAGGCGAGGCTCAGCACCGCCGCCTTGGCCGCGCCGTAGGCCGCGGTGCCGGGCGAGGGGCGCAGCGCGCTGACGCTGCCTATCATCAGGATCACCCCGCCCTCGGCCTGCCGCTGCATCTGCGCATTGGCGGCCTGCGCCGCGTGCAGGGGCGCGAACAGGTTCAGCCGCAGTAGGCTCTCGTGGAAACGCGGCGAGGCGGTGGCGGCATCGACCATCGGGCTGCCGCCGGCGTTGTTCACCAGCACGTCGAGCCGGCCGTGGCGCTGCACGATGGTCGCCACCAGCGCGGCCAGGGCCTCGGCCTCGCGCACGTCGCAGGGCAGGAACCCTGCCGTGCGTCCCGCGGCGGCGGCCGGCGCCGGCGGCGGGTTGCGCGCGCAGACCACCACCGTCGCGCCGGCCGCGAGGAAGGCTTCGGCGATGCCCCGGCCGATGCCCCTGGTACCGCCCGTGACGAGTACCACGCGGTTTGCAAAGTCCTGGTTCGCGCCCATCGCTGCCTGTTCTGAGGGTGTCGTTGCGGGATGCAATCTAGGCAGGCATGCCGGCAGCGGCAACGTCCAATCGGACGATGTTGCTGCCGTCTGCGGCACTGACCATGGCAAGCACCACGAACGCACGCCGCCACGTATGAAAAGCAAGCCATCCAAACCACCCGCAGCGCCCCGCGAAGTCGTCGTCGAGCGCCCCGAGCCCGGCATCGCGCTGGTGCGCCTGAACCGCCCCGAGGCGACCAATGCTCTGAGCCTTGCACTGCAGGCACAGCTGGCGCAGGCCTTCGTCGAACTGGCCACCGACGACGCGGTGCGCTGCATCGTGCTGACCGGCGGCGACAAGGTGTTCGCCGCCGGCGGCGACATCAAGGGCCTGCAGACGGCCGGGCCGATCGAGATCATGCGGCGCCACACCGAGCGCGTATGGGCGCCGATCGAGCGGTGCCCCAAGCCGGTGATCGCCGCGGTGTGCGGCTATGCCTACGGCGGCGGTGCCGAACTGGCCATGCATTGCGACATCATCGTCGCCGGCGAAAGCGCGAGCTTCGCCCAGCCCGAAATCCGCATCGGCATCATGCCGGGCATCGGCGGCACCCAGCGGCTGGTTCGCGCGGTGGGCAAATTCAACGCCATGCGCATGCTGCTCACCGGCAAGCCGGTGCCGGCCGCGGAAGCGCGCCTGATGGGTCTGGTGAGCCAGGTCGTGGCCGACGCCGAGGTGCTGCCCGCGGCGCTCGCGCTGGCCCACACCATCGCCGCGATGCCGCCGCTGGCGGCGATGCAGATCAAGGAGGTGGTGCTGGCCGGCATGGATGCCTCGCTGGACACCGCGCTGATGCTGGAGCGCAAGGCCAACCAGCTGCTGTTCGCCACCGCCGATCAGAAGGAAGGCATGCAGGCCTTCATCGCCAAGCGCAAGCCGAAGTTCAAGGGACGCTGACCGCGGTCGTCCGGCGACGGTAGCGCCCCGACCAGCATTCAGAACCGCGTCGGCCGCGCCACCGCGTCGATGCCGCCGTCGACCAGGATCTGCGCGCCGTGCACGTAGCTGGCCTGCGGGCCGAGCAGGAAGGCGACCACCGCGGCGATCTCGTCCGGCTCGGCGCGCCGGCCCAGCGGTGGCAGGAAGTCGCGGATCGCCTGGCCGAAGCGCGGATCGTTGAGACCCGCCTCCAGCAGCGGCGTCTGCGTCGCGCCGGGCGCCACGGTGTTGAGCCGCACGCCGGCCTTGCCCCAGGCCGCCGCACGCCGGCGCACCGCGACCGTCAATGCGTTCTTGGAGGCCGCGTAGGCCAGGAAACCGCCCTTCGTTCCGGCGGCAGCGAGGACCGCGCCCACCCTGGCCTCGTCGCCCGCCTCCAGCGACGCAGCCAGCGGGTTGTCGTCCCAGGGCAGTTGGGTCGAGGACACCGAGGAAATCACCACGGCGGCGGGGCGCTCGCCCTGCTGCAGCGCCGGCAACAAGCCGTCCAGCAGTTCGACCGCGCCGAAATAGTTCACCTCGGCGATCGCCGTGGCTGGTTCGAATTGCGCGCCCAGCCCGGCACACAGCACCAGCGCGTCCAGCCGTCCCTGGCAGCGCGCCAGCACGTCGGCCACTGCCTGCGTGCGGCCGGCGCGTTGCGACAGGTCGCAGGCGATGTCGGCGCCGCGCAGGTCGAGGCCGATGATCTCGTGCCCCGCTGCCGCGAGTGTGCGGCGCGTGGCGGCACCGATGCCCGAGGCCGAGCCGGTGATGACGATGATGCTCATGGGTTTGCTCCGAATCTGGAGGGGAAGACAGGGTCGGACCAGCCGGCGCGGCTGTCGTGCCGGGCAGTCACAGCGGGTAGTTCCGGATATGCGCGCTGGTGTCGCCGGCGAGATCGAGCCGGTACTGGCGCCGCGTGAAGCGCCAGCGGCCGTCGGCCCGCTCGAACGCATCGTGGTAGCGCCCGCAGACGACCGCCTGCAGCTTGAACGTCTCCGTCGCCTGGAACACCGTGTAGCGCGAGCGGGCGGTGGCCGTGCCAGCCGCCTCGTCCACCTCGATGATGGGGTTGCTGATCACATGCTGTGTGCGCGGCGTCCCGCCGGGGTAAAGCACGATGATCCTGCGCCACAGGGCCAGCAGTGCGGCCTCGTCGAGCGGCGCGGTGCCATCCTGCAGCTGGATCCGTGCATGGCGAAACAGCGCGGCCGCATCCTCCAGCCGGCCCTCGTCGATGCATTCGGCGTAACGGTAAAGCAGATTGGCGATCTCGATGGCGCTGTTGTCCATGGGACTCCGCTGCGGCATTGGGCGGCACGATCATGCGCCCCGCCTGCCGGCGGCGCGGCGTCCGAACGGACGATGCCGCGGCCGGGCGAAGTTTCGATAATGAACCCTTCCGGCAATCAACGGACAATCGCCATGGCCAATCCCTACGCGGCGCTGCTCGCCCCCGGCCGCATCGGCAAGCTGGAGTTGCGCAACCGCATCGTGATGGCGCCGATGGGTTCGAGTTTCGGCGGCCACGACGGCAAGGTCACCGACCGACTGCTCGCCTACTACGAGGCGCGGGCGAAGGGCGGCGCGGGATTATTGACCACCGGCGTGTGCGCCATCGCATTCCCCGCCGGCACCTCCGAGCCGCACCAGCTGGGTATTTCGGGCGACGAGTTCATCCCCGGCCTCGCGCAACTGGTCGAACGCGCACACCGGCACGGCGCGAAGATGGCGATCCAGCTCGTGCACCACGGCAAGGTTGCGGCACGCGACATCGCCGAAGGCCGCGAACTGTGGGTGCCATCGGTGCCGCCATCGGGCAAGTCCGGCTTTGTCGCCGCGCTGTCGCGCGAAGAGATGGCGACCTTCGTCAGCAACCTCGGCAGCAACCCACCGCGCTATCGGGTCATGGATGCCGCCGACATAGCGCAGATGACGGCGTGGTTCGTCGCGGCGTCGGAACGCGCCAAGCGCGCCGGATTCGACGGCATCGAGCTGCACGCCGCGCACAACTACATCTTTGCCGGCTTCCTCTCCCCTCATTACAACCAGCGCACCGATGCATGGGGCGGCCCACTGGAAAACCGGGCGCGCCTGCTGCTGGACACGATCCGCGCGGTGAAGGCGCAGGTCGGCGCCGATTTCCCGGTCTGGCTGCGCCTCGACGGCAGCGAACTGCATACCGAACACGGCATTACGCTGGAGGACGCAGTCGCCACCGCAAGATTGGCCGAGCAGGCCGGCGTCGACGCGGTACATGTCTCCGCCTACGCCAGCATCCGCAGCGGCAGCGAGTTCACCGATGCGCCGTTGCCGCAACAGCCCGGTGCGTTCATTCCGTTCGCGAAAGCGGTGCGCCAGGCGGTGAGCGTGCCGGTGATCGTCGCCGGCCGCATCGAGCCGGAGGTCGCCGCGCAGGGCATCGCCGCCGGCGACTTCGATTTCGTCGCGATGGCGCGCAAGCTGCTGGCCGACTCCGACCTGCCCAACAAGCTCATCGCGAACCGCCCGCAGGATATCCGTCCCTGCGTGTATTGCTACGTCTGCGTCAGCCAGATCTTCCTCAACGAGTCGGTGAAGTGCGCCGTCAACGCGCTCACCGGCCACGAGCACGAGCTGCGCATCGAACCCGCGGCGATGCCGCGCCGGGTGCTGGTGATCGGCGGCGGCCCGGCCGGCATGGAGGCCGCGCGCGTCGCCGCCGAGCGCGGCCATAAGGTCACCCTGGTCGAGCGCAGCAACCGGCTGGGGGGCACCCTGTTCTTCGCCGGGCTCGCCTACCCCGAGAACGGCCGTCTGCTCGATTACCTCGTCGAGCAGATGAAACACCCGAACATCGAAGTGAAGCTCGATACCGCCGCGACGCGCGAGTGGGTCGCCGCGCTCGCGCCCGACCACGTCGTCGTCGCCACCGGCGCGCGGCGCGCCGCTCCGGCCATCCCGGGCGCCGACCAGCGCCACGTCTGGAGCGGCGACGAGCTGCGCCGGCTGATGACCGGCGACGGCGCCGACGAGATCGCGCGCGCCAAGCTGACGCTTGCCGAACGTGCGCTGTTCAAGGCCGGCGGCATGCTTGGCGCCACCGACAGCCGGCAGGCGCTGCAAGGCCTGTCGAAACTGTGGATGCCGCTGGGCAAGCGCGTCGTCATCGTCGGCGGTGGCCTGGTCGGGCTGGAGCTGGCCGAGTTCCTGCTCGCCCGCGGACGCGAAGTCACCGTGCTCGAAGCCAGCGACAGGGCCGGCCGCGAACTCGCCGTCGTGCGCCGCTGGCGCGTGCTCGATACCGTGTGCGAGCACGGCAAACTGCACTGCAAGGCCAACGTGGACGCCATCGGCAAGCAGGCCGTGAACTGGCGCGACGCGAAGGGCGAACAGCACGAAACGCCGGCCGACTCCGTGGTGCTTGCCATCGGCGCCGAACCCGACGACCGCCTCGCCCGCAGTCTCGATGGCCTAGACATGCCCGTCGAGGAAATCGGCGACGGCGCCGGGCTGGGCTACATCGAAGGCGCGATGCACCAAGGCAACCGCGCCGGCCGTGACATCTGAATCGAATCCCGGATAACCGTCATCCAGGCATGCGGTACGCCCGTGCGCCGTGGGAGCCGCGATTTGTTTCGAGATCTTCGAAAGACTGGTCAGGCGAAATTCGGCGCCTCGACGCCGCCGTCCACGCCCAGCACCTTGCCGGTGATCCAGCTTGCCGCCGGCGAGCACAGGAACAGCACCGCGGCGGCGATGTCCTCGGGCTGGCCCAGCCGTCCCAGCGGCGTGCTGGCCAGCATGCGCTGGCGCCGCTCGGCCGTGAGGAATGGCGCCAGCGCCGCGGTCTCGATGGTGCCGGGCTCGACCGCGTTGATGCGCACGGCGGGACCGAAGTCCTGCGCCAGGTTGCGCGTCATCTGGTTCAGCGCCGCCTTGGCCGCGCCGTAGGCGCTGAAGTGCTTCTGCGCGTAGCGGGCCGCCACCGAGGAGATGTTGACCACCGCCCCACCCCCGGCCGCGCGCAGGTACGGCACGGCCTTCTGGATCAGCGCATAGGCCGGCACCACGTTCCAGGCCAGCACACCGCCAAAGTCCGCGCCGGGCATCTTCAACGGATCGTTGGGGCCGCTGCCGCCGGCATTGTTGACCAGCAGCGTGAGTTTGCCGAGTTCGCCCACGGTGCGCGCCACCAGCCCATCGAGCGCGCCATCCTCGTTGACGTCGCATGCCACCGCGATGGCCCGCCGCCCCAGTGCATGGATCTCGCCGGCCACGGCATCGAGATCGGCCCGGGTGCGTGCGGCCAGCGCCACGTCGGCGCCAGCCTGGGCCAAGGCCAGCGCGCAGGCGCGGCCGATGCCCTTGCCGGCGCCGGTGACGATGGCGACCTGGCCTTCCAGCGAGAACAGCGCGGCGGCGCCACCGCTCATGGCGTCACCGCCGCGCGCAGCATCTGCATGAACTGTTCGCTGTAGGGCGGCAGCATGCCCCACTCGCGGCGCGGATCGTGCGCGCCCGCCTTGTAGACCGAGCGCGCATGGCTGAATTCGAGGAAGCCCTCGCGGCCGTGGTAGTGGCCCATCCCCGACGCGCCGACGCCACCGAACGGCGCGTCCTCCAGCGCCGCGTGCATCAACACGTCGTTGATCGCCACGCCGCCGGAGAGCGTGCGCTCCAGCACCCGGCTCTGCTCGGCCTCGTCCGGGCCGAAGTAGTAGAGGGCGAGCGGGCGCTCGCCGGCATTGACGGCGTCGATCGCCTCGTCGATCTCGCGGTATGTCCGCAGCACCAGCGCCGGGCCGAAGATCTCATGGCGGGCGATCGCGCTGTCCGCCGGCGGCTCGATCACGAGGCGCAGCGGCATGCGGCGTTCGCGGGCACCGCCCTCGGCGCCGGCCACGACCACCCGAGCGCCGCGGGCGCGCGCGTCGTCCACGTAGGATTCGACCCGCGCGAAGTGCCGCGCGTCGACCACCGGTGTCACGTCCGGGTTGCCGGCTATCGTGGGATACAGGCGCGCATAGACCGCCTGCAGCGCGGCCACCAGCGCCTCCATCTGCGCGGCATGCACCCACACGGTGTCGGGCGCCACGCAGAGCTGGCCACTGTTCTGCGCCTTGCCCACCGCGACGCGCTCGGCCACGTCGGCGAGGTCGGCACCACGGCCCACCAGCACCGGCGATTTGCCGCCCAGTTCCAGCATCACCGGCACCAGGTTCGCCGCGGCTGCCTGCATCACCTTGCGGCCGACCTCGGTGCTGCCGGTGAAGACCAGATGATCCCAGGGCTGGGCGCTGAAATCCGCGGCCACCGTGGGCCCGCCGGTGACCACGGCAAGTTCCTCGGGCGCGAAGTGTTCGGCCACGATGCGCGCCACCAGTTCGGCGGTACGTGGGTTGACTTCCGAAGGCTTGAGCACGGCGCGGTTGCCGGCGGCGAACACACTGGCCAGCGGTGCGAACAGCGTGTACAGCGGCGCGTTCCAGGTGCCGATGATGCCGACCACGCCCTTGGGCTGGTACTTCACCCAGGCGCTGGCGCCGAACTGGTCGAACGGCGTCACGCTGGCTCGCGGCTGGTCGGCCATCCAGCCTTCGAGGCTGTCGCGCGCGGACTTCAGCGTGGCGAGCGAGCCCAGCACGTCGTTCATCAGCGAAAACAACTCGGAGCGTCCGCCGAAGTCCTCGCGCATGGCCACGCACAGGGCATCGTTGTGCGCCACCAGCATGTCGATGACGCGTTGCAGTCGTGCGCGGCGCTGGCTTGCGGCAACCGGCCCTTCGCTGCGGAAGGCCTGGCGCTGCAAATCCAGCCGATGGCGCACGGGAGAGGTCGAAGGGATGGACGATGCGGCGAACTGAGTGGTTTCCATCGTGACCGGCTACCAGGTGGTTGGATCTGTGTTGTGGTTGAATCCACGCTAACGGCCGAAGATGACTGCCTCGTCGTCCAAAGGGACGATGTACGGGGGCGGCAGCACGGTGACGATCCAGCCCATGACCCGCCCAACCGCAAACCTGCCGACCGACGTGACGTGGCGCACGCACATTAACTTGGTGCTGCTGTCGCTTGTCTACATCTTCTCCTACATCGACCGCCAGGTGATTGCCGTGGTGATCGAGCCGATCGAGCGCGAGTTCGGCCTGAGCGATGCCGCGATGGGCGTGCTCAGCGGACTGGCCTTCGGAGTGATGTACGCCGGGCTCGGTATTCCGGTAGGCCGCTTTGCGGACAAACACTCCCGCAGCAAGGTCGTGGCAGTGTGCGCCTCGCTATGGAGCCTTGCCACGATGGCCTGCGGTCTGGCCACGCAGTTCTGGCAATTGCTGCTCGCGCGCATGTCGGTCGCGGTGGGTGAAGCGGGTGGCATGGCGCCGTCGATCTCGCTGATCTCCGACATGTACCCGAAGAAAAACCGGGCGATGGCGATCAGCGTGTTCATGGTCGGACCGCAGCTCGGCCTGCTGATCGGACTGGCGCTGGGTGGCTGGATCGCACAGCACTACGGCTGGCGCCAAGCCTTCATCTGGATGGGTGCACCCGGATTGGTACTGGGCCTGCTGGTGTGGCTGCTGGTGCGCGAACCGCAGCGCGGGCGCTACGACGAGGTCACGGACAAAGCCAGCGCGACAGCACCGGCCGAACCCTTGCTGGCCCAGCTCCTGCGGCTGATGCGGATCGCCGCGCTGCGCCGGGTCGCGATCTCGATCAGCCTGGCCGGCATCGCGGCTTATGCCTACGGCGTATGGGTGCCCACCTTCCTGATCCGCACTCACGGCCTGTCGCTGGCCCAGGCGGGCATGTGGTTCGGTTTTGCCAGCGGCCTCGGCGCAACCGCCGGCACGGTGACCGGCGGCGCGCTGTGCGACCGCCTGGCGCGACGCGACAGCCGCTGGCAGATCGGCATGCCGCTGCTGGGCATGCTGATCTCGGTACCGGCCGCGGTGGCCTTTTTCCTGTGGCCGGTGGGTGGGCATGTCGCGCTGGGCGGCGTGCAGATACCGGTCTTGATGCTGTTCGCCTCCGCGTTCGGCTTCTTCGCCAGCTGGTGGCCACCGCTGTTGTTCACCGCGGTCAGCAACATGGTCGGCGCCGGCGAACGCAGCGTCGCGGCGGCGCTGCTCAACTTCTTCCTCACCCTGTTCGGTGCCGGTTTCGGTCCGCTGATCGCCGGCGTGATAAGCGACAGGTTGACGCCCATCCTCGGCGAGCAGGCGCTACGTTGGTCATTGGTGAGCACCATGGGCCTGTTCGTCATCAGCGGCTTGTTCCTCGCCGGGGCGATAAAGCCTTACCGCCAGCGTGCGGCCGCGATGCGTAGTGCCCCCGCGACATGAGTGCCGAAAGCCCCGTCGTCCTCATCACCGGCGCCAGCCGCGGCATAGGCGCCGCCGCGGCGCTGGCCTTCGGCCGCGCCGGCTGGCGCATAGCCATCGGCTCGCGCACCCTGGACGAAGGGCAGGCGCTGGGGCACCAGTTGCGACATCGCGATGGCAGTCCGCTCAGCGGCAGCCTGGCGACCACGGCGGCCGCACTGCGTACGGTCGGCGCCGAGGTTTTCGCCCACACCATGGATCTGATGGACCCGGCATCGCTGGATGCGGCGCTCGACGCCGTGCTCGCGCATTACGGACGCATCGACCTGCTGTTGAACAATGCGGTCTATCAGGATCGCGAAACCAACGCATTGTTATACGATCTCGACGATGACGCCTTGCGTCGCACGCTGAACGCCAACGTCGTTGCACCGTTCCGGCTGGTACGTCGCCTGCTACCCACCCTGCTCGCGCAAGGCGGTGGCCAGATCGTCAACGTGTGCTCTGGCGCGGGCAAGCACGACCCGCCGCTGCGCGCCGACCGCGGCGGCTGGGGTTTCGCCTATGGCGCCTCGAAAGCGGCGCTGGCGCGGCTGGCCGGCGTGGTCAACCGCGAACACGGCGAGCACGGCGTGCGCGCGTTCAGCGTCAACCCCGGCGTGGTCGCCACCGAGGCGCTCCTCGCCACGCTGGGCAGCGACGGCGACCTCGCGCGGCGTTACGGCGCGGCCGCCCCCGATGCGATCGCCCGCGCGCTGCTGTGGCTGGTCACCGATCCGCGCGCCGCCGCGCTCGCCGACGATCCGGCGATGCTGGACCTGCAGGTGCTGATACGGAAATTCGACATTTCCTGACCGGCGTCAAGACGGCGGCCGTCCGATCCGCTAGCGCCGCCCATCGTCCAAACAGGGTAAGCATGCGTGCGGTGCGGGTGGCAGCATCGGTCCACCTTCAGCGCGGCAACCCCGCACCCGCATCGGGAGACATTTCATGGCAACGACGAAAGACTACCGGCTCGGCGAATTCACCTACCCACGCGGCTGGTTCATGATCGCCGAAGCCAGCGAGCTGGATACCTACAGGCCGCTGGCGGTGCATTTCTTCGGCAAGGAGTTCGCGCTCTACCGCGGGCGCGAGACCGGCCGCGTGGTGCTGCTGGACGCCTACTGCCCGCACATGGGCACCCACCTGGCGGCGCCCAACACCACCAGCTACGTGTACCGCGACAACAACGGCACCAACATCGAGGGCGACTGCATCCGCTGCCCGTACCACGCCTGGCGCTTCGGGCCGGACGGCAAGTGCAACCACATCCCCTACCACGAGGGGCCGATCCCGCCCACGGCCAGCGTGAAGAGCTGGACGGTGGCCGAGAGCCTCGGCGCGATCTGGGCGTGGCACGACCCCGAAGGCGGCGAGCCGGAGTGGGGGCATCCCGACCTGTCGCAGTGGCAGGACCCGGCCTGGGTGCATCCGAAATGGGATCACCTGGGCCTGCTCAACCAGCATCCGCAGGAAGTGGTGGACAATATCGCCGACTATGGGCATCTCGGCCCGATCCACGGCTCCACCGTGGTGCGCTACGAGAACGAATTCCGCGGCCACACCGCCACCCAGCGCCAGGCCGGCGGCCACCGCACCCTGGTGGGCGCGGATGGCGTCGCGCCCGAACTGTCCACGGAAACCACCTATTACGGCCCCGGCATCCTGATGAGCGACCTGACCGGCTTCTGCGAGTCGGTGCTGCTGATCGCGCACACCCCGGTCGACGACGGCACGATCAAGGTGTGGCATTCGGTGGTGGTGAAGTCGCCTGGCGGCAGCAAGGTGGCCACGCAGACCGACGCGATCGCCGCGGCGCAATTCCAGAACACCGTGCTGCAGTCCTTCCTGCAGGACATGGAGGTGTGGACGAACAAGTCGCCCTGCATGCATGGCATGTTCATCCCCAGCGACGGCCCCTTCATGAAGGCCCGCATCTGGTACAAGCAGTTCTACAATCCGCGCGCGAAGAAGCAGGAATACCTCGACCAGTGCGAGGGCTATTACGTGCCCAAGGGCGCGGCGCCGTATGCGCAGCACGCGGAGGAATAGCGCCGCTCCACGGCTTGCCTTTCCCATCCCGTCCCCTTGGCATGGCGGCCCGGAGGACGGAGCTTTTACGGTCGGCTGTGCGTCACCCCCACGGCCATGAACACCGAGCGCCGCGGATCGACCAGGCCCGCATAGGCCGGCGGCAACCCAGCCAGCACGCCCGGCGCGCCAATCGCGGCCTGCAACGCCATGGGCGAGTCGAACCACCATTCGGCGATGCCATCAAACTCGTAGCCGGGCGGCGGCGCCTGCACCACGGTGTTGTGCACCACGCGTACTGCCGCATGCAAGGCACCGGCCTCGGACCAGTCCGCCGCACCATCCAGCCAGGCCGTATCGAAGGCTTGCCGCCGGCACTGCGGCCCCCGACGCAGGAAGCCGAACAGCACGCAGTCGCTGTGCGGCGCATCGCGCAGCGCGTGCTCGGCGCAGACCAGGGTGAACTCGCGCACGTAGGTCGAGAACACCCGCGGCTCGTCGGGCCGCATCACCGCCAGCGTCTCGGCATCGTTCCAGATGTCGGTGGCCGCCTGCAGGTCGCGCAGGCGCAGCAGGTTGACCCCGTCGTAGTCCGCGCTGGTCCCCGGCACATCGAAATCGAGCAGGCGCGAGCACTGCGCCACGCCCAGCACCTTGTCCTGCACGTTGCGGCACTGCCGGCCCAGCGCGGAGTGCTCGCGCCAGGCCTGCGGAAAATCCGCAGGCGCGAGCGCCGGGTTGCGCCGGGCGAGATAGATCATCTTCCACGATGGCGTCATGCGCAGCCCTCGGCAGCGATGCAGCGCACCAGCGGCGGCCACGTTGCGTTCTTGGCATCGTCGGGACGGTCAGGCACGCGGGCATCGTCCACGCGGACGATGCCGGGTGCCGCCCATCCCCTACAGTCCACAGGCACCGGGCATTGCTGCCCCTTGCCGCCTGCGCCAGTCCCGCGATGAAGACCCGCATCACGCTCTTCGTGCTGACCCTGATCGCCACCGTGCAATTCTTCGACCGCGCGCTGATCGTCGTCGCGATGGAACCGATCAAGCGGGAGTTCGCACTCAGCGACGCCCAACTCGGCCTGCTGGCCGGCTTCAGTTATGCAGCCGCGTTCGCGTTGGCCGGCCTGCCGCTGGGCTGGCTGGCCGACCGCACGCACCGGCGCAACCTGCTGGCGGCGCTGCTGGCGGTGTGGAGCACCTGCGTGGCCCTGGCCGGGGCCGCCGGCAGTTTCGCGATGCTGGTCTTAACCCGCGTGGCCGTGGGCGCCGCCGACGCCGGCGGACAACCCTGCTCGATCTCGATGGTGTCCGACCTGTATGGCCGCGAGCGCCGCGCCGGTGCGGTGGCGGTGTTGTTCACCGGCGTGCCGCTGGGCATGCTGCTGGGTTTCCTGGGCGGCGGCGTGCTGGCCGGTACATTCGGCTGGCGCCGCGCCTTCCTGTTCGCCGCCCTGCCCGGCTCGCTGCTGGTGCTGGCGCTGCTGCTGTGGGTGCGCGAGCCGCGCCGCGGCGCGACCGACGACGGCATCCGGCACGAAGCCGCCCCGCCGCTGGCCGCCACTCTGGCCTTCATGCGCGGCCAGCGCTCGCTGATGCAGATCATCGCCGCCTCGGTGCTGGTGACGGCCACCTCCTCGGCGATGATGAGCTGGATCGGATCGCTGCTGGTGCGTACGCATGGCCTCGATCTGGCGCAGGTTGGCCTGATGACGGCCTTGTGCATGGGCGGCGCCGGCGCGGTCGGCACGCTGGCCGCTGGCAGCCTCGCCGACCGCCTGGGTGCACACGACATGCGCTGGCAACCACGGCTGATGGCCGCCGCCGCCGGTCTGATCGCGTTGTCCGGCGTCGCCGTCGCGCTGTTGCCGTCCGTAGCCGCGGTCGCCGCCGCGCTGGCCCTGTTCGCGTTCTGCGTTGCCGGCCTCAACGGCCCGACCTACGCGCTGTCGCAAAGCCTGGTCGGCATGCGCATGCGCGGCATCTCGATGAGCACCCTGATCGTGCTGCTCAACCTGGTCGGCGTGGGCGTCGGGCCCACGCTGGCCGGGGTACTCAGCGACGCCTTCGCCTGGCGTTTCGGTGCCGACAGCGTGCGCTGGGCCATGGTCTGGCTGCTGACGCTGAACCTGCCCGCCGTCGCGTTGTTCGCCCGCGCCGCGTCCAGTGTCCGGACCGACCTCGCGCGCGCCGAGTTGGCCTAGGAGTCTGTCGTGCTTCGACCAGCCGGCCGGCGAATCCGTCCGTATGGTGCATCCTTCCGCCGCCGCTGCTTGCCCCTGGAACCACCATGGGGCGGCGAATCATCGAAAACCTGCCTTCATACAGCCGAGTTCCCGCCTCGACCGTCAAAGCCCGACAGACTCCGAGTCCGCCACGGCCGGTGATCTGCGCGGGCGCCAGCGAAGGCCCGCGCATCACGCTCCATTCCTTCCCGCAACAGCCAACCCGAGGTGCACCATGACTCCTGTCGCACACCATCCCGCCGCCTGCAAACATCGAATCCGTGCCAGCCTGGTCGCCGCGTTGTGTGCCTGCGCGACGCTTGCAGCGACGCTGGTGCCGCCATCGGCACTGGCGGGCTCAGGCGACGCCCAGGCCACGGACGGGCGGGTTTCGCCGTTCTACGCCTGGGCGAAGCCGCTGGATGGCGCCGCCGGGCAGATCCTGCGCGAGGAGCCGCTTGAAGCCGCAGTGCAGTTGTCGGCCGCCGGCCAGCAATACCGCATCCTGTACAGCTCCACCGACGGCGTCAGCGGGCATGGCCTGGTGGCGGTGTCGGGCGCCGTGTTTCTCCCGCCGGGCCAGCCCCCCAGGGGCGGCTGGCCGCTGCTGGCCTGGGCGCACGGCACGGTAGGCATCGCCGACGCCTGCGCACCTTCGTGGAACGTGCGCTCCTACCGCGATGCGCGTTACCTCAACGCGTGGCTCAAGCAGGGCTTTGCGGTGGTCGCCACCGATTACCAGGGGCTGGGCACGCCGGGCCCGCATCCCTATATGGACGCGCGCGTGGAAGCCTATAGCGTGCTCGACAGCATCCGCGCGGCACAGGCGAAATTCCCCGAACTTTCGCGCAAGGTGATCCTCATCGGCCAGTCGCAAGGCGCCGGCGCGGCATTTGCCTCCGCGGCGTTTGCCCCGGTGTACGCCACCGAGCTGGACATCCTCGGCACCATCAGCACCGGTACGCCCTACCTCGCGCCCAAGGCGATGGCTGCCGCATCGAGCCACGATCCGCATGAGGTCCGTCCGCAATTCGCCTACACCGCTTTCCTGGCGCTGGCCGCCCAGGCGCAGGCGCAACCGCCCGCCGGCCTTTCCAGCGTCTTCACCGAGCGCGCGATGCCGCTGGTGGAGGAAGCCCGCGGCGCCTGCATCGCGCAGATGGAGGCGGACGTGGTCAGTGCCGGGATCAGCGACGCCAACGCTTTGCAGGGCAACCTGATGGTCTTCATCGGCAGCTACGCCAAGACCTTCATGTATCCCACGCTCAAGCTCGCGCAGCCCTTGTTCATGGGCATCGGCGCGCAGGACCAGGACGCCACCACCGCCAGTCAGCTGATGCTGGCCCACGACGCCTGCGCGGCGGGCAGCACGGTCGAGGCGCATCTGTACAAGGGCCTGGACCATAACGCCACGGTCAACGCCTCGTTGAAGGATTCGATCCCCTTTGCGCGCCGCCTGCTGGCCGGCAAGCAGATCGCGCCGGTCTGTGCACCAGTGGCGCAGTAAGCGATGCTGCCGCCGGGCGCGCCGCGCGCACCCGGCGCGAAGCCTCACCAGCGCGCGGTGACGCTGACGCCGAAGGTGCGCGGCTGGTCGAAATTGGCCACGCGCAGGTTGGCGAAACCGGGGCCGAAGTCGATGATGTTGCCGGGACGGGCGACATTGCCGAGGTTCTTCGCCCACAGCGCCACTTCGCCCTCGATGCCATGGCCCCAGTCCATGCCGCCGAAGGCCAGCCGGCCATTGAGCATGCCGGCGCTGCCGATATGCGTGTTGCGGGCAAGCTGCTGCATGGGATCGACCGGCTGGAGCTGGTAGGGATACAAGTAGAAGCCGTTGCTGAAGCGGTAGTCCAGCGTGCCGCGCAACACGCCGTTGGCGGTGCGCAACAGCGTGTCCTCGACTACCAGGCTCACCGTGTTGCGCGGCGCATGCACCACCGCGCGGTTGTCGGCCACGTTGACGCCCAGCTCCATGAACTTGTCGTACTTGGTGTGCAGGTAACCATAGTTCAGGCGCAGGGTGAGGTCCTCGGTGGGACGCAGTTGCGCCTCCAGCTCGAAGCCTGCGGTATGGGCGCGACCCACGTTGAGGATGCTGGAGCCCGCCGAGCCCTGCGCCGTGAACACCGACTCCTGAAGGTTGTCGATGCGGTTGTAGAACACCGCCGCGTTGAGGCTGGCACGCCCCCCCAGCAGGGTGTTCTTGCTGCCTACCTCGAAGGTCTTCTGGGTCTCGGGCAGGAACTTCGTGGTGGCGGCGACGGCGCTCTGCGCCTCGCCGTTGAAGCCGCCGCTCAGGTAGCCCTCCGCATAGCGCGCGTAGACCATGCTGTCGGCGCCGAGCTTGTAGGCCAGGTTCACCATCGGTGTGGTGTCGCCAAAGGTGGCATGCGCCCCCGTGCCGGCCGGGATGTCCACGCCGGGCCCCAGGAGGAAGCGGCTGATGCGCTTGGTCTCGGTGGTGCGGCGCACGCCCGCGGTGAGCGTCAGGCGGTCCGTCAGCTGGTAGTCGATCTGGCCGTAGGCCGCGCGGGCCCGGGTGCCAAAGCCGTAGTCCGAGTCGTAGTCCACCGCGCCCAGGAAGAAACTCTGCGGATTGGCGGTGTAGCCCGTGTCCTCGAACGAATACAGGCCCGCCACCCAGTTCCATGCGCCGGCGCTGCCCAGGTACTGCAGCTCATGCGAGGTCTGCCGATAGCGGGACAGGCGCTGCGTCTGCGCCAGCGCCACCGGCGAACCGTCGAGGTCGAGCCCGTCATCCCAGTGCATCTCGCGATGCGCGCCGATGTATTTGAGCGTGCCGGCATCGCCCAGCTTCCAGTTCGCCGTCAGCGCGTTGCCGTCGATCTTCATGCGCTCGAAGGAGGGCGCATCGACGCTGGCCGTGGTCTGGCGGCTACCGTTGACCGGGATACCGGGGATGCCGAACAACTGCCCGACGTCGGAATGGATGGCCTGGTTGAACAGCGAATTCTGGTTGACCCGGGTACGGTCGTAGCGATAGTTGAGCGTGAGGTTGTCGGTGGCGTCGTACTCCAGTGCGACGAAGGCCTCCTGGTTGCGCCGGTTGCCCAGTTGCGACACCGAGCTGCCGGGCGCGGTGCCGACCCAGCCGTCGCGGCGCTCCACGCGCCCACCGAGCGTGGCCTTGAGTCTGCCGATCGCGGGCAGGTCCAGTACCAGCTTGCCGACCTTGCTGCCGTAGTTGCCCAGTCCGATTTCCGCCGTGCCGCTGAACTGGCCGCCGGGCGGCCGCGTGATCAGGTTGACCGCGCCGGCCATGGTGTTGCGCCCGAACAACGTGCCCTGCGGCCCCCGCAGCACCTCGACACGCTCCAGGTCGAGCAGGTCGAACACCGAGCCCTGGGTCTTGCCGATGTAGACGCCGTCGACGTACATGGCGACCGGCGTGTCCCAGAACAGCGCCGGGTTGATCCCGGCCATGCCGCGGATGGAAATCTGCGCCGCGGTGGAATCACCCGGCGTGGTGCTTACCTGCAGGTTCGGCGCGGCCGCGCTCAGGTCGGCGACGTTGGCGATACCGCGCGCATTGAGCTGGGCCTCGTCGATCGCGGTGACCGACAGCGGCACGTCCTGCAGCTTCTGGGTGCGGCGCTGCGCCGTCACCACCACTTCCTTCAGGGCCACCGGCTTGGCAGACCTGGCCTGGTCGTCGCCGGCCTTGGTCTGCGCCACGGCGGGCGCGACGGACAAGGCTTGGGCCACGGCGGCGGCGAGCAGGCAGGCAGGTAGCGGCAGGACACGGGAACGGGACATAGCGACGCCTCGGGGTGACGGCACCCGCCGCGATTCACGGCAGGCGCGCAAGGGGTTGGACGAAGAGGGTTGAACGTTCCCCGCCCGGCGCCATGCGCCGGACGGCGTGGATCGAAGAAGCGCCAGTCGGAACCCGGTGGACCACCTTCCCGGGCAGGCCGTCCCCGGCAACCGCGTAGCGCGGTCGCCGGGCAGCGGTCACCAGCGGGCAGTGACGTTGACGCCGAAAGTCCGCGGCATGTTCCAGTTGGCGACGCGCAGATTGCCGAAGGCGGGACCGAAGTCGATGATGTTGTCGATGTGCGCCACGTTGAAGATGTTGTGCACGTACAGCGAAACCTCACCGTCGATGCCGTGGCCCCAATCCATGCCGCCGAAGGCAAGCTGGCCGTTGACCGTGCCGTAACCCTTGATCCACGAGTTCGCCGCGACCGCCTGTGCCGGGTTGACCATTTTCAACTGGTAGGTGTAGCGGTAGTAGCCGCCGGTGAAGCGGTAATCCAGCGTGCCGCGCAGACTGCCGTTGGCGGTACGCAGGAAGGTGTCGGTGGCGACGATTGACGCCATGTGCCTGGGCAGCATGGAGACCGACTGGTTGTCGGCGATGTTCCGGCCGAGCTGCATGAAGCGGTCGTACTTGCCATGCATGTAGCTGTAGGTCGCATGCAGCAGGAGATCGTCGGTCGGGCGGAAGTTCGCTTCCAGTTCCAGGCCCTCGGTATGCGACTGGCCGACATTGCGCACGTTCGACGCCGCCGCGCCCTGCGCCGTGAACACGATGCTCTGCAGGTTGCTGGTGCGGTTGTAGAACACGTCGGCATTGAGGTTGGCGCGACCGTCGAGGAACACGTTCTTGGTGCCGAGCTCGTAGGTCTGCGCCGTCTGCGGCAGGAACGGCCGCACCACCTCGGCCGCGGCCTGCGCCTCGGCATTGAAGCCGCCGCTGAGGAAGCCCTTGGCGTAGCGCAGGTACAGCATGTGGTTCGGCGTCCACTGGTACGCCAGGTTGAGCGTGGGCGTGGTCGCCGAAAAGCCGGCCTGGGCGGCGGTGCCGGTCGGGATCAGCGTGTACTGGCCGACCTTCAGGAAGCGCGAGACGTCCTTGCGCTCCAGCGTGCGGCGCAGGCCTGCGGTGAGGGTCAGCTTGTCGGTCAGCTGGTAGTCGACCTGGCCGTAGGCCGCACGCGAACGGGTGCCGAAACCGTAGCTGGAGTTGTAGTTCGCCTTGCCGAGGAAGTAACTCTGAGGATTGTTGTTGTAGCCGCTGTCCCTGAAGTAGTACAGGCCGCTCACCCAGTTCCAGCGCCCCACGCTGCCCAGGTACTGCAGCTCGTGCGAGGTCTGGTGGTAGCGCGTGTGGGCATTGCTCTGCGCGAACGGGATCGGCGAGCCATCGGTGTCGAGACCGTCGTCCCAGTGCTTCTTCCGGTTGGCGCCGATGTACTTGACCATGCCGGCGTCGCCCAGCTTCCAGGCGGCGGTGAGCGTGTTGCCCAGCACCTTCATGTTCTCGAACACCGGATAGTCGATGTTCGCCGTGTCCTGCCGGTCGGTATTGACGATGATGCCCGGGATGTGGAACACGGTGCCCACGTCGGAATGGATGGCCTGGTTGAAGAACGGCGTATCGTTGGCCTTCGAATAATCGAAGCGGTAGTCGAAGCTAAGGCTGTCGGTGGCGTCCAGGCGCATGGCCACGAACGCGTCCTTGTCGTCCAGGCTGCCCAGGTGCGAGACCGGACTCTTGCCGACATTGCGCACCCAACCGTCGTTCTTCTCGACGCGCCCGCCCAGCGAGACCTTGAGCTTGCCCATCGCCGGCAGGTCCAGCACCACGAGGCCCAGCTTGTCGTTGTACTTGCCGAAGCCCACCGAAGCCGTGCCGCCCCACTCGCCGCTCGGGGTCTGGGTCACCAGGTTCACCGCGCCGCCCATCGTGTTGCGTCCGTACAAGGTGCCCTGCGGGCCGCGCAGGACCTCGACGCGTTCGAGATCCGGCAAATTGAACACCGAACCCTGCGCCTTGCCGATGTAGACACCGTTCAAGTACACGCCGACCGGAGAATCCCAGTACATCGCGGGATTGCCGGCGTACGATCCGCGGATCGCGATCTGCGCCGTGGTCGGGTTGCCGCCGGTGCCGCTCATCACCACGAGGCTGGGCGCCGCCGCCTTGAGGTCGGCGACGTTGGTGATACCGCGTGCGTGAAGGTCGGCGGTGTCGATCGCCGACACCGAAATCGGCACTTCCTGCAGGTTCTGGCTGCGGCGCTGCGCGGTGACCACCACTTCCTTCAGTGCTACGGGCTTCTTGCTGCCCGGCTTGCCCTGCTCGGGCGCGGCCTGGCCGTCGGCTGCGGCCTGACCGTCCTGCGCCGTCCGGGCCGCGACGGGAACAACGATCAGCGCCTGGGCCACGGCGGCGGCCAACAGGCATCTGCGCATGTGTGAAGTGTGGAAACTCGTCATCTGGCAATCCCCCAAGGTGGCATCGGCATCGCGCGCTGCGCGGCATGTTGTTTCGACCGCCTGCTCGCAGCAGACGTGTGTACAGACTGCGACGAAATGCCGCGAAGAAAATCGTCCAAGAGGACTATGGAAACATCCGCGCCGGCCGCGGCCGAAACGCAGGCCCGACCCACGCGCCTGCGGAAAGGTGCCGGATAAATGGACGTCCAGACAACTGTCGCGAATCGACTGCAAACCGGGCCGCCCGCCCCCGACGCCGTGCGCGTCTGCAGCCCGGATCGCGGGCGTGCGCACGTCCCATCGGGGTCCATCGAGGACCGGCGACCGGAGTAGTCGTGCCCGGCGAAATCGGCCGGCATCCCGGCGCGGCGCACCGGATCGACGGCCGGCCGCGCCCGCTGCATTGCCGGTGCGGCGGGCCGGTGACTGGGGGGGACGCTAGCGCATCCTCACCACTTCACGTCGAAGCTGATGCCGAAGGTGCGCGGATCATTGTAATTGGCGAGCCTGAGGTTGCCGAAGCCCGGACCGAAATCGATGAGATTGTCGATATGCTCCTTGTCGGTCACGTTCTTGGCCCACAAAGCAACCTCGCCCGTGGCGGCGCCGAGATTGATATCCCCCAGCGCCAGGCGCGCGTTGAGGACGCCGTAGCTCTTGATGCGGGTGTTGGCGGCCAGCTGCGTCGGCGGGTTCACCGGCGTCAGCGGGTAAACATACATGTAGAACGGACTGGTGAAGCGGTAGTCCAGGCTCACGCGCCACGTGCCGTAGGAGGTGTGCAGCAAGGTGTCGTCCAGCGTGAAGGCGACCGTATTGCGGGGCACGAACTGCACGGAGCGGTTGTTCGCCACGTTCACGCCGAGCTGCATGAACTTGTCGAACTTGGAGTGGATGTAGCCGTAGTTCAGGCCGAGCGTCAGGTCATCGGTCGCGCGGACGCGTGCCTCGAGCTCGAAGCCTTCGCTGTGCGAGCGACCCACGTTGAGCACGGTGGAGCCGGACGAACCCTGCGCGGTGAACACCACCTGTTGCAGGTTGTTGACGCGGTTGTAGAACACGTCCGCATTCAGCGTGGCCCGGCCACCCCACAGGGTGTTCTTGGTGCCGAGCTCGAAGCTGTTCTGCGTCTGCGGCCTGTAAGGCGTGATCGCGTCCTGGACGTTCTGCGCCTCGCCGTTGAAGCCGCCGCTCATGAAACCCTTCGCGTAGCGCGCGTAGACCATGCTGTCGGCCGCAAGCTTGTAGCTGAGGCTGAGCGCCGGCGTGGTCGCTCCGAAGCTCGCCCGTGCCGCCGTGCCGGCGGGAACCAGCACCAGGCCGTAGTTGGCAAGTTCCTCGAAGCGGCTGGTGCGTTTCTGTTCCTCGGTACGGCGGATGCCGGCGGTGAGCGTGAGACGGTCCGTCAGCTTGTAGTCCACCTGGCCATACGCCGCGCGCGAGCGCGTGCCGTAGCCGTAGTTCTCGTTGTAGTCCGCCTGGCCGAAGAAATAGGTTTGCGGGTTGTTGGAAAAGCCGCTGTCCTTGAAGTAGTACAGGCCGGCCACCCAGTCCCAGCGCCCCACGCTGCCGAGATACTGCAGCTCGTGCGAGACCTGGTGGTAGCGCGAATTGTTCTCGGTCTGCGCGAACAGGATCGGCGAGCCATCGAGGTCAAGCGCATCGTGCCAATGCATCTGACGATAGGCGCCGATGTATTTCAGCGTGCCGACATCGCCGAGCTTCCAGTTGACCGTCAACGAATGACCGTTGACGTTCATCTGTTCGCGCATCGGCGAATCGACGCTGACGCCGGAGGTCTGGCGGCCATTGCCGTAGACCTGGATGCCGGGTATGCCGAAGATCTGCTCGACCTCCGAATGCACCGGCTGGAAGAACAGCGAGGTCTGCTTGACGTTGGTGTGGTCGAACCGGTAATTGAGGGTGAGGTCGTCGGTGGCGTCGTATTCCAGACCCAGGTAGGTCTCGCTGTTGTGGCGGTTGTTCAGCCGCGGCTCGGAACTCCCTGGCGTGGTCTTGATCCAGCCGTCGCGACGTTCCACGCGCGCCCCCACCGTGGCCTTGAGCTTGCCGAAGGCCGGCAGGTCCAGCACCGCCTTGGCCACCCTGGCGCCGTAGTTGCCAATGCTCACCGAGGCGTCGCCGGTGAACACGCCGCTGGGCCGCGCCGTGATCAGGTTGACCGCGCCGGCCATGGTGTTGCGCCCGAACAGGGTGCCTGAGGGCCGCGCAGCACCTCGACGCGCTCGAGGTTGAGCAGGTCGAACACGTTGCCCGCGGTCTTGCCCATGTAGACGCCATCGACGTACATGCCCACCGGCGTATCCCAGTAGAGCGCGGGATTGACCTGCACCGAGCCGCGGATGGAGACCATCGAGGACGTGGCGCTGCCCGGTTCGCTCACGATGGTGAGGTTCGGCGCTGCCGCGCTGAGGTCGGACAGGTTGTTGATGCCGCGCGCCTCGAGCTGGGACTGGTCGATGGCCGTGACGGATACCGGCACGTCTTCTAGCTTCTGGGTGCGACGCTGTGCCGTCACCACCACTTCTTTCAGCACCACGGTTTTCTTGGCGGGCGGCTCGGCGTCGGCCTGCTGTGTGGCTGCCGACGGCACGGCCGCGTCGCCAGCGGCATCCAGGGCCACAGCCGGCAAGGCCACAAGTGCCTGACCGATGGCGGCGGCAAGCAGGCACATACGCAATCCGGAACGGAAATGCTGGCTCATCGATGGGTTCCCCGGTCACCGTCGGCGTCCTGCAGCACCGTGACCTCGGCTGGATGGCCCGCACACTCCGGCAGGCATGCTCGCAGCATGCGTCACGCCGCCATGGCCCAAATCGTCCGAAAGGATTAGTCACGCACGACCCGGCAGCGGCCCGTGGTGCCGCGCCCGCGCCACCACGGCGGCAGTTCTATCCGATGTCCGCGCCCAACCAGGCGACGCTGTTGAGGAACATGCGCACCAGCTCGGTCTGCCGGCGCACGCCGGTCTTCGAGAAGATCGAACGCAGATGCGCGCGGGCGGTGTTGCGGCGGATGTTCAGCGACTCGGCCGCCTCTTCCAGCGAAAGCCCGTTGGCGAGCTGGATCGCCAGCGCGGTTTCCGCCGGCGTGAGCTGGAACAGTTGCTGCGCCAGCCGCATCGGCGGATGCGCCTTGCCCTCGATGTCGCGCACGAACACGGCCACGCTGGGGCGGTGCTTGCCTTCGGTCCACTCATCGGGCGATACCGGCTGCACCACCAGGCCCCAGCTGAGCTGTCCCGAGGGCCGGTTGACCGACATCGCCTCGGTCAATTCGGTGAGCGCGGCATGCGAGCGCGCCATCGCGTTGCGCACCAGTTGCTGCAGCTTGCGGTTGTCGTTGGCGTAGGTGGCCTCGAGCTGGCCGCCCACGATGCGCAGGCCATCGTGCAGGTCGAGGATCGCGCTGGCCGCCGCATTGCATTCGACCACCTTGCCGCGCTCGTCCAGTACGATGGCGCCGACCATCAACTGCGCCATCGCGCGGCCGTACAGGCTGGTGAGCTGACGGTCGCGGTTGACCGAGAGATAGGCGTCCAGCGCCTGGCGCAGATGCGGCAACAGGCGTTGCCCCGTTTCGATGTCCGTGGCCGAGAACGCCGGCGCCGATTCGGGCCGGGTCACGCGGAAGCCGTAGATGCTGCCGGCGCGCGTGGCGAGGTTGGCCGCCATCACATGGAACACGTCGTGCGGCGCGCACCATTGCTGGTAGTAGCTGTTGGCGCGCCATTCGGCGAGCGAAAGCACGTCGGTGTTGGTGACGAGCTGGCCCGGCGGCAGGTCGCTGAAGGGACTGACCGAACCCAGCGGATTGTTCGGATCGAGCGGGCCATGGTCGCTGGCCACCGAGACGATCAGGCCCGGGTCGCCCTCGGAGGCGTGGCGCACGATCAGCGAAACGAAGTTGGCCGCCAGCTCGCGGCGGATCGCCTCCAGGCCCGCCGTCCACAAGGTGGGATCGAGCGCCGCCTCGTAGACCACCTGCACCAGCTGGCTGAAACGCTCGACCGTCAGCGCACCGCTCGGCCCGGCGAGCGCGGCGGCAAGGGTCTCGCGATCGGGCGCGGGTGGTTCCGGGGCGTGCATGTTTTTCATGGCGAACCTGAGTCTAACCGCCGCGGATGCTCCCGAGCATGCCAGAACGGGAATTTCCGGCAAGCGCCAATCGGCACCCCATCAGTCGAGTTCGAACAAGCCCGCCGCGCCCATGCCGCCGCCGATGCACATGCTGACCACCGCGTACCGCACGCCACGCCGCCGCCCTTCGATCAGCGCATGGCCGGCCAGGCGCGCGCCCGACATGCCGAAGGGATGGCCGATCGAGATCGCGCCGCCGTCGACGTTGAGCCTGTCGTCCGGGATGCCCAACTGCTCGCGGCAGTAGAGCACCTGGCAGGCGAAGGCCTCGTTGATCTCCCACAGGCCGATGTCGGCGACGTCCAGTCTGTGGCGCTGCAGCAATTTCGGTATCGCGAACACCGGGCCGATGCCCATCTCGTCGGCGGCGCAGCCAGCCACTGCGAGGCCGCGATACGTGCCCAGCGGCGCGAGGCCGCGACGCTGCGCCTCGCCGCGGCTCATCAGCACCGCCGCGGAAGCGCCGTCGGAAAGCTGCGAGGCGTTGCCCGCGGTGACGAACTCGCCCTGTGCCACCCATTGCCCGTTCTTCCATACCGGCTTCAGCGCGGCGAGGCTCTCCAGCGTGGTATCGGGCCGGTTGCCCTCGTCGTGCTCCAGCGTGACTGCCTGCGTGCCGGTGACGTTGCCTTCCTTGTCGAAGAGCTGCTTGACCGTGGCCAACGGCACGATCTCGTCGGCGAAGCGCCCGGCCCGCTGCGCCGCCGCCGTGCGCTGCTGGCTCTGCAGCGAGTATTCGTCCTGCGCGGCGCGGTCGATGCCGTAGCGGCGGCTGACGATTTCGGCCGTCTCGATCATCTGGATGTACGCCGTGGGTGCCGCCGCCAGCACCGCCTGCGACTGCGCGCGGTAGCTGTTCTTGTGCTTGTTCTGCACCAGCGAGATCGACTCCAGCCCGCCAGCCACGGCTACGCGGTATTCGCCCAGCATGATCGCCTTGGCGGCGGCGGCGATGCTGACCAGGCCCGAGGCGCACATGCGGTCGATGGTCATGCCGCCCACGCTCTCCGGCAACCCGGCGGTATAGGTGCACAACCGGCCCAGGTTGTAGCCCTGGGTGCCCTGCTGCGCGGCGATGCCAAGGATCACGTCGTCGACCTCGGCGCCGTCCACGCCGGCCTTCGCCAGCGCGGCGCGGATCACGTGGCCGCCCAGCACCGGTGCCTCGGTGTCGTTGAACGCGCCACGGTAGGCCTTGCCGATCGGGGTGCGCGCGGTGGAGACGATCACCGCATCGTTGCTGTTGCTCATGGCTGCGCCCTCATGCCTCGAAATAGAGCCGGCTGATCGTGTCGACCACGCAGCCCGGCTTGTCGGAACCCTCGATCTCGACGGCGAGGCGCACGGTGGCCTGCACGCCGCCATCCTTCAGCGCTTCCGCCGCCAGCACTTGGCCGCGGCCGCGCACGCGCGCGCCGGCTCGCACCGGTGCCGGGAAGCGCACCCTGTCGCAGCCGTAATTCACGCCCATCTTCAGCCCGCGGTACGCCACCAGTTCCGGCAGGAAGCGGTTGGCCAGGCCCAGGGTGAGGTAGCCGTGCGCGACGCAAGCGCCGAACGGCCCCTGCGCCGCGCGCACGGGATCGACATGGATCCACTGAAGGTCGTCGGTGGCCTCCGCGAAGAGGTCGATGCGATGCTGGTCGAGCACCACCCAGTCGGTGGTGCCCAGCTCGCTGCCGACGGCGGCCAGCACCGCGGCGACAGAATCGAAGGTCGTCGCCATGGTTCAGGCCCGCTGCGAACTGACCGAGACCACTTCGCCGGTCATGTAGCTGGAATAGTCGCTGGCGAGGAAGATCATCACGTTGGCCACCTCCCAGGGTTCGGCGCCACGGCCGAACGCCTCCTTCGAGGCAAGCTGCGCCAGCAGTTCCTCGCTGGCCGACTTCTTCAGGAAGGCGTGGATCGCGATCGACGGCGCCACCGCATTGACGCGCACGCCGAACTCGGCGGCCTCCAGCGCCGCACAGCGGGTCAGCGCCATCACGCCGGCCTTGGCCGCCGCGTAGTGCGCCTGTTCCTCCTGTGCGCGCCAGCCCAGCACCGAGGCGTTGTTGACGATCACGCCGCGCCCCTGCCCCCGCATCGCGCGCAGCGCCGCGCGCGTCATGCGGAAGGTGCCGGTCAGGGTGATGTCGATCACCTTGTGCCATTCCTCGTCGGGCATGTCGACCAGCCGCTGCGAGGTACCCAGGCCAGCGTTGTTGATCACCACGTCGAGCGCGCCGAGGCGGTCGGCGGCCACCGCGAACATCGCGTCCACCTGGTCCTGCCGGCTGACGTCGCAGAGCTGGCCGTGCACCGCCTGCAAGCCGGTGTCGCGCTTGAGCGCCTCCACCGCCTCGTACAGGCGGCGTTCGTGCACGTCGCTGACCAGCAGCGCGCGTGCGCCTTCCTCGGCGGCGCGTTTCGCTGCGGCGTAGCCGATGCCGGCGCCGGCCGCGGCGGTGACCAGCACCGACTTGCCCTTGAGCAGGCCGTGGGCGGGAACGTAATCGGGGGCGGGGAAATGCGCCATGTCGGCTACTCGCTGGAAGGATGGATGTTGGGCGCGCCGAAGTAGGCGCGCATGTGCGCAATGCGCCCGGCCGCGTCGAAGTCGAACACGTCGATCGGGCGGATCGAGACGGGCCGGCCTTCGTGCACGAAGTCCACGCGGAAGGCGAAGGCGCATTCGCGCGTGGCGACGCGGATCTCGCCCTCCAGCGCCACCGCCAGTGCCATCGAGGTGCTGACGGCGTAGAACGCGCGGATCGCCGCACGCCCGCGCTTGGGCGGCGAGCCGATCGGGTCCTCCACCACGGCATCCCTGGCGTACAGTGCCACGATGGCTTCGAGGTCGCCCGTGTTGAGGGCTCGCACGTAGGCATGCACTACCTCCACCATGTGCTGCGCGTCGTCGGATTTCATCGCGCCGCCCGGACTTCGCGCGGCATGCCCAGTGCACGCTCGGCGATCAGGTTGAGCTGGATCTCGTTGGTCCCGGCATAGATGGTGTCGGCGCGGCTGGAGAGCCAGAGTTGTTGCAGGCGGCTGCGTGCGGCATCGCCGTCGTCGACCACGTCGCCCGCCGCGCCCAGCACGTCCAGCGCGAGCCGGCCCAGCTCGCGCCGCCAGTTCGACCACGCATACTTGGCGGTATACGCCTCGCGCGGCATCGTGCCGACCGCGGCGCCCAGCACACGCAGCGCGTGGAAGCGCAGCGTCGCCAGCCCCAGCGCCGCCTCCGCGATACGCTGGCGCAGCAGCGGATCGCGCGCCGCGCCGTTGGTGCGGGCCGCGGCGATTACCAGCTCCAGTTCATGGCGGAAATGCGCCTGCTGGCCCAGCGTGGAGACGCCACGCTCGTAGCCCAGGAGCGCCATCGCCACCTGCCAGCCCTGCCCCGGTTCGCCCAGATGCAGCGAACCCTCGGTCCGCGCGCCGTCGAAGAACACCTCGTTGAACTCGGCGCTGCCGGTCATCTGCCGGATCGGCCGGATCGCGACGCCCGACTGGTGCAGCGGCACCAGCAACAAGGTGAGGCCGCGATGCCGCTCCGAGCCTTCCTCGCTGCGCGCGAGCACGAAGATCCAGTCGGCCTCCTGCGCCCACGAAGTCCACACCTTCTGGCCGTCGATCACCCACTCGCCGCTGGCCGCGTCGCGCCGCGCGCGCGTGCGCACATTGGCGAGATCCGATCCGGCGCCGGGTTCGGAATAACCCTGCGCCCAGTATTCGGTGCCGGCACGGATGCCGGGCAGGAAGCGCGCCTGCTGGTCCGGCGTGCCGTAGTCGATCAAGGTCGGGGCGAGCAGTTGTTCGCCGATATGGCCCAGCCGGCCGGGCCCGCCGCCACGCACATACTCCTCGTGGAAGATGAGCTGCTGTCCCAGCGGCAGCGCCGCGCCGCCCGCCGCCTGCGGCCAGCCGATGCCGACCCAGCCCGCCGCGGCCAGTTCCTGCTCCCAGCGCTTGGCCAGCGCGACGTCGAAGCCGGGCACGCCGGGACCATGGCAACCGCGCAAGGCTTCGAAGTCGCCGCGCAGATGCGCGCGCATCCATGCCTGCACTTCGGCCCGGAACGCCGTCTCGGCGGGGTTTTCGAGCAGATTCATGCGGCACCGTCCAGCAGTTGCGCGGCCACGCGCTCGCGCCATGCCGAAGGAGCACCCAGCCGCACGCTGTTGGCCTGGGCACGCTTGAAGTAGAGCTGCGGATCGTATTCGGCGGTATAGCCCACGCCGCCGTGCAGCTGGATCGCCTCCTGCGCGCAGTACTGCGCGGCCTCGGTGGCCGTGCACAAGGCCTGCGCGGCATGGAAGGCCAGCGTGGCGTCGTCGGGACCGGCGTCGGCCATCGCGGCCGCACCGCAGCTCGCCGAACGCGCCGCCTCGATCAGCACCAGCATCTGCGCACAGCGGTGCTTGACCGCCTGGAAATGCGCGATGCTGCGGCCGAACTGCACCCGCTGGGCGACAAAGGCCAGCGTGAGCTCCAGGCATTGCTGCGCCACGCCGAGCTGCTCGGCGGCCAGCGCGATGGCGCCCAGGTCGGTCGCGCGTCGCAATGCCTTGTCCAGCGCGACGCCGCGCAGCAGGCAGGCCGTCGCCGGCAAGCCCACGTCCTCGGCCTGCACGTCGGCGCTGCGTCGGGTGGCGTCGATGGTGCGCAGCGGGCGGACCGAAAGCTTCGCCGTCGACACCGCCAGCAACATCGGCGCGCCAGCGGGATCGCGTGCACACAGCAGCACATCGTCGGCCCATGCGGCGGAACCCACCTGTGGCCAGACACCATCCAGCCGCCAGCCACCGGCGGACTCCGGTGACGCCTTGCCGCAGCCCGCATCGAGCGCCGTCGCGACGACGCGCTCGCCGCCGACCACGGCGGCCAGCAGCGAGGCCCCCGCCGCGCCGATGCCGCGCAGCAGGCCGGCAGCGAGCGCCACGCTGTCGAAATACGGCACGCAGGCGAGGCGCCGCCCCAGCTGTTCCTGGAGCAGCGCCAGTTCCACGTTGCCCAGGCCCAGGCCGCCTTCCTGTTCGGACGCCTGCACGCCGCACCAGCCCTGTTCGACGATGGCTTGCCACAGGCCGCGGTCGAAGCCGTCTGCGCTGTCGGCGGCGGCGCGCATCGCGCGCGAGTCGCAGGCCCCGGCGAGGAAATCCGCCGCCGCCTCGGCGATCAGCCGCTGTTCTTCGCTCGGCAACAGGTCCATGGCGTCAGCTGCCGTAGACCTTCTGCGGCGGCACGGCCTCGGCGAGCAGTCGCCCGACTACCGGCCCCAGCTCGGCCGGCACCCAGCGCGCGCCCTTGTCGACGATCTTGCCGGTGCGCCAGCCGTCGGCCACCGACAACTCGCCGCCCTTCGCCTCGAAGCAGCGGCCGGTGACCTGGGCCGACTGCGTGCTGCCCAGCCACACCACGATGCTGGCGACGTTGAGCGGATCCCAGGCATCGAAACCGGACTCGGGCTTCTTCACCATGTCGGGCATCGCGCTCTCGGTCATCGAGGTACGCGCCGCCGGTGCGAGGCAGTTCACGGTGATGCCGTAGCGCGCCAGCTCGGCGGCCTGCACCAGGGTCAGGCCGGCGATGCCGGCCTTGGCGGCGGAATAATTGCTCTGCCCCACCGAGCCCTGCAGGCCCGCGCCCGAGCTGGTGTTGATGATGCGCGCATCGACCGCCTGGCCAGCCTTCTTCTGGTCGCGCCAGCGCCGGCCCAGCACGTTGGCCAGGCAGAAATGCCCGCGCAGATGCACGCGCATCACGATGTCCCAGTCCTCCTCGCCCAGCGAAAGGAACATGCGGTCGCGCAGCACGCCGGCGTTGTTGACCAGCACCTGCACGTCGCCGAAGGCGGCCACCGCGGCATCCACGATGGCCTGCGCCCCGGCCAGGCCGGTGATGTCGCCGTCGTTCGCCAGTGCGTTGCCGCCCGCCGCCGTCACTTCGGCGGCCACCGCCTCGGCGGCCTCGCGGCGGATGTCGTTGACCACCACGTTCGCACCTTCGGCCGCGAACGCGAGCGCATAGGCGCGCCCCAGTCCGCCGCCGGCGCCGGTGACGATGACGGTGCGTCTGTCGCAAATGCCCATGCCGCTCTCCTCAAAGCCGTTCGATGATGGTGACGTTGGCCTGGCCGCCGCCTTCGCACATGGTCTGCAGGCCGTAGCGGCCGCCGCGCCGTTCCAGCTCGTGCAGCAGGGTGGTCATCAGCTTGGCGCCGGTGGCGCCCAGCGGATGCCCGAGCGCGATCGCGCCGCCGTTGACGTTGGTGCGCTCGTGCGGATAGCCGGTCTCCTTCAGCCATGCCATCACCACCGAGGCGAAGGCCTCGTTGACCTCGACCAGGTCGATGTCCGCCAGCCGCATGCCCGCCTTCTTCAAGGCATGGGCGGTCGCCGGGATCGGCGCGGTCAGGTGCCAGATCGGGTCGTCCGCGTACACGCTGAGGTGATGGATGCGTGCGCGCGGCTTGAGGCCGTAGCGCTTGACCGCAGCCTCCGAGGCCACCAGCACCGCCGCCGCCGCGTCGCAGGTGCAGCTGGAGACCGCAGCGGTGATCTTGGGATACTGCGGGTCGACCGGCTCCAGCGTCGCCATCTTCTCCAGTGTGGTGACCCGCGCCGTCTCGTCCATGCGGAACCCGCCGAACGGCACCACCTCGCGCTCGAAGCGCCCCGCGGCGATCGCCTGCAACGCGCGGTCATGGCTGCTCTTGGCGAACATCTCCATGTCCGCACGACTCACTTCCCAATGGTCGGCGATGCGCTGGGCGGCGTAGAACTGGTTGACCGGCGCGTCGCCGAAGCGCGCGCGCCAACCCGCGCTTTCGGCGAACGGCGTGGTGAAGCCCAGCGGCTGGCCGGCGATCATCGCCGAGCCGATCGGGATGCTGCTCATGGTCTGCACGCCGCCGGCCAGCACCACGTCCTGGGTGCCGCTCATCACCGCCTGCGCCGCGAAATGCACCGCCTGCTGCGAACTGCCGCACTGCCGATCCACCGTGGTGCCCGGCACGTGCAGCGGCATGCCGGCGGCCAGCCACGCGGTACGCGCGATGTCGCCGGCCAGCGCGCCGACGGTATCGACGCAGCCGAAGATGACGTCGTCGTAGTCGGCGGCGGGGATCGCGTTGCGTCCGACGATGGCACGGATCACGTGGGCGCCAAGGTCGGCACCGTGCACGGCGGCCAGCGAACCCTTCTTCCTGCCGGTGGGCGAGCGCAGCGCATCGATGATGTAGGCCTCGGCCATGCTCCCTCCTCAGCCCGCCGCAAAGGTGGCGCCCGCGCCCAGCGGCGCAGCGGCAGCGTCGAGCAGCAGGCTGCCCAGGCGCGCGCGGTGGAACGCGCGGTCACCCCAGGCCGCCTCCAGCACCCAGGCGCGCTTCATGAACATCTGCAGGTCCACCTCCCAGGTGTAACCCATCGCGCCATGCACCTGGATGCCCTTGCGCGCGGCGAGCCAGGCGGCGTCGGCGCAGGCGAGCTTGGCGTGCGAGACGCGCGCGGCGCGGCCTGGTTCGCGCCCAGCGACCGCCGCCGCCGCCCGATACAGCACGGGACGGGCGAACTCGATCCTCGTCACCACGTCGGCCAGATGATGCTTGATCGCCTGGAAGCTGCCGATCGGCTTGCCGAACTGCTTGCGCTGCGCGGCGTAGTCCACCGCCAGGTCGAGCATGCGCTGGGCCAGGCCGATCAACTGGCCGCCGACGTTGAGCGCGGCGCGATCCAGCAACTCGTCCCACAAGGGTTGCGCCGCCGCAGCGTCGAGCACGCGCGTTTCCGCCTTCGGCTGCCACTGCACGTCGGACAGCCGGCGCGAGGCGTCGATGCTGGTCAGCGGCGCGAGTTGCGCCGCGTCGCGGGTCACCGCATGCAGTTCGTCGCCCGCTGCGGTGCGGTGCGGCAACAGCAGCAGGTCGGCCAGATGGGCATCGGCCACCCAGGGGTTGACCGCATGCCCCACCGCGATGCGGCAACTGCCGTCGACCACGCGCGGCAGCCATTGCGCGCGCAGCGCATGACCTTCCGGCAGACCGGCCAGCAGGCCCGAGGCGAGATAGGCGGTGTCGGCAAGCGAATCGGGTATCGCGTAATAGCCCAGCTCCTGGGTCATCAGCGCCCAGTCGATGTCGCCCAGGCCCAGTCCGCCGTCGGCCTCGGGTACCGACAGGCCAGTGAGGCCCTGCTCGGCGATCTTGCGGCGCAGCCTGGTCGAGCGGCCGCTGCCGGTCTCCCACACCTCGCGCAACTGCTCGGGCGGCGCCTCGGTCATGAAGAAGCGGCTGACCGCGTCGCGGAAGGCAATCTGGTCTTCGGTGAAAGTGAAATCCATGCTCGCGCGCTCCGCTCAGCTCTTGGGCAGACCGAGCATGCGCTCGGCGATGATGTTGCGCTGGATCTCGTTGCTGCCGGCGTAGATCGGCCCAGCCTGCGCGAACAGGAAGCCTTCCAGCCACTCGTGCACTTCGGGATCGTCGATCAGCTCCGCTCGCGCGCCCAGGATGCGCATCGCGGTCTCGTGCAGGTCGAGGTCAAGCTCCGACCAGAAGATCTTGTTGGTGCTGGACTCGGCGCCGATCTTCGCGCCCTGCTGCAGCCGCCCGACCGTGTGGTAGGACGCCAGCGTGTAGGCCTCGGCACCCATCCAGGCGCGCAGCACCGCCTCGCGCAGCGTCGGGTCACGGTCGGCCGCGTCGCGGTGGCGGCGGTACAGCTCCACCAGCTTCTGCACGTTGCGCTGGTAGCGCGCCGGCGAGCGCAGCAGCAGGCCGCGCTCGAAGCCGGCGGTGGCCATCGCCACGTGCCAACCCTGGCCTTCCTCGCCCACGCGGTTCTCCACCGGCACGCGCACGTCGTTGAAGAACACCTCGGCGAAGGCCTGCTTGCCGTTCAGCGCCTTGACCGGTCGGATCGTGATGCCCTTGGCGTCCAGCGGCACCAGCAGGTAACTGAGGCCGTGGTGGCGACTGGAGGCCGGGTCGCTGCGGAACAGGCCGAACATCCAGTTCGCGTACAGCGCGCGGGTGGACCAGCTTTTCTGCCCGTTCAGCACGTAGTGGTCGCCGTCGCGGATCGCACGCGAGGCGATCGCCGCCATGTCCGAGCCGGCGTTCGGTTCGCTCCAGCCCTGCGCCCACATGTCGTCGCAGCGCGCCATGCGCGGCAGGAAGCGCGCCTTCTGCGCCTCGCTGCCGAACTCCATCAGGGTGGGGCCGAGCAGCAGGATGCCGTTCTGGTTCACTCGCAGCGGCGCGTCGGCGGCCCAGTATTCCTCCTCGAACACCAGCCACTCGATCAGGCCGCAGCCGCGCCCGCCGAGTTCCTGCGGCCAGGTGACGCTGCTGTAGCCCTGGGCGGCCAGCTCGGCCTCCCACGCGCGGTGCTGCTCGAAGCCATCGCGGGTGTCGTAGCTGGTCAGCGGCGTGCGCGGCACGTGCGTGGCCAACCACGCGCGCACCTCGGCACGGAAGGTCTGCTGTTCGGGGGTGTAGTTCAGGTCCATGCGGCTCCCTTCAGAACTTGGCGTCGCGCTTGTCGACGAAGGCGCGGCGGGTCTCGGCCGAATCCGGGCTCAGGTAGGCCTGCAGGGTGAAGCCCTGCTCCCACCGGTACTTGGCCTCGAGGTCACCGTCCTCGATGCCGCCCAGCGCCTCCTTGGCGATGCGGATCATCGCCGGGCTCTTGGCGGCGATCTTCGCGGCGATCGCCAGCGCAGCGTCGCGCAGATCGCCGCGCGGCACCATGCGTTCGATCGCGCCCAGCCGCAGCGCCTCGGCGGCGCCGACCATCTCGCCGGTGTAGAACAGGTAGCGCGTCTTCTGCACGCCGAACATGCGCTGCAGGTGCGCCGCGCCGCCCATCGCGCCGCGGTCCACCTCGGGCAGGCCGAAACTGGCGTCCTCGGCGGCGATCACGATGTCGGCGGCGCCGCAGATGCCGATGCCGCCGCCGAGCACGAAGCCGTGCACCGCCGCGATCACCGGCACCTTGTTCCGGTGCACCGCCTTGAAGGTGGCGTAGTTGCCGGCGTTGACGGCGACGATCAGGCTCTGGTCGGCGGCCAGTTCCTTGATGTCGACGCCGGCGCAGAAGCCGCGGCCTTCGGCACGGACCACGATGACGCGCACCGCGGGGTTCTCGCCCAGCGCCGCGATCTCCGCCGCCAGCGCCTGCCAGCCGGCGGAGTTGAGCGCGTTGACCGGCGGGCGATCGAGCACCACCTCGGCGACGCCGTTGTGGTGCACTTGGATGGTGAATTGTCCGGACATGGAGTGTTCCCTCAAAGCGTGGCCGCAAGCGCGCGCAGGCGTTCGGTGGCCTGGACCACGATGCCGCCGATGACTTCCTCGCAGGAATCGAGCCGGCCGATCAGCGCGGCCACCTGGCCGGCGGACATCACGCCCTCGTCGGGCCGGCCCTCGACCATCGAGCGCTGCAGCAGCATCGGCGCGTTCGCCGCCATCACGGTCTGCGCCAGACCGCCGGCATCGTCGCGCAGGCCCTGCCACAGCACCTTGAGCGCATGCGCGCTGGTCATGCCGGTCCGTGCCTTCCACTGCAGCGCCAGCTGCAGCGCGATGCGCAGGCGCTTGAACGGCGAGGCGTGCTGCAGCATCGCCAGGTATTCGTTGGGGATCATGCGCTGCGGCATGCCGTCCACGAGAGGGGAGACGGCGATCTGCTCGGCGTCGTTCGCCGCGAGGTAGCGCGCCAGGGTGGCCTCGGGCACGCCGGAGTCGCGCGTCATCAGGAAGCGCGTACCCATCGCGATTCCCTGCGCGCCGTAGGCCAGCGCGGCGAGCAGGCCGCGGCCATCGTAGAAGCCACCGGCGGCGACCACCGGCACCTGCACCGCATCGACCACCTGCGGCAGCAGCACCGTGGTCGGCACGCCACCGGTGTGGCCGCCGCCCTCGCCGCCCTGCACGGTGACCACGTTGGCGCCCAGCGCGATCGCCTTATGCGCGTGCTTGAGCGCGCCCACGGTGGGCATGCAGACGATGCCGGCGTCGCGCAACCGGCCGATCACCTGCCTGTCCGGCCCGCGGCCGTAGCTGACCGCGCGCAGCCGGTGCTTCACCGCCAGGTCGAGCAACTGCTGCGCATTGGGCTGGAACATGTGGAAGTTCAGGCCGAACGGCTTGTCGCCGGTGAGTTCCTTGACGCGCAGGATCTCGGCCTCGATGCGCTCGGCGGGGATCGTCACGCCGGCGAGGAAACCGAAACCGCCCGCGTTGCAGGTGGCGGCCACCAGCGATGCGCCTGCCACCCAGCCCATCGCGGTCTGCACCACCGGCACTTCGCAGCCAAGCAGGTCGCACAGCGGCGTGTGCAGCGCCCCGCTCACGGCTGCTCCTGCTTGTTGGCCGCGACCATCGACTTCACGTCGTGTCCGCCCAGCGCACCGGCGCCCAGCACCTGGCTGTGCGCGTGGGCGAAGTGGTGGTAGCCGAAGGCCAGGTCCATCGCGCTGCGCAGGCCCTGCATTTCCTCGATGCGGTTGACCACGGTCTTGGCCAGCGCCAGGCCCAGCCGCGGCTGCGTGGCGATCTTCGCCGCCATCGCGTAGACCGCGGATTCCAGCTCTTCGCGCGGCACCACGCGGTTGACCATGCCCAGTTGCTCGGCGCGGGCAGCGCCCATGCGCTCGCCGAGGAACAGGAACTCCTTGGCAATGCGCGGATTGAGCTCGTGCACGTGGGCGAAATACTCCACACCGGGGATGCCCATGCGCACCACCGGGTCCTGGAAGAACGCGTCCACGCTGGCCACGATCAGATCGCAGACCCAGGCCAGCATCAGGCCACCGGCGACGCAGGCGCCGTGCACCATCGCGATGGTCGGCTTGGGCAGCTCGTGCCAGCGCCGACACATGCCGAGGTATACCTCCTGCTCGCGCGCGAACAGCTGTTCGGCGCCGGGCTTGTTGGTGTGGTCCCACCACAGCGACACGCGCTCGAACGGCTTGTCGATGTCGCGCCCCGGTGTGCCGATGTCGTGGCCGGCGGAAAAATGCCTGCCGGCGCCGCGCAGCACCACCACCTTCACCGCATCGTCGTCCACCGCACGGCGGAACGCGGCGTCCAGCGCATAGGTCATCTGCGAGTTCTGCGCGTTGTGAAACGCCGGCCGGTTCATGGTGACGGTGGCGATGCCGTCGCGCACCTCGTACAGCACGGGGCTGTCGGTCTCGTAGACCGTGCGGTCCTCGCGCCGCACGAAGCCATCACCGGGGTCGTTGGCGCCGGCCACCTCAGCCTCCCAGCGCGCCGACGCGCAGGTGGTGCGGGTCGAAGCGCTCCAGCAGCGCCAGTTGCGCGGGCGTGGGAGCGGGGGTGACCGCCACTGCGCCGGGGATGTGCAGCGGGAAGCCGGTGGCGTCCTGCACCTGCTGCGGCGTCACGCCCGGATGCACGGCGACGAGGCGCACCTGATGGTTCGGTCCGCCGAAGTCGAGGACGGCGAGGTTGCTGAAGATGTAGCGAATGTCGATCTCGTCCAGGCTCCAGCCGCGCGCCAGCCGCTCGGGCCGGTAGCCCACCGAGGCCACCATGTCGACTTCGCCGGCGACGAAGACCTTGGGGCTGTGCTGCGGCACGAAGAAGGAGTTCGCGTGGCTGATCGAGTTGCCGGGAAAGCCGCGCACGCCAAGCATCATCACCTTCGGCCTGGCGTAGTCGTCGCCGATCATCGAGATGTTGGCCTGGCCCCAGCGATCGACCTGGGTCGGTCCTACCATCGCGTGGCGCTTGCCACCCCAGACGTTGTCGAAGATGCGCGCGAAGCCCATCGCGCTCTCGCGCCTGGCCCGGTAGTCGCCGCGCGGGCCCACCGGCACCGGTTCGCGCACCATGAAGGCCTCGGAGTCGGTCATCATCAGGTCGCGGTTGATCGAGGCCATGCACAGCGAGGCCGCCAGCCTCGGCACGATGCCGATGCCGGTGGCCAGCACCTCGCCATCGTCCTGCCAGGCCTGCGCCGCGGCGCAGATCACCCGATCGACCAGGGTTGCCTCGGTCATCGTCGTACTCCTCAGAACACCGGCAACGGCAGCGCACGCACCGCGGCCTCGCCGCCCACGCGCGCGAGGTATTCCTGCTCGGTGCAGGCCACGTAACGCTCGAAATACCGCTGCCAGCCGTCCGGTTCCCTGGCGCCGGCGGCGTATTCCTTGAAATGCCCGACGTCGAAACCGTACAGCGGCGCGCAGGAGCTGGGATGGGCGCCGCACGGCGCATGCACCACGCCGCTGGTGTCGGCGCGGTCCCAGTGCACGTAGCGCGCCTCTTCGCCTTCCTCGAACACACTGCCGTCGACAAGCTCGTCGCAGCTCACGTAGGTCTTCTCCGCGGCGCGCACGAACAGGTCGTCCATGTACAGGTCCGGGCCCTTCACCTGGCACACGCCACGCGCGTCGGCACGATCCACGTGCACCAGCGCGGCGTCCAGCGGCAGCGCCGGCATGGCTACCCACTGCCGTGCGTCGTAGGGCGAATCGACCAGCTTGATCCCCGGGTTGACCTTCAGCACGTCGGTGCCCAGCCCCACCCGCGTGGGAATGAAGGGCACGCGCATGCCGGCCGCCTTGAGGCCCAGCAGCAGCATGCCCTCGTCGATCTCCATCGTCTCGATCGCGCCGCGCTGGCGCGCGGCGCGGAAGTACGGTTCCAGCGGGATGAAGTCCAGCGAGACGAAGGCGAACACCAGCTTCTTCACCTTGCCCGCCGCGCACAGCATGCCGACGTCGGCGCCGCCATAGGCGACCACGGTGATCTCTTTCAGCGGGCTGCGCAGGATCTCGCGCACCAGCGCCATAGGCTTGCGCCGCGGGCCCCAGCCGCCGATGCCGATGGTCATGCCCTCGCGCAGTTGCGCGACGACGTCGGCGGAAGTCATGCGCTTGTCGGCCATCTCAGCCTGCCTTCTTCTGCGCGATGGTGAAGTCGTGGCCCCAAAGGCTCACCCGGGTGAACTCGTGCACCACGTGGCGGTTCCAGTCGACCACCGCGCCGCCGTAACCGTATTCGATGTCGAAATTCGACGGGCAGCGCATGTAGAACGAGGTCATGCGGTCGTTGGTGTGCTGGCCCAGCGTCGCGGTCTGGGTCACCTCGTGCGCGAGCATGCGGTCCAGCGCGCGGCCCACCTCGGCCATGTCGGCGACTTCCACCATCGCGTGCACGCAACCCGACTCCACCGGGAATGCCGCCAGCGCGAGGCTGTGGTGGCGGCCGTTGCCGCAGTGCAGGAAATGGATCGGCAGCACGACGCCTTCGGTGCCCGGCGGCCGGAAGTTGAAGATGTCGGAAAGGCCGAAACCCATCACCTCCTTCGTGAAGGCCACGGTCGGCGCGAACGCGGGTGCGGGCAGCACCACGTGGCCCATGCCGATCTCGCCGGTGACGAAACGCGCCACGCCGGCCGGCGAGGCGAAGTGGGCGAAGTCGGACTGGAAGCCCCAGACCACCTCGTGGCGGTTGCCCGAAGGGTCCTGGAAGCTCACGGCCTGCTGCACGCGGCGGCGCGCGCAGAACGCAGCATCCTCGACATGGTGCGCGACACCGGCGTCGCGCAGCACCTGCAGCGCCTGCTCGAAACCGGCCTGGTCCAGCGTCTCCCAGCCCGAGGCGACGTAGCGGTCGCGCGCTCCAGGCTCGACCGCGAAGCGGAACTGCCGCTCGTCCATGCGCACGTACAGGCCGCCACCGGGGGCCGCCGCCGCCATCATGCCGAGCACGTCCTCGGCGTAGCTCTTCCAGCGCGCCAGATCGGTGGTTTCGGCCACCACGTAGGCGAGCCCGCTGAGGTTCATCATGGCCATGCGTCTCCCGGGCAAAGCCGCCCTGTCGCGATGGTCAGATTCTGCGGTTGCTGCCCTGCAACAGCATCGTCCGATAAGACTAACGGTGGTGGCTACTCCACCACCGCGTCGCTGAATTGCGTGGGCGCGCCCAGCGTGGCGCGGAAGGAAGGCGGCCGCTTGCCGTCGATGTCGACCACGCCCAGCTCGCGGGCCAGCTCGGCGCCCACCAGCACCCGGCCGGAACGCGCCATCAGGCCCGGATCGCGGGCCAGCGCGTCGATCACGCGGCCGGGGAATTCGGGGCTTTCGGACTGTTCCAGCAGGCCCGCGTAGGACACGTCGCCAGCACCCAGCACGGCCAGCGTGCGCTCGGTGCGCAGGATGCCCATCCACAACGCTACCGCCGCCACGCGATGCGGCCGCAACTCGTGCGCCATATCGTGCGCCATCTTGTCCACCGCCGCCTTGCCGGCGCCGTAGGCGGGTCCGTGCATGTAGCAGCGTGCGCCGAACGAGGAAGTGTTGACGATCAGCCCTTCGCCATTGGCCACGAGCAGCGGCGCCGCATGCCAGCTCGCCACGTAGGTCGAGCGCAGGCCCACGTCGAGCAGGCTCTGCAGGTCCAGCGGCTTCTCCCAGAACGGCCCGTGCGCCACCAGCGCGTCCGGGATGGCGATGGCATTGTTGACCAGGACGTCGAGCCGGCCGTGCTCGGCGCGCACGCGCTCGAACAGAGCCGCCACCTGGGTGTCGTCGGCGTGGTCGCAGTCCACCGCCACGCCCGTGCCGCCGCGTGCCGCGACGGCATCGGCCGTAGACTGCACCGTGCCGGGCAGGGGCGCGTCGCCCTCGCGGCGGCTGCGCCCGGTGACGTAGACGGTGGTGCCGGGGCGAGCCAGCGCCAGTGCGATGCCCTTGCCCGCGCCGCGACTGGCACCGGTCACCACGATCACGCGATTGCCATTCAATGCCATGGCTGGCCTCCGTAGTGCCGTTGCGGGCAGGGTTTCAGGCGCGGCCAACCACCCTGGCGGCCACCGCCGGTGCGGCCAGTTCCAGCACCAGGGTCGAGGTGATGACGGAGCAGGTCGCACAGATCCGCCAGCGGCCGTTCGCGCCGGACACCGGCACCGCGTCCGCAGGAAACGTGGCGGCCGGCATGGCGTGCGCTCAGGCCGCAAACGGCGGGTAGTCGGTGTAACCGGCCGCGCCGGGCGTGTACAGCGTGCGGCGGTCGAATTTCGCCAGCGACCGACCCCCGCCGAGACGCTGTACCAGATCCGGGTTGGCGACGAAATGGCGGGCGAAGGACACTGCCACGCCGGTGCCGGCGGCGATCGCCGCCGCGGCCTCCTCGGCGTCGAAACCGTCGTTGAGGATGAGGTTGCCGCCGTACTCGCGCCGCGCCAGTGCGATGGCGTCGATGCCGACACCGGCGCCGGGCGAGCGCATCACGTGGAGGTAGGCCAGCCCGAGCGGAGCGGCCTTGCGCATCAGCTCGGCGTGGCTGGCCGCGGAATCCTCGTCGTGGATGTCGTTGAAGCTGTTGCCGGGGCACAGCCGCAGACCGACGCGCCCCGGTCCGATTTCCTGCGCCATCGCGGCGAGACATTCATACGCGAAGCGCGCGCGGTTGGCGACCGGGCCGCCGTACTCGTCGTCGCGGCGGTTGCTGCCGGTGCTGAGGAACTGGATCGGCAGGTAACCGCTGGTGCCGTGCAGTTCCACCCCGTCGAAGCCGGCCTCGCGCGCGCGGCGCGCGGCCTGCGCATGCTCGCGTACCACCTCGCGCACCTCGGTGGTGCCCAGCGCACGCGGTGCGTCGAACGGCTGCATGCCGGCGGCGTCGGTGTAGACCTCGCCAGCCGCCTGGATCGCACTCGGGCCGACGGTCTCCACGCCGGCGGGCTTGATCGCGCGGCTGCCGATGCGGCCACCGTGCATCACCTGCAGCACGATCAGGCCGCCGCGCGCGTGCACGGCATCGGTCACCCGCCGCCACCCCGCGACGTGCGCCGCGGTCTCGATGCCGGGTTGGCGGCAGTAGGCCTGCCCGATGACGCTGGGCCAGGTGCCTTCGGCCACGATCAGTCCGGCTCCGGCGCGCTGGGCGTAGTACTCGGCCATCAACGCATTCGGCGTGCCGTCGGCATCGGCGCGATTGCGCGTCATCGGCGCCATCACGATGCGGTTGGCGAGGCCGAGTTCGCCGAGCTGCACGGGCTGTAGCAGGGGTTCGTGCATCGCGCCTCCGTCAGCGCACGCGGATCTTCGGCGCCGGCGTGCCGCGACGCATGCCGGCGAGAAACTGCTCCAGTGGCGCGGGCGCGGCGACCTGGGGCAGCGCGTCCTTGTCGGGACGCGCGGCCCAGAATTCGCGCCAGCTCGGGAACAGTTCGTGGAAGCTGCCGGGGTAGGGTTCGCGCCCTGGCCAGCGCATCTTCATGTCGCCCACCGGCGGCTTGTTGAGGTCGCTCGCATACCAGTAGCACGGCAGGCGGCGGCGGAAATACCAGCGGCCCTCGATGCGCTCGTAGTCGTCCCAGTACAGCATCTGCATGATGACCCATTCG
The DNA here is from genome assembly GCF_058793995.1 of Rhodanobacter sp. GW835-FHT13D09. Lineage (NCBI taxonomy): Bacteria > Pseudomonadati > Pseudomonadota > Gammaproteobacteria > Lysobacterales > Rhodanobacteraceae > Rhodanobacter > Rhodanobacter sp. GW835-FHT13D09. The sequence goes on along the minus strand of NZ_JBXAGL010000006.1, from coordinate 35,433 downwards.
GCGCCGCACTCGTGCTCGTTCTTGGAATACACCACGCCGGTGGCGTGGTCGGCGTCAACGAACTCGATGATGTGCTGGCCGAGGTGGTGCGAGGTGCCGGTGAACTGGTCGCGCAGGGTCGAATCCTGCCAGGCCTTGAAATGCGCGCGGCCGACCTTGTCGCGGCCGACGCGGATGTCGGGCGCGAACAGGTTGACGTGGGCGTCCATGTCGCGCATGTCCAGCGACAGCGAATACTTGCCGGCGAGCTGGCGGATCGCGTCCAGCGATTCCAGCCGGTCGACACGCTGCTCGAGCGTGGCCGGCCAGCTCATGATTGCGGCAGGGCGGTCACCAGCACCGCGGCGCGTCCTCCGTCGACCGGCAGCGCGGCGCCGGTGACGTAGGAGGCCTCGTCGCTGGCGAGGAACAGGATCGCGCTGGCCAGCTCCTCGGCCCTGCCCACGCGCTGTAGCGGGATGATCGCCTCGGTGCCCTTGCGGGTGGCCGCGTCGGCCAGCATGCCGGCGGTGGCCGGGGTCTCGATGATCGCGGGGATTACCACGTTGACGCGGATGTTCGACGCGGCGCCCTCGACCGCCGCCGCGCGGCTGAAGTTGATGATCGCGGCCTTGGCCGCCGAGTAGCCCGACATCATCGCGGTGCCCAGCGTGCCGCAGATCGAGCTGAGGTTGACGATCGCCCCGCCACGTCCCTGCATCAGCTTCATCGCGGTGCGCGTACCCCAGAACGTGCCGTCCACCGAGGTGGTGAAGTTTGCGTGCCAGGTGGCGGTATCCATGTCGGCCAGTGCTCCCCAGGTGTAGGCGGCCGCATTGTTGACCAGGATGTCGAGCCGACCGTGCTTCTTCGCCGCCGCCTCGATCGCGCCGACGATCTGCGCCTCCACGCCTACATCGGCTACCACCGCCTCGGCTTTGCCGCCGGCGGCGATGATCTCGGCCGCTACCTGGTCCAGCGGCTCCTTGCGGCGGCCGCAGATCACTACGGTCGCGCCCTCGGCGGCGAAGCGCCGCGCGGTGGCCGCGCCGATGCCCATGCTCGCGCCGGTGACGAACGCGATCTTGCCCTTCAATCTTTCGCTCATGTCCGGCTCCTCAGAGGAAGGCGCTGCCGCCGTTGACGGCGAGGTTCTGGCCGGTGACGAAACCGGCGTCGTCGCTGGCGAGGAACAGCGCGGCGCGCGCGATGTCCTCCGGCTCGGCCATGCGCCCCATCGGCACGCCGGCAATGATCGCCTTGGCCCATTCCTCGGGGATGCCCTGCATCATCGGCGTGTTGGTCGGCCCCGGTACCAGGGTGTTGACGCGGATGCCCTGCGGCGCAAGCTCCTTCGCCATGCAGCGGGTGAGCCCCATCAGCGCGGCCTTGGCGGCGCAATAGTGCGCCGGCCCGTCACCGGACACCGCCGACACGCTGGAGGTGTTGACGATGGCTCCCTTGATGCCCTGCGCCTGCATGATGCGCACCGCCGCGCGTGCGCAGTAGAACGCGCCGGTGAGGTCGACGCCGATCACGCGCGCCCAGGTCTCATCGGGGATGTCGGCGAACTTGTCCACCGAACCGATGCCCGCGTTGTTCACCAGCACGTCGACGCGGCCGAACTTCTTCACCACCGCCTCGAAGGCCGTGTTCACCGCGACGCTGTCGGCGATGTTCGCGTCCAGTGCAAGGCCGTCGGCACCCACCGTCTCCTGCGCCGCGGCGAGGTTGACGTCCAGCGCCACCACGCGCGCACCCTCCGCCGCGAACAGCCGGGCGATCGCACGCCCCATGCCCTGCCCTGCACCGGTGACCACGGCCACCTTGTCTTTCAGTCGCATGTGTACATTCTCCAGTTCCAATGAGGGGGGTCAGGCGCGCTTCGCGTCGCGCACCTTGGCCATGGTCAGCGCGGTGTCCTCGATCATGTCCTCCTGGCCGCCGACCATCTTGCGCTTGCCCAGCTCGACCAGGATGTCGCGGGAGGACAGCCCGTACTTCTCGGCGGCGCGCCTGGCGAACAGCAGGAAACTGCCGTACACGCCGGCGTAGCCGATGGTGATGGCGTCGCGACCGGCGCGCACCGGGAAATCCATGATCGGCAGCACCAGGTCGTCGGCGACGTCCTGGATTTTCCACAGGTCCACGCCGGTCTCGATGCCCAGGCGATCGCACACCGCCACTAAGATTTCCATCGGCGTGTTGCCGGCGCCGGCGCCCAGGCCCGTCGTTGCGGCATCGATGCGGTTCGCCCCGGCCTCGACCGCGGCGAGGCTGTTGGCGATACCCATCGCCAGGTTGTGGTGGCCGTGGAAGCCGAGCTCGGTCTCCGGCTTGAGCGCCGTACGCACTGCGGCGATCCGCACGCGCACGTCATCGGGCAGCATGTAGCCGGCCGAGTCGGTGACGTAGATGCAGTTGGCGCCGTAGCTCTCCATCAGCCTGGCCTGCCCCGCCAGCCCCTCGGGGCTGTTCATGTGCGCCATCATCATGAAACCCACGGCGTCCATGTCGTGCTTGCGCGCCATCTTGAGGTGCTGCTCGCTGACGTCGGCCTCGGTGCAGTGCGTGGCCACGCGGATGCTGTGCACGCCGAGGTCCCTGGCCATCAGCAGGTGGTCCACCGTGCCGATGCCCGGCAGCAGCAGGGCCGACACCTTGGCCCGCTTCAGCAGCGGGATCACCGCGCCGAGGTATTCCTCGTCGCTGGCCGCGGGGAAGCCGTAGTTGACGCTGGCGCCGCCCAGGCCGTCGCCGTGGGTGACCTCGATCAGTGGCACGCCGGCCTCGTCCAGACCGGTGGCGATGGATTTCATCTGTTCGATGGTGATCTGGTGCCGTTTCGGATGCATGCCGTCGCGCAGCGTCATGTCGTGCAGCGTGATCTTCCTGCCGCTCAGGTTCATCGCAGCCTCCTTCAAGCCGCGCTCGGGGTGGGGACGAAGCTGCCGGCGAGCATTTCCGCGGCGAACATCTCGGCGGTGCGCGCGGCGGCCGCGGTCATGATGTCGAGGTTGCCGGCGTACCTGGGCAGGTAGTCGCCCAGGCCTTCGACCTCCATCCAGATCGTGACGCGGTTGTCGTCGATCACCGGGCCGTTGACCAGCTTGTAGCCGGGCACGTACTTCTGCACCTCGGCGATCATCGCGTGCACCGAAGCCTCGATCTCGGCGGCCTTCGGCGGATCCACGGTGAGGCAATGCACGGTATCGCGCATGATCAACGGCGGCTCGGCCGGGTTGATGATGACGATGGCCTTGCCCTTCCTCGCGCCGCCGACCTTCTCCACCGCGCTGGCGGTGGTGCGGGTGAACTCGTCGATGTTCTTGCGCGTGCCCGGGCCCACCGAACGACTGGACACGGTGGCGACGATCTCGCCGTAGGCCACCGGCTGCACGCGGCTCACCGCGGCCACCAGCGGCACCGTGGCCTGGCCGCCGCAGGTGACCATGTTGACGTTCATCTCGCGCTGGCCGACGTGCGCCTGCAGGTTCACCGGCGGCACGCAGTACGGCCCGATCGCGGCCGGCGTGAGATCGATCATCAGCACGCCCAGCGCGTTGAGCTTGCGGCTGTTCTCGGCATGCACGTAGGCGCTGGTGGCGTCGAAGGCGATCTGCACGCCGTCGGCCGCGACGTGCGGCAGCAGGCCGTCCACGCCCTCGGCGGTGGTCTTGAGGCCCAGCTCCTGCGCGCGCTTGAGCCCGTCGCTGGCCGGGTCGATGCCCACCATCCACACCGGTTCGAGCACGGCGCTGCGCTGCAGCTTCATCAGCAGGTCGGTGCCGATGTTGCCGGGTCCGATCACGGCGCACTTGATCTTCTTGCCCATCATTCCAACCTCGTCAGTCAATCGGCAAACGCGATCGAGCAGCCACCCAGGCCCTCGATGCGCATGGCGAAGCGGTCGCCCGCCGCCGCCGGCACCAGCGGCGCGAGCGAGCCTGACAGGATCGTCTCGCCGGCCTTGAACGGGATGCCATACGCACCCAGCGTGTTGGCCAGCCACGCGACGGCCTCGGCTGGGTGGCCCTGCACCGCGCTGCCCAGCCCGGCGCCACAGGGCACGCCGTTCTTTTCCATCGTCATCGGCACCGCGGCGAGATCGAGCGCGCGCGGATCGATGCGCTGCTGCCCGACCACGAACACGCCGCAGGAGGCGTTGTCGGCGACCGTGTCCTGGATGCGGATCTTCCAGTCGGCGATGCGCGAATCGACGATCTCGAAGCACGGCGCGACATAATCGGTGGCCGCCAGCACGTCGTCGCGCGTCACACCTGGCCCCTTGAGGTCGCGCTTCAGCACGAACGCGATCTCGCCTTCGGCGCGCGGCTGGATCAGCCCGGCCTGCGCGAGGCTCACGCTCGCGCCGTCGGCGACGCGCATGGTGTCGGTCAGGAAACCGAAGTCGGGCTGGAACACGCCGAGCATGTCCTGCACGGCTTTCGAGGTGACACCGATCTTCTTGCCGATCACGCGCTCGCCCGCGGCCTCGCGACGGCGCAGGAAATGCAGCGAGACACGGTAGGCGTCGTCGATGGTGATGCCGGGGTGGCGCATGGCGAGCGGCGCCAGCGTGCGCCGCGCACGTAGCGCGGCGAACAACTCGTCGCCGAGCTGCGCGACCAGGGCATCGTGCATGGGCTCAGCCATGGTGCAGGAAATCCATGCACAGCCGGTTGAACAGTTCGCGGTACTCGACCTGCACCCAGTGGCCGCAGTGGCTCACGATCTCCACCCGCGCATGCGGCACGCCCTGCGCGATCTTCATGGCGCCGCCGACCGGGTTGAACTTGTCGTCCGCCCCCCAGATGCAGAACACCGGGCAGCGCAGCTCGCCGAGGCGGACCGTCATGTTGGGCACCTTGAGGATCGAGCGTGCGGCCTTGGTCTGCAGCGCCGCCAGCGGTGCTCGCTCGTGGATGGTGGCCTCGTCCAGCTGCGAGGGGTCGTACAGCATCGCGTGGAAGATCTCGCGCAAGGCCTCCTCGCCGACCTTGCCCGACTTGTACACCGCGAACATGTGCGCCATGCCGGGCATCGCGAGGTAGGTGTCGATGTCCTCGACGCCGCCGGGGCCGAGCAGCACCAGCTTGTCCACGTCCTGCGGGTGCGCCAGCGCGTAGCCGAGCGCCACTGCGCCACCCAGCGAATTGCCGACCAGCGACACCCGTTCCAGCCCGAGCGCATCCACCAGGCCCTTGACGCCGGCCACGAAGAAATCGAGGTCGTACTGCGCGATGTCGGGCTTGCTCGACAGGCCGTAGCCGAGCAGATCCGGCACGACGACGCGATACCCCGCGTCGGCGAACACCGGATAGTTGGTCTTGAAATTGCTGTAGCCGCTCGCGCCGGCCCCCGCGCCGTGCAGGAACACCAGGGCCTCCCTGGCGTCGCGCGGCCCCGCCTCGTGGTAGTGCATGCGCTGCGGCGAGCCGGCCACCGGCGCGATATCGACGTAGTGGCCAACGGGGATGGCGGTAACCTTGCTCATGGCGTAGCGGCCTGGTCGATCGGCGATGTCGTCGATGATCCCGCCGGCCGCCCGGACGGGCATCGTCTGGACAGACTACGCAGCGGGCGTATCGTCCGCCGGCCGCGCGGCCCACAGCTTGGGCAGGCCGGGATCGGTCACTGCGATCAGGCGCTTGAGCAGGTTGCGCAGGCCCACCGACTCCATCGGGTCGAGCCGCTCGAGCGCGTCGGCCTCCACCGCCTTGGCCGCGGCCAGCACATGCAGGATCGCATCGCGCCCGCACGCACCAAGGCGCCAGCCGTCGCCGCCCGCATCGTCGAGCAACCCGCGCGCGCGCAGCGCGTGCAGCGCGACCACACCAATGTCCACGCCGGTGTAGGCGATGTGCGCGGCGATCTCGGTGCCGTTCAGCGGCTGGCGCACGCTGAGCAGCGAGAGCACGAAGAAATCCGCATCGCTGAGCCCATGTTCGTCCAGCGCGCGGCGGAAGCCGGCCATGAACTGGTAGTGGGCGCGCCCCAGCAGGTAGCCCAGCAGGTTTTCCGAATAGATCGCATCGGGCTGCTCGGCCTCGGTGGCGACCGCGCCGGCCTTGCGCGCGGCCAGCGCGTAGCCGCCGGTGACGTAGAGCAGTGGCGGGCTGGGCGTGCGGTCGTAGTCGATCACCTCGCCCACGAAGATCACGTGGTCGCCGCCCTCGTACTGGAACGCGGCGCGGCACTGGAAGCGCGCGCTGCAGCCGGGGATCAGCGGCGCGTCCGAGGCACCGGCGTCGAGCGCCATGCCGCCGAACTTGTCCTCGCCGGCGCGCGCGAAGCGGTTGGAGAGGGGCTCCTGGTCGTTGGCCAGCACATGCACGTTCCAGTGGCCGGCCCGGGCGAACACCGCCAGGCTGCGCGCGTTCTTCGCCAGGCTCCACAACACCATCGGCGGATCCAGCGATACCGAATTGAAGCTGTTGGCGGTGATGCCCACCGGCGCACCGTCCCCGGCGCGCGCGGTGACGATGGTCACGCCGGTGGCGAAGGCGCCCAGCGCCTGGCGGAAATCCCGGGGGTCGAAAGCGGCGGTGCCGGTCATGTGATCTCCCTCGTCGTGCGTCCAGCTTGCCCGCCTGCGCCGGCGCCGTAATCCCCCACTCGGACTAGCGTCCGGGTCGCCTCCACGTTAGTCCGAAAAGACGATGATGGCGCAGGACGCTGCTGCAACCATCGGAGCCATCCATCGAAGCCCAAGGATCGCCCGATGAGCGTGCAAACCCCACAAGCCACGGCCGACTGGCTGACGCCCGAAGCTCTTGCCCTGGTCGAACGCGCCCGCGCACTGGTGCCGCGCCTCGCCGAGCGTGCGGCACAGGCCGAAGCCGACGGCAAGGTGCCCGGGGAAACCGTGCGCGACCTGGAGCAGGCCGGCCTGCTGCGCGTGCTGCAGCCCAGACGCTGGGGCGGCCACGAAATGGATCCGCGGGTGTTCTACTCGATCCAGATGGCGCTGGCCGAAGGCTGCATGTCCACCGCCTGGATCTACGGCGTGATGGGCGTGCACTTCTGGCAACTGTCGCTGTTTCCGGAACAGGCGCAGCAGGAGGTATGGGGCAAGGATCCGTCCACCCGCATCGCCTCCACCTACATGCCGGTGGGCAAGGCCGAGGCGGTCGAGGGAGGCTACCGCTTCTCCGGCCACTGGGGCTTCTCCAGCGGCTGCGATCACGCCGACTGGGTCTTCCTCGGCGGCCTGCTGCCGAAGAAGGACGGCTCGGGCGCCCTGGAGCACTGCACCTTCCTGCTGCCCAAGGCGGATTTCCGTATCGTCAGGAACTGGGACGTGCTGGGCCTGCGCGCCACCGGCAGCCACGACATCGTGGTCGAGAACGCCTTCGTGCCCGAGCACCGTACCCAGCGCACCAATGACTACACCGACGAAGGCTGCCCCGGCCGCGCGCTCAACCCGGGCTGGCTGTATCGCATTCCGTTCATCCAGGTGTTCCAGCGCGCCGTCTCCACCTCGTGCATCGGCGCGCTGGACGGTGCGATAGCGCATTTCCGCGAACGCTCGAAGGCGCATATCGGCAAGCACGGCGGCAAGACGGCGGAAGACGTCAACGCCCAGCTCGCAGTGACCGAGGCGATGATGGCCGCGGACGCGCTGCGCCTGGTGCTGCTGCGCAACTACGAGCCGATCATCGAGCATGCCAGGTCCGGCACGCGAATGGAGGTCGAGGGCCGCCTGCTGCAGCGCGCGCAATCGGCGAGCGTGCCCAAGGTCTGCGCCCGCCACGTGGACGAACTGCTGCGCGCCTGCGCGGGTTCCGGCCTGTACAAGAACAACCCGATCGAGCGCTTCTGCCGCGATATCTTCCAGGCGCGCGGGCACATCGCCAACAACGCCGACGCCTACGCGCGTGCCCACGGCGCCGTGATGCTGGGCCTGCCCAACACCGATCCGTTCGTCTGACATGGACGCCACCGCCAACGAAACGGACCTGATCGTCGTCGGCTCGGGCGCCGGCGGCCTGCTCGCCGCCGTGCGCGCCGCCGACGCGGGGCTGTCGGTGCTGGTGGTCGAGAAGGCCGCCCGGCTCGGCGGCACCTCGGCGCTGTCGGGCGGTGGCATCTGGATCCCGTGCAACCACGACCAGGCCAAGGCCGGGGTCCAGGACTCGTTCGAAGACGCCTATACCTATGTGCGCACCTGCGCACGCGGGCTCTCCAGCGACGAACGCATACTCGCGTACCTCGAATCGGCGCCACGGTTGGCCGATTACCTCGCGGAAATCGGCGTGCCTTACCGTTGCATACCGTTGTATGCCGATTACTACCAGGCCTTGCCCGGTTCACGCCCCGGCGGGCGTTCGATGGATCCCGTGGACTTCAACGCCGCGCGGCTCGGGCTGGAGGCACTTGGCCAGATCCAGCCATCGGACCAGTTGATCATGGGCCGGATGAGCATCAACGCTTTCGATGCGCGCATCCTGCTCTCGAAGGAACGCGGCGCGAATTGGGTGCTGGTACGGTTGATGCTGCGCTATTTCCTCGACTACCCGTGGCGCTTCAAGACCCGCCGTGACCGCTGGCTGACCGGCGGGCAGGCCCTGATCGGCGGACTGTACGCCGCGCTGCGCCAGCGCGAGGTGCCGGTGTGGACCAGCACGCGGATGCATGAACTCGTGGTGGAAAATGGCCGCGTCACGGGCATTGTCGCCGAGCGCAATGGTGGCAACGTGACCGTGCAGGCGCGGCGTGCGGTGTTGCTGGCCGCCGGTGGTTTCGAACGCAACCAGGCCATGCGCGAGCGATACCTGCCCAAGCCCACCGACGCCCACTGGACCGCGACGCCTGAAGACGGCAACACGGGCGACACGATCCAGGCGGCGGCAAGCGTGGGCGCCGCGCTGCACCTGATGGAACACACCTGGGGCGCGCCGACCTACCGGATCCCCGGCGTCAAGCGCTACCGACCAGTCTTCGTCGAGCGCTCGATGCCGGGCTGCATGGTAGTCAACGCACAGGGCAAGCGCTTCCTCGACGAATCCGGCCCCTATCCCGAGTTCCAGCAGGCGATGTTCGCGGACCACGCGGCCCACGGTGGCGCGATCCCGGCCTGGATCGTGTTCGACGCCGACTTCCGCGCCAAGTACCCGATGGGCCCGCTGATGCCGTCCAGCGTGATGCCAGACACGCGGGTCCGCGCCAACTGGTGGAACACCCTGGTCTGGAAGGGTGAAAGCATTGAACAACTGGCGCAGGCGATCGGCGTCGACGCCGCAGGGCTCGCGGCCAGCGCCGCACGCATGACCGAATTCGCACGCACTGGCAAGGACCTGGATTTCGATCGCGGCGGCAACGCGTTCGACCGCTATTACGGCGACGTCAACGTTAAGCCCAACCCCAACCTCGCACCGATCGCCAGGGGGCCGTTCTACGCGATGAAGCTGTGGCCCGGCGACATCGGCACCAAGGGCGGCCTGCTGACCGACCGCGACGCCCGCGTGCTCGACGCGCAGGGCCATGCCATCGAAGGCCTGTACTGCGTGGGTAACAACAGCGCCTCGGTGATGGGCCCGGCCTACCCCGGCGCCGGCTCCACCCTGGGTCCGGCGATGACCTTCGCCTACCGCGCGGTGGCGCATCTCGCGGGGCAGCCGCTGGCGTTGGAACACACCGATCTGCTGCGCGAGGCAACCCCAGGCGCATGAGCCGCACCGACGCACCCTCGACGCCCGGTCCTGCGACACGCGACGCCACGCCGCGGGTGGGCAAGTTCTCGACCGTCACGCCGATCGAACCGGTCCTGGAAGTATCCAGCGCCGACGAACTGGTGTGGAGCGACGGCGCCGACGTACTGGTGATCGGATGGGGCGCCGCCGGCGCCTGCGCCGCGATCGAGGCGCGGGCGGCGGGCGCCTCCGTGCTGGTGATCGACCGCTTCGGCGGCGGCGGCGCGAGCGCGCTGTCGGGCGGGGTGGTCTACGCCGGCGGCGGTACGGAGCACCAGCGCGCGGCCGGCTTCAGCGACACGCCGCAGGCGATGGCCGACTATCTGCGGCATGAGGCCGGCAGCGTCGTGAGTGACGCCACGCTGGCGCGCTTCTGCGCGGACAGCGTGGCCAACCTCGAATGGCTCGAAGCCCTGGGCGTCCGCTTCGGCTCGACCGTCCCGCAGCACAAGACCTCCTACCCGCCGGACGGCATCTTCCTCTATTACTCCGGCAACGAACTGGTGCCGGCGTATCGTGGCGCGGCGGTACCCGCACCACGCGGCCATCGTGCCGTGTCCAGGGGCCAGAGCGGCACGGCACTCTATGCCGCCTTGCAGGACGCCACGCGGCGCAGCGACGCGAAGACGCTGACCCAGGCCGCGGTGCGGCGGCTGGTGCGCGAAAAAAACGTCGATGGCGCGCCCGGGCGCCTGCTCGGCGTCGAGGTGTGGACCCTGCCGGAAGGCGACGCCCGCAGCCACCGCCACGCCGAACTCGACGCACGCATCGCCAAGTGGCGGCTGTACCAGCCCGGCAAGGCCGAGCGGGCGCGCCGCGAGCAGGCCGCGATCGAGCAAGCCATCGCCACGCCGCATTACCTCCGCGCCACCCGCGCCATCGTGCTCGCGACCGGCGGCTACATCTATAACCCGCAACTCATCGCCAGCCATGCACCGCATTACCGGACCGGCTGGCCGATCGGCGCCGCGGGCTGCGACGGCAGCGGCCTGCGGCTCGGCCAGAGCGTCGGCGGCGCCACGCAGGCGCTGGACAACGTCTCGGGCTGGCGTTTCATCACGCCGCCGTATGCCTGGCCCAGGGGCCTCGTGGTCAACGCGCGCGGCGAGCGTTTCTGCAATGAGCAGGTCTACGGCGCCAAGCTCGGATACGAGATGGTCGAGCACCAGGGCGGTAAAGCCTGGCTGATCCTCGACGCGCGCCTGCGCCGGCAGGCGATCAAGGAATGCCTGTTCGGCCGGCTGTGGGCCTTCCAGTCGTTGCCGGCCATGCTGCTGATGCTGACCGGCGCCAGGAAGGCTGCGACGATCGATGCGCTGGCCGGCAAGATCGGCGCCGACGCGAACACGCTGCGCGCCAGCGTGGCCGCCGCCAACGCGGCCGCGCGCGGCGAGGGCGACGACCCGTTCGGCAAGTCCGCCGACATGCGCCAGGCCTGCGAGCATGCGCCCTACTACGCGCTCGACATCTCGATCGACGCCAGGAACTTTCCGATGGCCACGCTGACCCTCGGCGGGCTCAGGGTGGACGAAGCCGATGGTCACGTGCTCGACGGGCACGGGCGTATCATCCCGCGGCTGTTTGCCGCCGGGCGCAGCGCGATCGGCCTCCCCTCGTCGCACTATGTCAGCGGCCTGTCGCTGGCCGATTGCATCTTTTCCGGCAGGCGCGCAGGACGCGCCGCCGCAGGCGAGCACAGTGAGGCATGACATGAGCGGACGCTTCGACGGCAAGGTTGCGCTGGTCACCGGCGGCGCCAGCGGCGTGGGGCAGGAAACCGCCCGGCTGCTCGCGCGCAAAGGCGCGCGGGTGGCGATCGGCGACATCGGTGACGAGGCCGGCCAGGCGCTGGCCGCCGGGATCAACGCCGCATCGGGGGGCGAACGCGCGATCTACCTGCACCACGACGTCGCCAGCGAATCCGACTGGGCCGCGGCCATCGCCGCCGTGCGGCAGCGCCTCGGCCCGCTCGACATCCTGATCAACAACGCCGGCATCCTGCTCGCCGGCGACATCGAGCAGGCCACGCTCGCGCAGTTCCAGAAGATCATGCACGTCAACGCCGAGTCCTGCTTCCTCGGTTGCCAGCACGGTGTGCGCGCGATGCGCGAGCGCGGTGGTGCGATCGTCAACATGGCCTCGGTGTCCTCGTGGCTGCCGGTGGACGGCTACCCCGCCTACAGCGCGTCGAAAGCGGCGGTCGCCGCCATCACCCGCTCCACCGCGCTGCACTGCCGGCGCAAGGGCTACGATATCCGCATCAACTCGCTGCACCCCGACGGCATCTGGACGCCGATGATGCAGGCCTCGCTGCCGCCCGGCGTGCCGCCGCAGGCGGTGCAGTTCGATCCGCAGGCGAACCCGCGTGGGCGCGCGCTCAAAGCCGTTGACGTCGCGCGCGCACTGCTGTTCCTCGCCAGCGACGACGCGGCGGCGATCAGCGGCGCCGAGATCCACGCCGACCGTGCGATTCACGGTCTGGGGCTGTAAGCCGTGGCCGCACCGACCGACCCGCGTTACCACCCGCTGCGCGTGCGCGCGGTGATGGAGGAAACCGATGACGCGAAATCGCTGGTGTTCGACGTGCCGGCCGAGCTGGCCGCCGCGTTCGCCTACAAGCCGGGGCAGTTCCTCACCCTGCGCCTGCCGGTGCAGGGCCGCCACGTGCGCCGCTGCTACTCCATGTCCAGCGCGCCGGCGGTGGACGACGCGCCGCGCGTCACCATCAAGCGGGTCGCGCAAGGGCTGGGCTCCAACTGGGTCTGCGACCACCTCAAGGCCGGCGACACAGTCGAGGTGCTGCCGCCTTCCGGCGCGTTCACGCCGCGCGCGGGGCTGGGCGGCGACTTCCTGCTGCTGGCCGGCGGCAGCGGCATCACGCCGGTGTTCTCCATCCTGCGCTCGGCGCTGCACCTGGGCGAAGGGCGCATCACGTTGCTGTACATGAACCGCGACGAGCGCTCGATCATCTTCCGCAAGGAACTGATGACGCTGGCAGCCGCGCATCCCACCCGGCTGCAGGTGATCCACTGGCTGGACTCGGTGCAGGGCGTGCCCACGCTGGCCCAACTCGCCGAACTCGCCAAGCCATTCGCCGGCGGCCAGGCCTTCATCTGCGGCCCCGGCCCGTTCATGGACGCCGCGGTCGCCGCGCTCGAGGCGATCGAGATGCCGTCCGAGCGCATCCACGTCGAGCGCTTCGCCTCGCTGCCCGACGAGGAGGACGCCGCGGAACTCAACGCCGCCGCGGCCGCCGCGGCGCCGGCGCCGGCCATCGCAGAGGCCGCGATCGAGATCATGCTGGACGGCACGGTGCACCACATCACCTGCCGCGGCGATCAGGCCATCCTCGACGCCGCGCTCGCCGCCGGAATCGACGCGCCGCACTCCTGCCAGGCCGGCATGTGCGCCTCCTGCATATGCCAGTTGGTCGAGGGCAGCGTCTACCTGCGCCACAACGAGGTGCTGGACAAGAAGGATCTGGCCAAGGCCTGGACGCTGTCCTGCCAAGCCCTGCCCACCAGCCCGCAGGTGCGGGTGAAGTACCCCTGACAAAGCGATCCCGTGAGCGACTACCCCAGCCACCTGCCCCGTACTCTGCCCGCGGTCGTCCAGGCCGCCGCCGCGCGCTGGCCGGAGCGTGCAGCCATCGTCGACGGCGCGCAGCGCATCAGCTATGCGCAACTCGCCCGCGACAGCGAGCGCGCAGCCGCCGCGCTGATCGCGCTGGGCGTCGAGGCCGGCGACCGGGTGGCGATCTGGGCGCCCAACATCCACGAGTGGATCGTCGCCACCTGCGGCATCCACGCCGCCGGCGCGGTGATGGTGCCGATCAACACGCGCATGAAGGGCGACGAGGCGGCCGACGTGCTGGCGCGCGGCGGCGCACGCGTACTGCTGTGCATCGGCGACTTCCTCGGCCTGCACTATCCCGCCCTGCTGGACGGCGGCCTGCGTCCGGCCACGCTGGAGCACGTGGTGGTAGTGCGCGGCACGGCCAGGGACGGCGAGCTGGCCTGGGCCGAATTCCTCGCGCTGGCCGGAACCGTGCCTACCGCCCGCGTGCGTGAGCGCTGCGCGGCCCTCGGCCCCGACAGCGTGTCCGACATCCTGTTCACCTCCGGCACCACCGGGCGGCCGAAAGGCGTGATGGCCACGCACGGCGCGGCGATCCGCGCGTTCACTGCGTGGAGCGAGGCGGTAGGCCTGGACGAAGGCGACCGCTACCTCGTCATCAACCCGTTCTTCCATTCCTTCGGCTACAAGGCCGGCTGGCTGGCCGCCTTCCTGCGCGGCGCCACGGTATACCCCTGCGCGGTGTTCGACGTCGATGCGGTATTGGAGATGATCCAGCGCGAGCGCATCAGCTTCCTGCCCGGCCCGCCTACCCTGTTCCTCAGCATGCTGGCGCACCCGCGACTCGCAGACTTCGACATCTCCTCACTGCGGGGCGCCGTCACCGGCTCGGCCACGGTGCCGCCGATCCTGATCACCCGCATGCGCGAAGAACTGGGCATCGCGCACGTCATCACCGCCTACGGCCTCACCGAATGCGGCGGCTGCGCCACCGTGTGCGACCCCGACGACGACGCGGAAACGGTGGCGCGCACCTGCGGCCACGCCCTGCCCGGCACAGAGATACGCTGCGTGGATGCCCAGAACCGCACGCTCGCGCCCGGCGAGAGCGGCGAGGTGCTGCTTCGCGGCTACCACGTGATGCGTGGCTACTTCGAGGATGAGGCGGCCACGCGCCTGGCGATCGACGAGGATGGCTGGCTGCACACCGGCGACGTGGGCACGCTCGATGCGCGCGGCTACCTGCGCATCACCGATCGCCTGAAGGACATGTTCATCGTCGGCGGCTTCAACTGCTACCCGGCCGAGATCGAACGCGTGCTCGCCGAACATCCCGCGATTGCCCATGTGGCGGTGATCGGCGTGCCGGATTCGCGGATGGGCGAGGTCGGTTGCGCCTGCGTGGTGCTGCGTGCCGGCGCCGCGCTGAGCCAGGACGAGATGGTTTCGTGGTCGCGCGCACGCATGGCCAACTACAAGGTGCCGCGCCATCTGCGCGTGTTCGACGCGCTGCCAATGAACGCCAGCAACAAGGTACTGAAGCCCGAGCTGGTGGCGCGTATACGTGCCTCGCTCGCGGCCGCATACTGAGGCAGTCAGACAACCGTCGCCCTCGCTCAGCGGCACAACGCGCGTGTCGGCACGACTGGTCCGTGCGCGCGCGTTGGCCGCGACACGGTTGCGAGGTCGCGGAGCGGGCACACCGACTGGCTGCAGCCAGCTGGCGACATGGGCCCCCTCTGCTATTTCGCGGGCTGTGACGCCCGATCCAGCTGGAGCCGGAGCTTGACCATGTGCTCGGCGTAGACCAGCGCATCCTGGGCCGGCAGCGGCGCCTTGACGCGCTCGCCGTAGACCGCCAGCGAACCGCGCAGCACGGCCGCATCGTCCGGCGCCGCCAGCCAGGCCCAGTCGGCCAGGTTGCAGGCCAGCGCGGGATTGTCAGCCGCCAGCGCCTGGGCCCGCGCAACCAGCTTGTCCACGCCGCCCGCCAGCGCGGCCAGTTCATGCGCCTGCTCGGCCATCGGTGCCGGCGCATAGTCGGAGGGAATGTCGTTCCACCAGCCGCTGTACTCGCGGACCGCCATGGCGGCGATGTCGCGCGGCTTGTCGTACAGCAGGCGGGCGTCGTCCAGCCTGGCCAGTGCGGGCGGCAACGCGGCGTGGTCGATGATGAGATCCTTGCGCTCTCCACGGTTGAGGCCGTCCAGCACCTGGCGGGTCAAGCTCTCCAGCATCTCCGCCTGCGCGCTCAGGCGCGCCTGGATCTGCGCCTCATCGGTGAGTGCCGGCCCGTGCCCGGGCAGCACGCGGGCCGGATGCAGGGCCGCCATCGCGTGCAACGCCTTCGCCCAGTCCAGCGGATAGCGCTGGCGGCGCTTGCCATTGCCGGCATTGGGCAGGAAGCCACCCTGGAAGTAGTCGGCCGAGACCACGATGCGCCGGCCGGGCACCCACACCCAGAGTTGACCCTCGGTTTCGCCATCAGCATTCGTCAACACGAAATCCTCGCCGCCGATATGCAGGGTCAGCTTGTCGTGGAAGGTCTGGGTGGGGCGCACGACGTCGGCCCAGCCATGCGGCACCACCACCTGCTGGTCGTTGCGCGCCAGCTCGCCATAAGTGAGGAAATCGCGCTCCATCTCGCGCACGAACAGATCCGTCGTCACTACGCGCGGCGGGTGCGCTCCCTGCATCAGGGCCCAGGCACCTGGCGCATGGTCGGGATGATGGTGGGTAAGGATGATCGTGTTGACCGGCTTGTCGCTGAGCTTCTTCAGTGCATCGGCCAGCGCCGGGCCTGCCGGCGCGTAGCCGGAATCCACCAGCACCAAGCCGGCGTCGGTCTCGAACACCGTCACGTTCACGAACGGGAAGCGCAGCAGCCAGGTGCGCGGCCCCTCCGGCTCGATCTTCAGCATCCTGCGTGCATCGGCGATGGCCTTCGCATCCGTGCGGCTGTACATGTGGTTGGCGATTTCCATCGAGAAGTCATCGCCACTGAAGCTGCCGCCGCGCATGATCGACTGCAGCAACTGCGGATTGGCCCGGAACACCTCGGCCCTGGCCGCCGCCACCTGCGTGGCATTACCCGCCAGCGCCTGCGCGGATCCCGGCAAGTCCGCCGCCATGGCGGCCTCGCTGGAAAACGACAAGGCGAACGTGGCGAGCAGGATGAGGCGGCACAGGTACTGATGCACGAACACGGTCATGTTTCCTCCAATAGCCACGTTGGCAAGGCACCGGTCCGCCGGCCTTCGTCACGACCAACCCAGCCCGGGCCTGATGATCGGCAGCATGCTGGACGCCGGCCTGGCGGGCAGCATCGTCCAAACGGCGTATCTTTCAAGCCGTGCGACCGCGGCTAGTCTCAACAGACGATGGCCGGCGCGGCGCCGACTGCCGACAATGCAGGCCACGGCACCACTACGCAGGGCAGGCAATGGGACTTCAAGGCAAGGCGGCGCTGGTCGGGGCCGCGCAGTACAAGCCGGAGAAATACGCCACCGCACCGCGCATGTTCCATCTGGAGCAGGTCGCGGATCTGGCCAGCCAGGCGCTGGCCGATGCCGGCCTGGCGCTGCAGGAACTCGATGGCCTGGTCGTCACCGGTGCCTACTTCCACGAGGCCAACCAGTTCGTGCCGGCGATGGTCGGCGAATACCTCGGCATCAAGCTCAACTTCGCCGAGGTCATCGACCTCGGCGGCGCCAGTTCAGTGGGCGCCGTATGGCGCGCCGCCGCCGCGATCGAGCTGGGTCTGTGCAACGCCGTGCTTTGCGTGATCCCCGCGCGCATGGCGCCGACGCACGCTCACGACGACCACGCGGCGGAGGTGATGAAGGCCTCGCGCTACGGTGGCCACAGCACCCGTTACGGCGCGCCCGAGGCCGAGTTCGACCTGCCCTACGGCCACATGGCGCAGAACACCGGCTACGCGATGATCGCGCAGCGCTACGGTGCGGTGTACGGCTACGACGACGGTGCACTGGCGCGCATCTGCGTAGCGCAGCGGCACAACGCCTGCAACAACCCCGACGCACTGTTCCACGGCCAGCCGATCACAGTGGATGACGTGCTCGCCTCGCGCATGGTGGCCGAGCCGCTGCGCATGCTGGAGATCGTGATGCCGGTCGCCGGCGGCGCCGCGGTAATCGTGGCGCGCGAGGACATCGCACGTCACTGCCGGCACCGCGGCGTGCGCGTCGTCGGCTGTGGCGAACACGTGCAGACCAAGTCACCCAGCTATGCCACCGACATGCTGGCCACGCCGATCGTACCGGCCTCGCGCAAGGCCTTCGAGATGGCCGGCTGCCGGGCCGCCGACGTGCACATGGCGCAGATCTACGACTGCTACACCATCACCGTGCTGTTGTCGCTGGAGGGCGCGGGCTTCTGCGTGCCGGGCACCGGCATGCGCTTCCTGCGCGAACACGACTTCACCTTCGACGGCGACTTCCCGATGAACACCCACGGCGGCCAGCTCAGTTTCGGCCAGTCGGGCAGCGCCGGCGGCATGAGCCAGGTGATCGAGGCTATGCAGCAGATCCAGGGCCGTGCCGGCGCGCGCCAGCTCAAGCGCCACGACCTCGCCTACGTTTCGGGCACCGGCGGCGTGATGAGCGAACAGGGCGCACTGATCCTGCGGGGAGCCGAATGATGAGCTGGAACAAGCCGCTCCCGCAGCCCACGCCGACCTCGCAGCCGTACTGGGACGGCCTCGAGGCGCACGATGTGCGCATCCAGCAGTGCGAGGCCTGCGGGCACTGGATCTTCTTCCCGCGCACCCACTGCCCGGCCTGCGCCGCGCAGACGCTGGCCTGGCGCCGCGTGTCCGGCAACGGCACGCTGTACAGCTACACCGTGGCCCGCGTACCCACCCTGCCCGAGTTCACCGACGAGATGCCGCAACTGCTCGCCGTGGTGCAGCTCGACGAGGGCCCGCACATCAACACCACCCTGGTCGGCGCGCCGCCCGAGGCGTGGAAGATCGGCCAGCGCGTGCGGCCGGTGTTCGACGAACGCCCCGGCAGCGTCACGCTGCTGCGCTACGCGCCGGCGGAGTCAGACTTCCCGCCGGCGATCGCCGGCGATACCGCGACTGTTGCTGCCGTCGCCCCCGTGCCGGAAACGCCAAAACGCCGCATCTCGTGCAAGGACCTGGTTGCGATGCGCAGCCTGGTGTCCGAGGCGTTCGGCGGCTGGTCGAATGAGTTCGCCGTCACCCAGGAGATCATTGACCAGTTTGCCGCGCTGTCGGGCGACGACTATTGGATCCACACCGACCCGGAACGCGCCAGGGCGCAGAGCCCGTTCGGCACCGCCATCGCGCAGGGTGCGCTGGTGCAGGTGCTGGTCAGCCGCCTGAAGCTGCCGCTCGATTACGAGGTCGTCGACTATACCAACATGGTGAACTACGGCAGCGGCCGCCTGCGCTTCCCCACGCCGGTGCCGGCGGGCTGCCGCATCCACGCGCGCAGCCGCATCACGGCGGTCGAGCCGGCGAAGAGCGGCGTGCTGGTGACGCAGGAGCTGAACATCCACGTCGTCGGCCAGGACCGTCCCTCGGTCATCAACGACCTGCTGATCCTCTACATGTGAGCGTCGCGACGTGATCCAGGGCCAACGCAAGCTGCTCGTGGTGGTGGCCGCGGCGAGCATCGCCTCGACCATCGGCGGCCTGCCCTTCAACGCGCTGCCGGTGCTGCTGGGCAGCCTCGCCGAAAGCTTCGGCCTGCCGGCACAGACCGTAGGTCTGATCGGCTCGACCTGCTTCGCCGGCTACCTGGTCGGCACGTTGAGCGCGCCGGCATGGATGAACCGGCTCGACTGGCGTCTGCTCACCATGGTCAGTGCCGCCGGCGCCGCGCTAGCCTTCGCGGCCAGCGCCTTCGTGCAGCACCTGCAGTTCCTCTACGTCGCGTGGGCGGCGATCGGCTTTTTCGCCTCCACCATGACCTGCCTGGGCATGCGCGTGCTGTCGGACCTGCCGAACAAGGTGCGCGCCTACGGCGTGCGCCAGGGCACCGAGCTCGGCATCACCGCGCTGGTTCTTTTCACGCTGCCGCCGCTGGTGATCGCGTACTGGAAATACCCCGGCGCGGCGTTGGCGCTCGCGCTCGTGGTCGCCCTGCTCGGCCTTTCCGCGTTTTGGGTGCCGCGTCATCCGCTCGTTCCGGCCAGTGCCGCGCAGTCGCACGGCCGGCTGCCGGCGGGCAGCGTGCTGACGCTCGCGGTGTTCTTCCTGTTCCTGGTGGGCAACATCGGCCTGTGGGCCTTCCTCGCACGCATGGGCGGCGACCTGAAGATCGCGCCGACCGAGACCGGCATGGTGTTTGCCGTACTCAAGCTGTTGGGCGGCACCGCCGCGTTCGCCGTGGCCGCCGTCGGCGACCGCCTCGGCGAGCGCCTGCCCCACGTTCTGACATTGACCGGCATCGGCGCCGGCCTTGCGCTGCTGGCGGTGGCGCACGGCTTCCTGCCCTATGCGCTCGGAGCCTGGATCTGGGAGTTTTCCTTCAGCTGCAGCTGCGTGTTCCAGACCGCCGCGATCGCCCGCAGCGACGCTGGCGGCCGCGCTATCGTGCTGGTGCCGGCGGTGTTCGCCTGCAGCTCGATGGTCGGCCCCGGGCTGGCCGGCAGGCTGCTGGCCGGCGGTGACTACGGCCCGCTGCTCGCGCTGGCGCTGGCTTCCTCGCTGGTGCCGCTGACTGCCTACACCCTCCGGCGTCCGGGTGCAGGCACGCTGCAAGACTTCACTTCTGCTTGATGCTCAGACCAAAAATGGCTTCTCGTCTTGGCGCCAACCTTTGCCACCGAGCAACAAACGCGTGCGGGCAACCACACGCTCCCGGAACTCGCTGAAGCGGGCTGGACAATCGTTGCGCTGCAACCGGTGGTCAATGGCATGACTCCTTCTTCCCATCCAGGAACCGTATGGATGGTGGTGGTCGAGAAGAAGTGAGCGGACCATTGATCAGCGGACGTTTTATCGTGGCCATCGTGAGCGGCCTTGTCTTTGGATAAGGAGTTTGCGGCGGAGCGGTGGTCACGTGGGCGCACGAGCGCGGTGTGCGGCTCGCCTGATCGAGTCCCCGCTGCTCGCGCACCACCCTCGACGGAGGCGCCGCGCTCACTCGTGCGGCGTCGCCTGCGGCACGTCCGCCGAGCCTTCCTCGCGGTCGCGGTACAGCGCGGCGCGCACCAGCAGCATCAGGGTGATCGGGGTGGTCAGGGTGAGAAACACGCCGATCAGGATTTCGTAGAAGATCGGCCGGCCGTGCAGCACCGAGAAGCAGGTGATCGAGCCGGCCAGCATGAAGAACGTGCCCAACGTGCTGCCCAGGGTCGGCGCGTGCACGCGCTGGTAGAAGTTCTTCAGGAGCAGCAGGCCGAGCGAGCCGACGAAGGCGAACAGCGCGCCCAGCATGACGAACACGGCGACCAGGATCGCCGCCCACGGCGGCAGCGCGTCGAAATGGCTCATTCGATCACCTGCCCGCGCATCAGGAATTTCGACAGCGCCACCGTGCCGGCGAAGCCGAGCAGCGCGATGATCAATCCCGCCTCGACGTAGAGCAGGCTGCCGCTGCGGATGCCGATGGTCAGCAACAGGATCATCGCATTCACGTACAGCGCGTCCAGCGCCAGCACGCGGTCCTGCGCGCGCGGGCCGCGCACCATGCGGATGATCGAGAAGCTCATCGCCAGCAGCAGCAGGATCTGCGCGACGATGACGGCGGCGTGCAGCAAACCGTGGCTCATTGGAAGATCTCCAGCAGGGGGCGTTCGTAGCGCCGCTTGATCGTGTCGATCCAGCCCGCCTCGTCGACCAGGTCCAGCACGTGGATCAGCAGCATGTTCGCGCTGGGGTCGTAGCTGACCCAGATCGTGCCCGGCGTGGAGGTGATGATGCACGCCAGCACGGCGAGGCCGTAGCGGTCGGTAAGGGCCAGCGGGATCGCCACGAAGCCGGAGTGCGTGCGGCTGTCGCGGCGCAGGACGAGCCGGGCCACGGCGATGTTGGAGCGCACGATGTCGAGCACGACGCGCACGAACAGCAGGCCGAGCAGCGGGTAGTTGCGCAGGTGCGCCTGCGGCGGACGCAGCAGGCCGAACACCTTCGCCAGCGCGACACCCAGCAGCGCACCGGGCAGGAGCGTGCCGGGCGCGATGCTCTGGTTCAGCAGCAGCCAGATCAGCAACAGCAGCACGGACAGGATCGGATACGGCAACCAGCGCCTGATCATGGCGGCGCCTCCGCGGCCGGCAACACCTGGTGGACGTACCCAGCCGGCGTGTGGATCTGCCGCGCGGTGTCGCGCAGGTAGCGCAGCGGCGCCTCGACCACCACGGTCAGCAGCAGGCACAGCCCGAGCAGGACCAGGATCGAGACCGTCTCGCTGAGCCGCACCTGCGGGAACAGTCGCTCGGGTTCGACCCAGAAAATCTGCATGCCGGCACGGCACATCGCGATCACCGTGCCGAAGCCGGCCACGATGACCAGGGTGAACAACACGAGCGCGCCCGGCCGCGAGCCGGCCTCCAGCATCGGCGCCAGCATGGCGAACTTGGCGAGGAAGCCGGACAGCGGCGGCAGCCCCGCCAGCAGCAGCGCGCAGGCGAGGAAGCTGGCGCCGAGCATGGCGATCGGCGCGGAAATCATCACCCGGCTCTCGTCCTCCTGCGCGTACCGGCTTTCGTTCGTGGCGGTTTCACCCGGCTGCTCGTACGGCTCCAGGCTCAAGGTATCGTCGGTATCGTCGTCGCCGTCGGAGGCAAGCAGGCCAGCGACCAGGAAGAACGCGGCGATCGCCAGGGTGGAGACCACCAGGTAGGCCAGCGCGCCGGCGGTCACCGCCGGCTGCTGCAGGCCGATCGCGCCGAGCAGGGTGCCGGAGGAGATCAGCACGTTGTAGCCGGCCAGCTTCGCCAGGTCGCGCGCGCCCAGCATGCCGACGGTGCCGGCGGCCACCGTGGCCACGCCGCCCCACAGCATCCAGCCGCTGCCGAAATGGGCGGACGCCGGCCCGGCGCCATCGCCGAACAGCAGCAGGCCGAGCCGCAGCAGCACGTAGATGCCGACCTTGGTCATCAGCGCGAACATCGCCGCCACCGCCGGCGACGCGGCCGCATAGGTGCGCGGCAGCCAGAAGCCCAGCGGCCACATCGCGGTCTTGATCAGGAACGCCACGCCGAGGATCGCCGCGCCGGCGTGCAGCAGCGCGCGGGTGCGCTCCGGCACGTGCGGGATCAGCTCGGCCAGCGCCGCCATGTTGAGCGTGCCGGTGACGCCGAAGATCAGGCTGACGCCGAGCAGGAACAGCATCGAGGCGGTCAGGTTCACCGCGATGTAGTGCAGCCCCGCGCTGACCCGCCGCACGCCCGAACCGTGCAGCGCGAGGCCGTAGGACGCCGCCAGCAGCACCTCGAAGAACACGAACAGGTTGAACAGGTCGCCAGTGAGGAAGGCGCCGTTCAGGCCCATCAGCAGGAACTGCAGCAGCGGCTGGAAGTGGCCGCCGCGGTGCTGCCAGCGGCTCAGCGCGTACGGCAGCACCGCCAGCGCCAGCACGCCGGTCAGCAGCACCATCAGCGCCGACAGCCCGTCGGCCACCAGCACGACGCCGAAGCGCGCCGGCCAGTCGCCGATGCGGTAGACCGCGGCCAGCGCGCCATCCGCGGACACCGCCTGCATCAGCGCGGCGGCCAGCAGCACCAGCGCGACGCACGAGGCGACGCTCAGCGCCAGCACCGTGCGCCGGCGCTTCTCACCGACCAGCAGCTGCAGCGCGGCCACCAGCAGCGGCGTGACGATCGGCGCGATGACCAGGTGATTGCTCACGGCATGCCGTCCTCGCCGTCGACGTGGTCGTTGCCGGTCAGGCCGCGAGAGGTCAGCAGCACCACCAGGAACAATGCGGTGGTGGCAAAACCGATGACGATCGCGGTGAGCACCAGCGCCTGCGGCAGCGGGTCGGCGTACTGCGCGATGTCGCCGGCGGCGCCCTGCAGCACCGGGTCGGCGCCGGTGCGCAGGCCGCCGATGGAGAAGATGAAAAGGTTCACCGCGTAGGAGATCAGGGTCAACCCGATGATCAGCTGGAACGTGCGCGGGCGCAGCAGCAGCCACACACCGGAAGCGGCGAGTACCCCGATGGCGGCGGCGAGGACCAGTTCCATCAGCCCTGCCCTCCCGGCAGGTCCGCCGGCTGGCGCGGGCGGCGCAGCGACTGGTGCGCCAGCGCGATCAGCATCAGCGTGGTGGCGCCCACCACCACGGCGAACACGCCCAGGTCGAACAGCACCGCCGAAGCCAGCGGCAGCTGGCCCAGCGCGGGCAGCTCCGCGTAGCGGAAATACGAGGTGAGGAATGGACGGCCAAACGCCAGCGAGCCCAGCCCCGTACCCGCCGCCAGCAGCAGGCCCAGTCCGATCCAGCGCACCGGCAGCACGCGCAGGTGCGCCTCCACCCAGCGCGCGCCGCGCGCCATGTACAGCAGGATCAGCGCCACCGCCACGGTGATGCCGGCGACGAAGCCGCCACCCGGCAGGTCGTGCCCGCGCAGGAACAGGTGCAGGCCGAACAGCAGGATCACCGGAAACATCAGCTGGATGATCAGGCCCGGGATCATCAGGTAATCGGTCAACGAATGATCGACCGCGCGAGTGGCGTCGTCCACATCGGGCGCAACCTGCCGCTGCGGCTGCAACGGCGCACGAATGCTCTCGGCGGCGGGGCGGAAGCGGCGCAACAGGGCGAACACGGTCAGCGCCACGATCGCCAGCACGCTGATCTCGCCCAGCGTGTCGAAGCCGCGGAAATCGACCAGGATCACGTTGACCACGTTGTGGCCGCCGCCTTCGGTGTACGCCCGTTCGAGGAAGAAGCGCGAGATCGAGTCGGCCACCGGATGCATCATCGCCGCGTACGCCAGACTGGCCACGCCCAGGCCCACCGCCATCGCGATGAACACGTCGCGCCGGCGCCGGAAGCGGTGCGCGCGACTCTCCGACGCCAGCCCCTCGATGCGCTTGGGCAGCCAGCGCAGGCCGAGCAGGATCAGGATCGTGGTAACCACCTCGACCAGCAGCTGGGTCGCCGCCAGGTCCGGCGCCGACAGCCACACGAAGCTCACGCACGACACCAGCCCGGCGCCGCCGGTGAGCACCAGCGCGGCGAGGCGGTGGAACTTCGCCTGGCTCGCCGCGCCGATCGCGCAGGCGGCGCCGAGCAGCCACAGCAACGCAAACGCCGGGTCGACGCTGGACCAGAGCGGACGGAAGCCGAGCGGCGCGCTGGTCGCCGCCAGCGTGCCGGCCACCAGCGCCAGCAGCACGATCAGCAGCAGCTGCGGCTGCAGCCGGCGGCTCGGGTAGCGGCGCTCGATCCGACGCGGGATATCCGCGGCGAGCACGGCCAGCACCCGCTCGAACATCCGCTTGCCGCTGAGCCGCCCGGTCAGCGGCGTCGCCTCGAACCCGGCGAAACGGTGGCGCAGGGCGGCGAACAGCAGGCAGCCCGCCGCAAACGCGCAAACACTCATCAGCAGCGGCGTGGTCAGGCCATGCCATACCGCCAGGCTGTAGTCCGGCAGGTGGCCGGCGCCCAGCACCGCACTCGCCGCCACCCGCAGCGACGGCCCGATCACCCGCGCCGGCAGCACGCCCACCAGCAGGCAGGCCAGCGCCAGCAGGCCGATCGGCAAGCGCATCCACAGCGGCGGCTCGTGCGGCTGACGCGGCAGGCCGGTGGCCATGCGGCCGAAGAACACGCCGCGCACGAAACGGATCGAATAGGTCACGCCGAACGCGCTGGCCGCCACCGCGATCACCACCGACAGCACGTCGAGCAGCGGGCCATGCCGGCCGGCCAGCGTCTCGGCGAAGAACATCTCCTTCGACAGGAAGCCGTTCAGCAGTGGCACCCCGGCCATCGCCGCCGCCGCGACCAGTGCCAGCGTGGCGGTGACCGGCATCACCCGGCGCAGCCCGCCGAGCCTGCGCAGGTCGCGCGTGCCGGCCTCGTGGTCGACCGCGCCGGCGGCCATGAACAGCGAGGCCTTGAAGGTGGCGTGGTTGACGATGTGGAAGATCGCGGCGACCACGCCCAGCGCGCTGCCCAGGCCGACCAGCATGGTGATCAGGCCGAGGTGGCTGATCGTCGAATAGGCCAGCACGCCTTTCAGGTCCTGCTCGAACATCGCCGAGTACGCGCCCAGCACCAGCGTGACCAGACCGGTCCCGCCGACGATCCAGAACCACTCTTCGGTGCCGCCCAGCACCGGCCAGAAGCGCACCAGCAGGAACACGCCGGCCTTCACCATGGTGGCCGAATGCAGGTAGGCCGATACCGGGGTGGGCGCCGACATCGCCTGCGGCAGCCAGAAATGGAACGGGAACTGCGCGCTCTTGGTGAACGCGCCGAGCAGGATCAGCAGCAGCGTGGGCGTGTACCAGGGGTGCGCGCGCACCGCGTCGCCGGCGGCGAGAATCGCGTCGAGGTCGTAGCTGCCCGCGATATGACCCAGCAGCAGCATGCCGGCGAGCAGGCACAGGCCGCCGCCGGAAGTGACCACCAGCGCCATCCGCGCACCGTCGCGGGCGGACGCGCCGTGGTGCCAGTAGCCGACCAGCAGGAACGAGAACAGGCTGGTCAGCTCCCAGAAGAACACCAGCTGGATCACGTTGCCGGACATCACGATGCCCAGCATCGAGCCCATGAACGCCAGCAGCAGCGCGAAGAAACTCGTCAGCGGATCGTCCGTCGGCATGTAGTAGCGGGCGTAGATGCCCACCAGCAGGCCGATGCCGCAGACCAGCAGCATGAACAGCCAGCCGAAGCCGTCCACCCGCAGCGCCAGGTCCAGGCCCAGCCCCGGCGCCCACAGCATCACCTGGCGCAGCGCGCCGCCGCCGGCGACCGCCGGATACAGCCACAGCGAGAGGAACAGGCCAAGCAGCGCGGTGCCGGTCATCAGCCACATCGCCAGCCTGCGCCCACGCGAGCGCAGCAGCCACACCAGTACCGCGGCGGCGAACGGCAGGCCGAGGACGGTGCTAAGCAGGATGTTGTCAGGCATCGGTCGCGGCGCTCGCTTGAAAGGTTGTCGGTGGTGTCTCCGGCAGAAAACCGGGGCATCGCGCCCTGGACTTTTCATGAGCGTCCGCGCACTACGGCGGATGGAGCACTTGCGTATCGCGGGCCGTCGTTGCGACCGCCCGAATGACTCCACGCCGCTTCGCCCGATTCTATAGTCCGGGCCGAGCGCCCGGCAAACAAGTCGCGCCCGCATTGCTGATGTTTAAGCAGTTCGTAAGCGGATCGCCGGATAATCTTCCGGCGAATCGCGCTACCGTGTGACCCTGCGGCCGAAGGAGCCTGTTCGTGCACATCATCCTGGTCGAGGACGATCTCCAGCTCGGCGCCGCGATCCAGCGCGCGCTGGAACGCCTCGCCTATACGGTCAGCTGGCTGCGCGACGGCCGCGAGGCGCTGCTCGCGCTGCGCGACGAGACCGCCGACCTGGTGCTGCTCGACCTCGGCCTGCCCGGCAAGGACGGCCTCGACGTGCTGGTCGAGGCGCGCCGCCTGCACGTCAAGACGCCGGTGCTGGTGATGACCGCGCGCGACGGCCTGGAGGCCCGCGTGAGCGGCCTCGACGCCGGCGCCGACGACTACCTGACCAAGCCGTTCCACCTGGAGGAACTGGCCGCGCGCATCCGCTCGCTGACCCGCCGCACGCAGGGGCTGGCCGCCAACCGCATCGAGGCCGGCGCGCTGAGCCTGGACCTGGGCACCTCCGAGGTGGTTTTCCGCGGCCAGCGGGTGGAGCTGACCAAGCGCGAATTCGCCCTGCTGCAGATCCTGATGGAGCGCGCCGGCCGGCTGGTGCGCCGCGAGAACCTGGAAAATTCCCTGTACGGCCTGGACAACATGGTCGGCTCCAGCGCGCTGGAGGTGCTGGTGCACACGCTGCGCCGCAAGCTGAGTTTCGACACCATCCAGACCGTGCGCGGCTTCGGCTACATGATCGCGCGGGAGCCGAAGTGAGGCCGGCCAGCCTGCACGGCCGGCTGCGCTGGCTGGTCATCGTGGTGCTCGCCGCGGTGCTGCTGCCGCTGGGCGTGCTCAGCTTCAAGCGCACCGTCCGCGAAGTGGGCGAGCTGTCCGACGGCCGGCTGGCGCAGTCGGCGCGCACGCTGCAGGTGCTGATCGGGCATGCCGACCTGGACGCCCTGCAGCGCCGCGATGCCGACCGCCTGCTGGTGCCGATCGAGGCTCGCCTCGTCGGCAGTCCGCCGCGGCAACGCTACACCTACGAGTCCGAGGTCGGCTTCCAGGTGTTCGACCACACCGGCCGCATGGCGCTGGCCACCGCCAACCTCGCCGGCATGCCGCCGCCGCAGGCCGGCGACGCGGATTTCCAGGACGTGCGGCTGGGGCCGTACCGCTGGCGCGTGTTCACCCTGCACGACACGGCGAACCGCGTGGTGATCCGCACCGGCGAGCGCTATGACAGCCGCGACGAGATCATGCACGCGGTGTGGCTGGAGCACAGCCTGCCGCTGCTGATCGGCCTGCCGCTGCTGGCCCTGCTGGTGGGCTGGGCGATACGCCGCGGCCTGCGCCCGCTGGAGGCGCTGACCCGCGCGCTGTCGTCGCGGCAGCCGGGCAGCCGCGAGCCGGTGCTGCTGCGCGACGCACCGCAGGAATTGCAGCCGGTGCTGGCGGCGTTGAACGAACAGCTCACCCGGCTGGAAGACGCGCTGGAGCGCGAGCGCCGCTTCAGCGCCGACGTGGCGCACGAGCTGCGCACGCCGCTGGCTTCGGCCATGATCAACCTCGAAAGCGCGATGACCAGCACCGACCCGGCCGAACTGAACCTCGCGCTGGGCAACGCCCAGCACGGCCTTGCCGCGCTGGCGCGGCGGATCGAGCAGCTGCTGGCGCTGGCCCGGCTGGAAGCGGGTGCCGCTTCGGGCCAGCGCGGCCGGGTCGACCTGGTCGCCGTGGCAATGGACGTCATCGAGGAGCTGGCGCCGGTGATCGCCGAGAGCGGTGCGGAACTGAGCTTCGCGCGACTGATGCCGCAGGTGGCGGTGCAGGGCTACGAGGCCGCACTCGCCGCGCTGCTGCGCAATCTGCTGGAAAACGCCCTGCGCCACGCCCCGGCTGGCGGACGGGTGCAGCTGTCGCTCGACCGTACCACGCAGGGCGCGCTGATCGATGTCACCGACGACGGCCCCGGCATTCCCGCCGAACACCGCGCCGGCGTGTTCGCGCGTTTCCACCGCGAGGCCGGCAGCCGCGGCGACGGCTACGGCCTGGGCCTGTCGATCGTGCAGCGCGCGGCCGAGCTGCACGAC
Source organism: Rhodanobacter sp. GW835-FHT13D09 (assembly GCF_058793995.1). Lineage (NCBI taxonomy): Bacteria > Pseudomonadati > Pseudomonadota > Gammaproteobacteria > Lysobacterales > Rhodanobacteraceae > Rhodanobacter > Rhodanobacter sp. GW835-FHT13D09. The sequence continues at coordinate 6,814 of NZ_JBXAGL010000006.1, read as the reverse complement.
GCCACCATCGAGCTGCTCGACTCGCCGTACGGCAGCGGCCTGCGCGTGCGCGTGGTGATCCCGGCGCCGCCCTGACCGGCCGGCTCAGGGCCGCCCGACGGTGAGGACGACGAAACTGTCCGGCTCGATCGTGGGCCGGCCGTTGGCCTGCCTGGCCGCCCCCAGGCGCGCCGCGGAGAGGTACAGCCGGTGCAGCTTCGGGTCGAGCGCCAGCGTGCGCGCGCTGGCCTGGGTGGGAATGGTCGCCGTCACGCGGTAGTGGTCCGGGTCGTCCTCATGCACCGCGGTAAGCGTGCCGCTCCCGCCATTGCTGCTGTAGATCGTTGCCTCGGCCGCGTCGAACACCACCGCATCGGGGCCGTCGCCGATCGGCACATGGGCCACATGATGGCCGTCCGCCGCGTCGAGCACCGCCATCGTGCGGTTGTCGCATACCGCGAACAGGCGATGATGCGGGTTGTCGAGGGCCAGCCCGCTGGGCGATTCGCACGGCGCCAGCGGCCAGGTCTGCAGCACCTTGTCCGTGGCCGAATCGAGCTGCACCAGCTCGGACTTGTCCTCGATGTTCACGTAGACGTGGCCGGCGCCATCGGCCACCGCGAACTCCGGCTTGCCGGGCAGCGCGATGCTGCCGACCACCACGTTCTTCGTTGGGTCGATCACGCTGGCGCTGGCGCCGCGGCCGTTGAAGGTCAGCACGTGGTGCGAGGCGCTGTCATACAGGATCGCGTCGGGGTTCTGGCCGGTGCCGCGGATCGTCGCCACGGTCTTCAGCGAGGCCAGGTCGAACACGGTCACCGACGCGGTCCTGCCGTCGCTGATGAAACCGCGATGCAGGTCGTCGGCGATGGCGATGCCGTGCACGCCCGCGGTGTCGGGGATCGTGCCGATCTGCTTGCCGCTGTCCACGTCGATCACCAGCACGCGGTCGCCGCGGCTGACGAACAGGTGGCGGCTGGGCGCATCGAAAGCCAGGTAATCCCAGCCGCCCGGGCCGCCCAGCGCCAGGCGCGAAAGCAGACGGGGCGCCGGTGGCGCGGCGGCCGCCAGCGCCGGCGGGAGAAACGCCAGCGCCAGCAGCGCGGCGGGCAGCAGCTTGCGGATCGGTCGTGGCATGGTGGTCACCCTTGACGGCAGGAGAGGCAGGCCAGCTTGTGCGCGATCGCTTACGCGAGCCTTAGCCGGCCGCTTTTTGCACGTCGCGCCGACGCAGCAGCGCATACAGCACCGGCATCACCAGCAGCACCAGCGGCACCTGCACCAGCAGGCCGGCGATGATCGCCACCGCCAGCGGCTGCTGCATCTGCGAGCCCTGGCCGATGGCCAGCGCCAGCGGCAGCAGGGTGAGCATCGCGGCCAGCGTGGACATCAGGATCGGCCGCGTGCGGTGCTGCCCGGCCGCGTGCAGGGCCTCGTGCAGCGGCGCCTCGGCCGCGGCCTGCTCCAGCTCGGAGAAATAGAAGATCGCCACCTCGGTGACGATGCCGACGATCATCGTCATGCCCATCATCGCCGAGATGTTCAGCTCGATGCCGGTCAGCCACAGCGCGGCGAATACCGCGGGTATCGCCAGCAGCGGCATCGCCAGGATGGTGATCGCCACGCGGAAGCTCTCGTACAGGAACAGCAGCAGGGTGAACACCAGCGCGATCGCCGCCAGCATCACGATGGTCAGCCCGCGGAACGCCTGCTGCTGCTGCTGGTACAGGCCGCCGAGCTGGTAGTACATGCCCTTGGGCAGCAGCCCCGGCCTGGCCAGCGCGGTCTTCACGTCGGCCATGGCGGCGCCGAGGCTGCGCCCGCTGATGCGGCCGGTCACCGCCACCATGCGCTTCAGGTTGTCGCGGGTGATCTGTGGCTGGCCCTGCACCTCGCGCAGCGTGGCCACCCGCGACAGCGGCAGCAGATGGCCGTCGCCCGCGCGGATCGGCAGCGCGGCGACCTGCTCCAGGCGCTGGTGCGAGCTCTCCGGCAGGCGCACGCGCACGCCGACCACCTTGCCGCCTGTCGGCAGCTGGGCCGCCACCGTGCCATCGATCGCCGCCGCCACCTGGTCGGTGACGCTGGTCGGGTCGAGCCCTTCCAGCGCGGCCCTGGCCGGGTCGACCTGCACGGTCAGCGCATCGCCGGCGGGATTGGTGCCGTTGCGCACGCCGACCACCCCACTGATCTTGCCGATCGCCCCGGCGACCTTGTCGGCGGTGGCGTTCAGCTCCGCCGGGTCGTCGCCGTACAGCTGCACCTCGATCGGCTGCGGCACCGCCACCAGGTCGCCGATCAGGTCCTCCATCAACTGCGACAGCTCGATGTCCAGCCCCGGCACTTTCTTCTCCACCTCGGTGCGCACCTGGGTCATCACCTCCTCGGTGGGCGGGCGCGAGCCGTTTTTCAGGCGCACGAAGAAATCGCCCTGGTTCGCCTCGGTGAGGCCGCCGCCGAGCTGCAGGCCGGTGCGTCGCGAGTAGGTGTCCACGTTGGGGTTGGCGCGGATGATCGCCTCCACCTGGTTGAGCAGGCGGTCGGTTTCCTCCAGCGAGGTGCCGGGCTTGGACAGGTAGTCGAGGATGAAGCCGCCCTCGTCCATCTGCGGCATGAAGCCGGTGCCGACGCGGGTATAGGCCAGCCCGCCGGCCAGCAGCAGCGGCAGCACCAGCAGCAGGATCAGCAGCGGCCGTTTCAGCCAGCGCTGCAGCAGGTTCCGGTAGCCCTGCATCATCCACCGGGTGAAGCGCCCCTGCGGATGCTCGGCCAGGTGGCGCCGGTCGAGGAAACGCTCGGCCAGCAGCGGCACCGCGACCCAGGTCAGCAGCCAGGAAATCACCAGTGCGCTGGCCATGGTCAGCGACAGCGCCTTGAAGAACGCGCCGGTGACGCCGGAGAGGAACGCCAGCGGCAGGAAGATCACCACGGTGGCGGCGCTGGAGCCGGTCAGCGGGCGGGTGAACTCGTGGGCCGCGCCGGCGATCCGTTCGTGCACCTCGCCCTCGCCCTGGTTGAGCCGGCGCATGATGTGTTCGAGCATCACGATCACGTCGTCGATAATCAGGCCCACCGCGGCCGCCATGCCGCCCAGCGTCATCATGTTGAAGCTCATGCCGAGCACGGACAGCAGCAGCACGGTGATCGCCAGTACCGCCGGCACCACCAGCAGCGCGACCAGGATCACCCGCGTGTTGCGCAGGAACACGAACAGCACCAGACCGGCCAGCAGCACGCCGATCAGGATCGCGTCGCGCACGCTGGTGGCGGCGCCGGTCACCAGCTGGGTCTGGTCGTACCAGTTGGCGATCTGCACGCCGGCCGGCATCTGCGGCGCGTAGTCGGCCAGCCGCTGCCTCACTTCGCCGGCGATCTGCACGCTGTTGCCGTCGGGCTGCTGGTAGACCTGCAGCAGCACGGCGTTCTGGCCGTCCGCATTGACCCGGATCCACTGCGGCACATGGTCGAGGCTGACCGCCGCCACGTCGCCGAGGCGCACCACGCCGGCGGGACCGGCGCGCACCACGATGTCGCGCAGCGCCGCGACGGTGGTCGGCTGGTTGTTCGCCAGCAGCAGGTACAGCTTGTAGTGGTCGGACACGCGGCCCATCGCCTGGATCGTCGCCGCACGGCTGACCGCGCCAGCGACGTCGCTCAGGCTCAGGTTCAACGCGCGCAGCTTGCCGGGATCGACGTCGGCATGGAACTCGGCCACCTCGCCGCCCTGCACCTGCACCCGTGCCACGCCGCTGATCCCGCTCAGCAACGGGCGCAGCTGATACTCGGCCAGGTCATGCAAGGCGCTCGGCGACTGCACGTGCGAGCGCAGGCTGTAGGCCAGCACCGGGAACGTGGTCGGGTCCATGCGCCGGGTGGACAGCTGGGTGCCGGCGGGCAGCTGCGGCAGGATCTGCCCGGCCGCCGCGTTCACCTCCTGCAGCGCCGCGGCCATGTCCGCGCCCCAGTCGAATGTCACAGCCACCTCGGCGCTGCCGCGGCTGGTGGTGGAGCGCACGTCGCGCACGCCGCGCACGCGGCGGATCGCCTCCTCCACCGGCGTGGTCACCTGCACCGCCATCTGGTCGGCCGGGCGGTCGCCCGCATCCAGGGTGACCTGCACGCGCGGGAACGCCACGTTGGGGAACAGCGCCACCGGCATCCACAGCGCGCTGGCGAGACCGCCGATCGCCAGCATCAGGGCAAGGAACAGCAGCGAGCGGCGATGCTGCTGCATCCATGCGGCGATGCTCACTTGGCCGACTCCCGCACCGCGTCGCCGTCATTGAGCTCGTAGGCGCCGAGCACGATCACCTTCGCCTGCGCATCGAGCGGGCCCTGCACGCCGACGGTGTCGCCGTCCGGGCTGCGCAGCTTCACCTCAATGCGCTTGGCATGGCCCTGCTCGGCCAGGAACAGGTAGTCGCCGCGCGCATCGTGCAGTACGGCCGCGCGCGGCACCGCCCAGGCGGTGAAATCGGCGGTGCGGATGCGCGCCTCGAACGCGGCGCCGGCCACCAGCGTGGCGCCGGCGTCGGCGGGCAGCTCGACCTGTGCGCCCAGCAGATGGGTCTGCGGATCGACCGCCTGCCCGACCATGCGCAGGGTGCCGGCGAAGTCGGCCGCGTCGCCGTACACGCTGTGCAACTGCACTGGCATGCCGGCGCGCAGCTTCGCGCCGTCCTCCGGCTGCACGCCCAGCTGCGCCACCAGCGCGTGCGCCGGGATGAAGGCGAGCAGCGGCGCGTTGGCGGCGAAGCGCTCGCCCAGCCCCACGTTGAGCGTGCCGACCACGCCGTCGGCCGGCGCGCTGACGGTTTCCTGCGTGCTGCCGCCGCCGAGCGCGCGCTGCGCCTCCAGCGCGGCCTGCGCATCGGCCAGCGCCTTGCGCGCGGCAGCCAGTTGCGACTGCGTGGCCAGCCGCTGCGCCGCCAGCTGCCCGATACGCTTGAGGTCGCCGCTGGCCAGCTCCAGCGCGCTCTGCGCCTGCAGGTACGCGCTGCGCGCGGCGGGATCGGGGGCGATCGTCAGCAGCGGCTGGCCGCGGCGCACGCTCTGCCCGGCCGCCACCGCCAGCGCCACCACCTGGCCGCCATGGCCGAGGCTGACCGCGCGCGCGCGCTGCGGATCGCCCGCCGCGCTGCCCCAGGCCTCGACCGTGTCATGGAAGGTCTGTTGCAGCGGCCGCGCGGTGGTCACCAGCACCTGGCCGGCGGCCGCCTTCGCCTCCTCGTCGGCGGCCTCGTGGCCGCACGCGGCCAGCAGCAGGCACAGCAACGGCAACAGCAGGAATCGGTTCATGGCGTGGGGGCCTGTGCGGGTGCGGAGGGGCCGGGCGTGGCCAGCGCGGTGTTGCCGAGCAGCGCTTCCAGCGCGATCGACTGCTTCGCCTGCTCCTGCTGCACGGCGAGCAGCTCGAGGTCGGCGCTCAGTGCGCTGCTGCGGATGGCCAGCCAGGTGGGCCAGTCCAGCAGGCCGCGCTGCCAGCTCGCTTCGGCGGCGCCGCGGGCGTCATCCAGCTGGCGCGCGTGCGCGGCCAGCGCGTCACGCCGCTGCTGCAGCGTGGCGAGGTCGGCGAGCAACCGCTGCATGTCGTTGCGGGTGGCCAGCACGCGCGCCTCGTAGTCGTCCTTCAGCTGCTGGCGGGTCGCCCGCTCGATCGCGATGTTGCCGCGGTTGCGGTTGAACAGCGGCAGCGTGAGGCCGATGCTGAAGCCGTGGGTGTAGACCGCGCTGGTGTCGCGCGCGGTGTTGACGCCGACGGTCAGCGCAGGGAACTGCGCCAGCACGGCGGCGCGCAGCTTCGCCTCCTGCGACTGGTAACCGGCCTGCAGCGCCAGCAGGTCCGGCCTCCGCTTCGGCAGGTCGTCCAGCGCCTGGCGTACCTGCGCGGGGCTCGGCGTCGCCTGGTACGGCGCGCCGACCAGGTCGAGCGGCGCGCCGGCGGCCAGGCCCAGCAGCCCGTGCAGGTCGCTGTCTGCCTGGTGCAGCGCCACCGCGTTGTCGGCCAGCTGCCGGCGCACGTCGGCGGCGGCGTTGAGGCCGGCGCTGGCGCTGTCGTAGCTGAGGTTGCCGGCCTGCAGCGCGGCCTGGATGTAGGGTGTGACCTGGGCCAGCGCCGCCTGCTCGCTGGTCAGCCGCGCCTGTTGCGCGCGCAGATTCAGCACCTGGTCGAACAGCAGCCGCGCCTGCGCCACCGTCTGCCATTCCGCCCACAGCAGGTCGAGGTTGACCTGGTCGGCCTGGGCGCTCGCCGCGGCCCGCCGCGACGAGCGGGTCAGCAGCGCAGTCACATCCTCGCTGAGGCCGAGGTTGAATGCATTGCCCAGCCCCGGCCCGCCATGGCGCGGAAAATCCTCGCCGAACGTCAGCTGCGGGTCGGGCAGCAGCCCGGCGGCGAAAGCCTGCGCACGGGCGATGCCCAGCGCGCCGCGCTTGACCCGCAGGTCCGGGCTGTTCGCCACCGCCAGCATCGCCACTTCGGTGGCGTCCAGACCGTCGGATGGATCGAAGCGGTGCGTGGCCAGCGCCGGCAGCGGCATCGCCGCGGTGGGTGCGACCAGCTGCCCCACTTCCGCCGCGCCCTGCCCCGCGCCGAGCGGCTGCGGCGCGTAGCTGGCGCAGCCGGCCAGCACCAGCGCGAGGCCCAGGCCGGGCAGGCGCAGGCAGCATGGTTCAACGCAGGATCGTAGAAGGCTGGAAAGACGCATGGGGCGATTCTCACGGCCGCCGCTTAGTTCTTTCTGAGCCGCAGAACGTCCCTAGTGGACCGTAACGTTTAAATAGGAAGTATCATGGAGTCCTCGGAGGGCACCATGAACTTAACCGAAACTGAAAT
>NZ_JBXAGL010000005.1:0-237046 GCF_058793995.1 Rhodanobacter sp. GW835-FHT13D09 | reverse complement strand
TTTTCAGTGATCGCCCCGTGACCTTTCGTCCCGGGTGAGCCGCCCATTCTACATCGCTTTTTACGTCCGTCAACACCTTGGAAAAAGCTCTTCTTCGATGTCCCGCTGGTCCGTCTGACGACGTTGGGCGACTGCGGGGCGCGAATAATACGACGTGAGATTATTTTGGCAAGCGTTTCTTCAGAAAAATCTCGTGCAGGTGCCGCAAGCGGCTGAGTTGCCCCGAAATTCCCCCTGCGTCAACGGGCGGCCAGCCAGCCCACGACTCAGGCGGAGACGAGCCGGACCCGCGCGAAGTTCCGTTTGCCCACTTGCAGGACGCCCTCGAAGCCGGGATGGAAGACACGCTGCGCATCCTCCACGACACTTGCATCGATGCGCACGGCGCGCTCCTTCAGCTTGCGGCCTGCCTCGGAGTTGCTCCCGGCGAGCCCGGCCGCGGTTAGCAGGGCGGCCAGCCGGATGCCCTCGGCAGGCACAGCGATATCCGTCTGCGGCAGCAGCGAGGTATCTCCTTCGCCCCGTACCACCGCCTGCCAACCGGCGACCGCCTGCTCGGCGGCGGCCGCATCGTGGAAGCGCGCGGCCAGTTCGCGCGCGAGGCGCAGCTTGACGTCGCGCGGATTGAGCGCGCCACCGGCGACATCCCGCTTGATCCGCGCCAGCTCGTCCAGCGTCACCTCGAAACTGAGCAGTTCGAACCAGCGCCACATCAACTCGTCACCGATCTTCATGGTCTTGGTGACGATGTCGATCGCCGGCTCGTTGATGCCGATGTAGTTGCCCAGCGATTTGGACATCTTGTTGACGCCATCCAGGCCTTCCAGCAGCGGCATGGTCAGCACGACTTGCGGCGGCTGGCCGTGATGCTCCTGCAGGGCGCGGCCCATCAGCAGGTTGAACTTCTGGTCGGTGCCGCCCAGCTCCACGTCCGCCTTCAACGCCACCGAGTCGTAGCCCTGCACCAGCGGATACAGGAATTCGTGGATCGCGATCGGCTGCTGCGCCGCGTAGCGCTTGGTGAAGTCGTCGCGCTCGAGCATGCGCGCCACGGTGTGCTGGGCGGCGAGCTTGATCATGTCGGCTGCATTCATCTTGCCGAACCACTCGGAGTTGAAGCGCAGTTCGGTCTTCTCGCGGTCGAGTACCTTGTAGACCTGCTCGGCATAGGTCTCGGCGTTGGCCAACACGTCCTCTCGGGTAAGCGGTTTGCGGGTGACGTTCTTGCCGGTGGGGTCGCCGATCATCCCGGTGAAGTCGCCGATCAGGAAGATCACCTGATGGCCCAGATCCTGGAACTGGCGCATCTTGTTCAGCAAAACGGTGTGGCCCAGGTGCAGGTCCGGCGCGGTCGGATCGAAGCCGGTCTTGATCCGCAACGGACGGCCTACCTTCAGTCGTTCGGCCAGGTCTTCCCGCTTGATGATTTCGTCGGCGCCACGCGCAATCGTGGACAGCGCCTGCTCGAGCTCGCTCATGCATATCTCTCTGGAGGATGACGATGACGGGCAACAGTCGAGGTTGTGGCTGCGTCGTCGGCGTTAATTGTGCGTTAACCGGGAATATCGCGCAAACCCTTGATGGAAAAGGCGTTGACGCCATTTACACATGACCGTTATGGTACGCGCAGTTTGCGACTTTGTATCGCGGGGCGCGCAGGGCATGACCGAAGAAAATCAGGGGGCGCGGCAAACCCGCAAGCAGGCTATCTGCCGCAAGGCACAGCGTCGCCACTCCCGTTTCTATGAGCGTTGCGCACACTGGTCGTTCAACCGTTCGGGCGAGGTCGAACCGATCCGCTGGCACCGTGAGCACCTGGTGCTCGCCGGCACCGCACTGCTGATCACCCTGTTGTCCGGCTTCATCATGCCCGCCTGGGCCAGCGCGATGCGCCCCGCTCCCACGCCGGAACTGCATTCGTTGCTGCCGTTGGCGTTGCCCAAGGTCGCGCCGCCGGATGCCGCGGCCGCCACCGTCGACGAATGGCAGGTGGTGCGGGTGCAGCCCGGCCAGACGTTGTCGGACATCTTCACCGCGCGTGGCCTCGGCATGGCCGACCTGCAGAAGGTGCTGGATGCCGCCGGCGACGCCAGGACCGCGCTGCACGGCATCCGCCCCGGAGAGGAATTCGACTTCCTGCTCGGTGCCGACGGCAGCCTCAACGGCTTCCGCTTCGACCGCGACCAGGCCAGCCGCGCGACCATCCGCCTCGACGGCGCGCAACCTACCGTGGCCGTGCAGCAACGCGACATGGACCTGCGCGAGCAGGTGGCGCACGGCGTGATCCGCAGCAGCCTGTACGCCGCCGGCGACCAGGCTGGCATGGACGCGGCGATGGTGGGCAAGCTCGCCGACCTGTTCAAGTACGACATCGACTTCGTGCAGGACCTGCGCGAGGGCGACAGCTTCACGGTGATCTACGACGACATCTATCGCGACGGCGTGCGTTACGGTCAGGGCAACATCATCGCGGCGGAGTTCATCAACCAGGGCAAGCGCTATACCGCCTACCGCTTCAGGAAGGCTGACGGCAGCTATGGCTGGTACAGCGAGGACGGCCGGCCGATCCAGAAATCGTTCCTGCGCATCCCGGTCGACTTCACCCGCATCTCCTCGACTTTCAGCGTCGCGCGCATGCATCCGATCCTCGGCCGCATGCGCGCACACAAGGGCGTCGACTACGCTGCGCCCAGCGGCACGCCGATTCATGCCGCCGGCGATGGCGTGATCAAGTACCACGGCTGGGAGCGCGGCTACGGCAACTTCGTGGTGATCCAGCACAGCAGCAGCATCAGCACCGCCTACGGCCACATGTCGCGCTTCGTGAAAGGCCAGCACGTGGGCGAACGCGTGCGCCAGGGCGAGGTGATCGGCTACGTCGGCATGACCGGCCTCGCCACCGGCCCGCACCTGCACTACGAATTCCGCGTCAACGGCGCGCAGCGCAACCCGCAAACGGTGACCTTGCCCAAGCCGGAGCCGCTGCCGGCCGCGCAGATGGCGCGCTTCAAGGCCGAGGTGGTGAAGCCGCAGCTGGCGCGACTGACCGAGCTCGACGCCCGCATCAAGCTGGCGCGCGCGGGCGCCCCGGCCAACCACGACAACTGAGCGCCCGCCGCGCATGGATGATGCCTCGGCGCTTTATATCGGGCTGATCTCCGGCACCAGCGCCGACAGTATCGATGCCGCGCTGATCGGCTTCAGCCGGGGCGTGCCGCAACTGCAAGCGAGCCACGCACACCCCTGGCCGGAGGATCTGCGCAGGCGGATGCTCGCGCTTGCGCAAGGCGAAAGCGCGCTTGACCTGGATGCGTTTGGACGGCTGGACGTCCAGATCGGCCACTGCTTCGCCGACGCCGCGACACGGCTGCTCGAACACAGCGGCACGCCCGCATCGGCCGTCCGCGCGATCGGTTCGCACGGCCAAACGCTGCGCCACCGACCTACCGGCGAATATCCGTTCACCCTGCAGCTGGGCGATCCCAGTGTGATCGCCGAACGCTGCAACATCGACGTAGTGGCGGATTTCCGCCGCGCCGACGTCGCGGCAGGCGGGCAGGGCGCACCGCTGCTGCCGGCGCTGCACGCGATGCTGCTGGCGCGCCCGGGGCACGCACGGGTCGTGCTCAACCTCGGCGGCATCGCCAACATCACCGTGCTCGGCGCCGATGGCAGCGTGTTCGGCTTCGATACCGGCCCGGCCAACGGCCTGATGGACGCCTGGTGCCTGCACCAGCGCGGCGAGCCGTTCGACCGCGACGGCGCCTACGCCGTCAGCGGCCGCGTCGATGCCGAGCTGCTCGACGCGCTGCTGGCCGATCCCTACTTCGCGCTGCCGCCGCCGAAGAGCACCGGGCGCGAGCATTTCCATCTGGACTGGCTGGCCGCACGCGCCTCGTCGCTGGCCACGCTGGCCCCAGCCGACGTGCAGGCCACCCTGCTGGAACTGACCGCGCACAGCGTCGCCGACGCGATCGCGCGACAGGCACCGCAGGCGGAAGAGGTGCTGGCCTGCGGCGGCGGCGTGCACAACGACGCGCTGATGCGCCGTCTCGGCGAACTGCTGGCGCCGCGCGTGCTGCTGGGTACCTCGCGCTACGGCATCGACCCGGATTTCCTCGAAGCCACTGCATTCGCCTGGCTGGCACGGCAGCGCCTGCTCGGCCTGCCCGGCAACCTGCCGGCGGTCACCGGCGCCCGCGGTCCGCGGATGCTGGGCGCGATCTATTCCGCGCCCGCCGCGCGCCCGGCGTGACCGATACTTTCCGGCGCCAGCTGAGTCGGCCGGGTCTGCGCCAGCGCGCGCAGCGCTTCCTGGAATACCCCCTGTTCCGCGGCCTCCCAATCGCCATCGAGGACGGCCAGTGCATCGGGGTCACGCAGACTCTCGCTGAATTGCTGCGCGGCCGAGATGCCCAAGCCATTGCGCAAGGCGTGCAGCATCACGTCGTTGATTGAACACTGGCGATCCCTGGCCAGCGACCTGATGCGCTCGACAAGCAGGCTATCGACATGCTGCAGGACCATGTCCGGCATAACCGTCACTCCATGTTACGTAGGCCCTGTGCCATGGATGCTTGCACAACCGCCGCACCGGCACACGTCGCGATGATGATTTCGTGGCCGACTTGGCAATTTCGCTGTGAGCGCAACCACACCCGACGATCGACGGTCTAGGTGGCAGCTTCCGCCGCGGCGCGCGCACGCTCTTCGCCACGGAAGTAGCGCCACAGGCCGGCGAACAGCAGCATCGCCGGCAGCACCGCCAGCACCGTGATGACGAAGTAGCCGCCGTAGCCGGTAGCGGTGGCGATGCCGCCGGCGAAGAAGCCGAGCAGCTTGCCGGGCAGGTTGACCAGCGAGCTCAGCAACGCGTACTGCGTCGCGGTGTGCTGGCGGTTGACCAGCGAGGAGAGGAACGCCACGGTCGGCGGCCCCAGCATGCCCAAGGTAAGGTTCTCGCCGGAGATCACCAGGGTCAGCACCAGCAGGTTGCCGGGATGGGCGATCAGCAGCAGGTACAGCAGGTTGCTGCAGCCGCACAGCACAATGGTGACGCCGAGCGGGCGCCACGCGCCCCAGCGCGCCACCGCGGCGCCACCGAGGAACACGCCGACGATGCCGATCCAGATCCCGTAGATCTTGGTGATCGTGCCGATCTCGGTCTTGGAGAAGCCCATGTCGCGGTAGAACGGGCTCATGATGCCGCCGATCGTCGCCTGTTCCGGCATCTTGAACAGCAGCAGGAACAGCAGCGTCACGCCGGCCAGCACCCAGCCATAGCGGCGGAAGAAATCAGTGAACGGATCGATCACGCTCTCGCGCATCGCGTCGCGCCAGCCCGCGGCGCGTATCCGCAGCACCTCCGGCTCGCGCGCGACCAGCGTGGTGGCCAGCGGTACCGCCATCGCCAGCGCCATCAGCGCGTAGACCATCCGCCACGGCAGGTGGTCGGCCAGGATCAGCGCCACCGCGCCGGCCAGCAGCAGGCCGATGCGATAGCCGAGCGAGTAGGTGGCGACCAGCGCGCCCTGCGCCTCGATCGGCGCGATCTCGATGCGGTAGGCGTCCACCGCAATGTCCTGGGTGGCGCCGAAAAACGCCACCACCAGGGTGGCCGCCACGAACGGCGCCAGCTGTACCGGAGTGAGCAGCACCATCGCCAGCAGCCCGAGCACCACGCCCAGCTGCGCGAACAGCAGCCAGCCGCGGCGCTGGCCGAGTCGCGCGAAACCGGGAATCCGCCAGTGGTCGAGCAGCGGCGCCCACAGGAACTTGAACGCGTAGGTCATGCCGGCGCTGGCGATCATCGTGATGTCTCTCAGCTCGATGCCGTTTTCCTTCAGCCAGTACGCCAGCGTGCCGGCCACCAGCAGGAACGGCAGGCCGGAGGAGAAGCCGAACAGGAACATCGTCCACGCCGCCGGCTGCGCGAACGCCCGCCATACCGATGGCTTCGCCGGCCGGGCCGCCACCGGTTCAGTCGGCATAATCGACGGTATAGGGCGCGTGGTCGGAGAAGCGTTCGTCGCGATAGATCGAGCACGCCTTCAGACGCTCACGCAAGCCTGGCGAGACGACCTGGTAGTCGATCCGCCACCCCACGTTGTTCGCACGCGCCTGGCCACGGTTCGACCACCAAGTGTATTCGACCGCGTCCGGCTTGACCGCGCGGAAGCTGTCCACCCAGCCGCGCTCCTGGAACAGCAGGTCCAGCCACGCGCGCTCTTCCGGCAGGCAGCCGGAATTCTTCTGGTTGGAGCTCCAGTTCCTGATGTCATTCCTGGTGTGCACGATGTTCCAGTCGCCGCAGATCACATAGTCGCGGCCGCTCTTCAGCCACCGGTCGAAGATCGGCGTGATCCACTCCATCGCCTTGAACTTGAATTGCTGACGCTCGTCGCCGGAAGAGCCCGACGGGAAGTACAGCGAGACCACGCTGAGCTTGCCGAAGCGCGCCTCGATGTAACGTCCCTCGTTGTCGAACTCGTCCCAGCCCAGTTCGGTGAGCACCTGGTCGGGCTCGCGCTTCGCGTAGATCGCCACGCCGCTGTAGCCCTTCTTGCTGGTCGCGTCACGATAGAAGCAGTGGTGGCCATCGGGGCGGAACATCGGGTCGGTGAGCTGACCTTCCTGCGCCTTGGTTTCCTGCAGGCAGACCACGTCGGCGCGCTGCCGACGCAACCAGTCGAACACGCCCTTGCTGGCGGCCGAACGGATGCCGTTGGCGTTGAAGCTGATGATGCGCATGCGAACTCCTCGGGCGGCGGGCCATCATAGCAACCATGCCGCCCCGCTCCGTCGTCCACGCGCCCGCCCGCAACGGGCTGGTCCACGGCGGCTGTACCATGGCGACCGTGCCGACCCGCAGCACCCGCTGCCGCGGCCCCGACTTCCACCGTTTGCGAGACGATCCGTGCACGACTACCAGCGCGACTTCATCGAACTCACCCTGCGTCGCGAAGTGCTGCGCTTCGGTGAGTTCACCCTGAAATCCGGCCGCCAGAGCCCGTACTTTTTCAACATGGGCCGGATCGACTCGGGCGCCGCGCTGGCTCAGCTCGGTCGCGCCTACGCCGCCGCGGTGGTGCAGGCCGGCATCGCGGTCGACATGCTGTTCGGCCCGGCCTACAAGGGCATCGCACTGGCCGCCGCCACCGCCATCGCGCTGGCCGACGGCCACGGCCGCGACCTGCCGTGGGCCTACAACCGCAAGGAGGCGAAGGATCACGGCGAGGGCGGGGTGCTGGTCGGTGCGCCCATGAAGGGCCGGGTGTTGATCGTGGACGACGTGATGACCGCGGGCACCGCGGTGCGCGAATCGCTGGCGCTGATCCGTGACCACGGCGCCACCCCAGCCGGCGTGCTGATCGCGCTGGACCGGCAGGAGCGCGGGCAGGGCGAGCGCTCCGCCGCGCAGGAGGTCGCGGCCGACTACGGTATTCCGGTGATCGCAATCACCAGCCTCGACGACGTGCTGGCCTATGCCGGCGAGCGGCCGCAACTGGCGGTCGAACACACCCGCCTGCTGGCCTACCGCGAGCGCTATGGGGTCCGGCACTGATCGCAGCGTTCCGGCCGGCACACTCCAGCGAACCCGGTCACAGTGGCGATCATCGCCGCCGTCGCCGCGCTAGGCAGCGTCGTGACGGCGGCTATACTCGGCTCCCCAAGGGGGAGTTCATGCGCAATACCTTGCTCATCGCCGCTACCGTCATGCTGCTAGCCAGCATGTCGGTACACGCACAGAATAGCGGCAACATCCGCTACAAGTGGTATGACGCCCAGGGCTTGATGCATTTCAGCGACAGCCTCACCGCCGAGGCGATGAAGTACGGCTACGACCTGATCAACGACCGCGGCATGGTGATACAGCATGTGCCGCGCCAGCTGACCGCCGAGGAACGCGTCGCCGCCAACAAGCTGGCCGCCGAACAGGCCGCCCGGCAACGGGCCGCGCAGGAGCAGGCGAACGCCGATGTACAGATGCTGTCGGCCTACCCGGACGAGGAGTCCTACAAGATCTCGCTGCAGCAGGCGCTGGACAACATAGACCAGCAGATCCACACCACCCAGATCAACCTGCGCAGCCAGGAGAAGGCGCTGACCGACCTGCTCGGCCGCGCCGCCGACATCGAGAACGCCAAGGACACCGTACCCAAGACGCTCGCCGACAGTATCGCCCAGCAGCGCAACGTGGTCGCCGGCCAGCGCAATACGCTACGTCGCCAGCACACCTTGCGCGAACAGACCGTGCAGGCGCAGGCCAGGCAGCTGGCGCATTACCGCGAACTCAAGACGGCCCAGGCGCAGCCGGCGCAGTAACTCCCGCCGCGGAACCGGCGGCGTCCTCCTTCCGCCATAGCCGTGGCGAGCGTCTTCCTGTCCATGCAAGCGCCCGTTTTGCACCTCGGAAAGCGGGCGCGTGGATCCCGGTGCCGGGGCCCGCGGCTTCTCAGAAAGGCAGCGTCAACGTGGCGTCCACTGCCAGCAGCTGGCTGCGGAAGACCTGCTGGATCCTCCCCAGCGCGACCGGGTTGTCCGCCTCGAAGCGCAGCACCAGCACGGGCGTGGTGTTCGACGCACGCACCAGACCCCAGCCATCCGGCCAGTCCGCGCGCAGGCCGTCGATGGTGATCAGGCTGGCGCCCTCGAAGCTGGCCTGCTGACGCAGCTGGTCCATGAAGCGGTAGTGCTCGCCCTCGGCCAGTTCGACCTTCAGCTCCGGCGTGGAGATGCTCTTGGGCAGGGTGGCGAAGATCCCCTCCGCGCTGCGCCCCTCCAGGTCGCCGGCGATGATCTCCAGCAGCCGCGCGGCGGCGTACAGGCCATCGTCGAAGCCGTACCAGCGCTCCTTGAAGAAGAAATGCCCGCTCATCTCGCCGGCCAGCTCGGCGCCGGTCTCGCGCATCTTCGCCTTGATCAGCGAATGCCCGGTGCGCCACATCAGCGGGCTGCCGCCCGCGTCCAGGATCTGCCCCTTGAGGTGGCTGGTGCACTTTACGTCGTAGATGACCGTGGCGCCGGGCTGACGCGACAGCACGTCACGCGCGAACAACATCAGCAGGCGGTCCGGATAGACGATCTCGCCGGAGCGGCTGACCACGCCGAGCCGGTCGCCGTCGCCGTCGAACGCCAGGCCGAGGTCGGCGCCGGTCTGCCGCACGGCGTGGACCAGGTCTTCCAGGTTGTGCGGATCCGACGGATCCGGGTGATGGTTGGGGAAGGTGCCATCGACGTCGCAGTACAGCGGCACCACCTCGCAGCCGATACCTTCCAGCAGTTGCGGCGCGATCGCGCCGGGAATGCCGTTGCCGCAGTCGACCACCACCTTCAGGTGGCGCTCGGCCAGCACGTCGGAGACGATCTTCTCGATATAGTCCGGCACCACGTCCACCTGGCGCAGGCCGCCACCGCCGCCACTGGCCAGCGCGCCGCCGGCGATGCGCTGGTACAGGTCCTGGATCGCGCCTTCGGACAAGGTCTCGCCGCCGACCACGATCTTGAAGCCGTTGTAATCCGGCGGGTTGTGGCTGCCGGTGACCGCCACGCCACAGCCGGTGTTGAAGCGATAGGTGGCGTAATACACCACCGGGGTCGGTACCGCGCCAATGTCGATCACGTCGACGCCGGCCTCGCGCAGGCCCTCGGCCAGCGCGCCGGCCAGCTCCGGTCCGGACAGCCGGCCGTCTCGGCCGACCACGATTTCGCGCAGGCCCTTCTCGCCCATCAAGGTGCCGATCGACTGGCCCAGCGCCCGCGCCACGTCCCGGTTCAGGCTCTTGCCGACCACGCCGCGTACGTCGTACGCGCGGAAGATGCTTGGGTCGATGCCGGCCGCCGGGGCGGCGACGACCGGTGGCGGCTCCAGCGGCTCCGGCGGCGGCGACCGGACTATGGCGACCTGGCGGGCCGGCAGCGGCACATCGGGCTCCTCGGCCTCCGGCGCCGCTTTCCAGCGCAGGCGCAGACGCAGCAGCTGGACGCCGCCACCCAGGCCGAGCAGGGCCAGCAGCCCGCTCAGCAGCCACGACCGCGGCAGCACGATGAAGGCGCCTGGCAGGCCGGCGCCCACGCTGAACACGCTGCCGGGAACCGGCTTGCCGACCGCCTCGGCCTCGGCCGAGTCAGTGCCATGCGAATACAACTGCACGTTGCCGCGATCGTCGCCCTGGCGCAGGTCGAGCCGGCCGCCAGCCGGGGAAATCGCGTCGAAACGCTGCTTCAGCGGCGCGAACGGCAATTCGACCCAGGCCCAGGCCTGCACCTGCGGCGGCGGCCCCAGCGGCATCACCAGGCTCAAGCGGCGATCGCCGCTGCCGTAGGAGACGCTCTGCGCCGGCGGCATCCCGTCGGCACTCTCCGCCCCCATCAGCTGGGCCGCCTTGGCGTAGCCGAACACGCGATAGTTGGCGTGCAGCACCTCGCCCAGGTCGCCGCTGTACAGCTCAAGCGTCTTCGCCTGCGGCAGGCGTTGGCGCAGCGCCACGGCGGATTGCGCCGGGGCGCTCATCAGCGCCGCCGGATCCACCGTTACGAGCACCTTCTCGATCGCGGCGCGCTGGCTGGCGATTTCCTCGGACAGTGCCTTGACCGCCTCGTCCTGGGCCAGATGCACCCGCCGGATCGCGTCGCCTTCGTCGGCGATCAGCCAGGTCTGCCAGGCACAGAACAACCCCAGCAGCAGCAGGGCAGTGCCGCCAGCCAGGGGCAGCAGATCGCGCCAGTCGACCTGGAGACCCCGCCGCCGTTCATTGCCGATGTTCAACGCCATACCCGCCCCCGCGGCTGTGCTGCGGGCCGGACCGGTGCTGCCGGGCCGACCGCCTGATTATTGGACGCCGGTCGAGCCGAACCCGCCGCTGCCGCGTGCACTCGGCGCGAAATCGGCCACGACGTTCAGCCGTGCCCGCGCCACCGGCACCAGCAGCAACTGGGCGATGCGGTCGCCCACGGCGATGGTGTACGCCTGGCTGCCGCGGTTCCAGCACGAAATCATCAGCGGCCCCTGGTAGTCGGCGTCGATCACTCCGACCAGGTTGCCCATCACCAGCCCATGCTTGTGGCCCAGCCCCGAACGCGGCACCACCAATGCGCACCAGCCCGGGTCGCCGATGTGGATCGCAATGCCGCTGGGCACCAGCGCACTTTCGCCGGGCCGCAATGTCAGCGGCTGCTCCAGCGCAGCGCGCAGGTCCATGCCGGCGCTGCCGGCGGTGGCCGCCTGCGGCAGCGGGATGCTGTCGCCCAGGCGCGGATCGAGGATCTTCAGCTCGACGTCGATCGTCATCCGCGCGTCGCCCGGTAGCGTTCGGCCACGCGGGCGACCAGCCGGCGCGCCAATTCGGACTTGGCCGTGCGCGGCAGCTCCACCATGCCCCCGGCCCAGTACAGGGTCAACGCATTGTCGGCAGCCTCGAAACCGAGGCCGTCGCCCACCTGATTCGCCGCAATCATGTCCAGCCCCTTGCGCTGCAGCTTGTCCTGGGCATAAGCCGCCACATCTTGCGTCTCCGCGGCAAATCCGACCAGGAACGGGTGCGCGGTTTGCGCCGAGAGGCTGGCCAGGATGTCCGGATTCTCGCCCAGGCGCAGCACCAGGTCGCCGCCGTCGCGCTTCTTCAGCTTCTGTGCGGACACCTCCTGCGGGCGGTAGTCGCCGACAGCCGCTGCGCCGATGTAGATATCCGCCTGTGCCGCCGCCTGCAGCACCGCCGCGTGCATCTGCGCCGCGCTGCGCACGTCGATGCGCCTGGCCACGCTGGCCGGCGTGGCCAGGCTTACCGGCCCGGCCACCAGGGTCACCTCGGCGCCGGCATGCGCCGCGGCCTCGGCCACCGCGAAGCCCATCTTTCCCGAGCTGCGGTTGCCGATGAAGCGCACCGGGTCGATGTCCTCGTAGGTGGGGCCGGCGCTGACCACCACCTTCAGTCCGGCCAGCGGATGATCGCCGAACGAGGCGATCAGCGCATCGCGCAATTCGTGCGGCTCCAGCATGCGGCCATTGCCGATGTCGCCGCAGGCCTGCTCGCCGGATGCCGGCCCGAGGATCAGCGCGCCGCGCTGGCGCAGCGTGTCGAGGTTGGCCTGCACCGCGGGGTGCGCCCACATCTGCCGGTTCATCGCCGGCGCTAGGTACAGCGGCGCCGCGCTGGCCAGGCACAAGGTGGTCAGCAGGTCGTCGGCCAAGCCGTGCGCCAGCCGCGCCAGCAGGTCGGCACTGGCCGGCGCCACCAGGATCCGTTCGGCCCAGCGCGCGAGTTCGATATGGCCCATCGCCGCCTCGGCCTGCGCATCCCACAGGCTGACCCGCACGGGCTGGCCGGACAGTGCCTGGAAGGTGGTCGGGCTGACGAAGCGGGTGGCGCCCTCGGTCATCGCCACGCGCACCTCGGCGCCAAGATCGCGCAGGCGGCGGACCAGTTCGCAGGACTTGTAGGCGGCGATGCCGCCCGACACTCCCAGCAGGATGCGGCGTTGGGCAAGACTCATGTAAGGCGGGCCTGACAATCGGGCAGAGATGTAGCTTACCGGATTCATTCGAGCATACCGCTGCCCGGCGCCGACGGCCTCCGGCATGGTAGGGCCATGAGCATCCGCAACTGGCCCGAGGGGGAACGCCCCCGCGAAAAATTGCTGGCGCGCGGCAGCGGCGCGCTGTCCGACGCCGAGCTGCTGGCCGTGCTGCTGGGCAACGGCAGTCGCGGCAAGGATGCGCTGGCGCTGGGGCGCGAACTGCTGGCCCACGCCGGCAGCCTGGGCGCACTGCTGGCCCGGCCCGAGCGGCCGATCCGTGTCGGCGGACTGGGCCCGGCCAAGCGTGCGCGGATCGCTGCCGCGCTGGAACTGGCCCGGCGCAGCCTGGCCGAACAGCTGCGGGAGAAACCCAGCCTGGGCGACCCGCGCGACAGCGGTGACTACCTGCGCGCGCAGCTGCGCCACCTGCCCTACGAGGTGTTCGGCTGCCTGTACCTGGACAACCGCCACCGCGTGCTGGCGTTCGAGGAGCTGTTCCGCGGCACCGTGGACGGCGCCAGCGTGCATCCGCGCGAGGTGGTGCGGGCCTGCCTGCAGCACAACGCCTGCGCGGTGATCTTCGCTCACAACCACCCCTCCGGCGTCGCCGAACCCAGTGCCGCGGACCGCGCGATCACCCACGAATTGCGCGATGCGCTGCAACTGGTCGGCGTGCGCGTGCTCGACCATCTGGTGATCGGCAGCGGCGAACCGGTGTCGATGGCAGCCCGCGGCCTGCTCTGAAACCGCCCCACAAAAAAACGGCGTGGCACGAGCCACGCCGCGAGGCCGATTGTGGGAGTTGGGGGAGAGCGGCATCCCCGGACCGTGACATGGAGGGGAGTTCATGCCCCGGCCAGATCATTGTCGCAGTGCGGCATGACGAAAGCATGACGCCCGCCCTGAGCGGAAGTATCGCCAAGTCTCGGGAACTTATGCACAAAACGGCGAGACGGGCCCTACCGGGCCTATCCACCTGTCGACTCTAGATTGATGGAGTAACAGATTGATATTGCTATATAATTTCTTCTTATTACGGGATGGTTGGCACCCGCGAGTCCGTGGAAAACCATGGCCCGCTGCTTTCCCCACAGACTTATCCACAGGCCGGCTCGCGGCGGCGCATCATGATTCCGTCATATCCGGATCAACCTGCCGGACCCACGCCGTCATCGCTCATGGCGGCGCGTTTCGCCACGGGCCGGTCTGTTAGGATTGGCGGTTCCATCACGAAACCGACCCCATCCGTGAAAGAACAGCTGCGCGAACTGGTACGGCAGGCGATCCAGACCCTGCAAGGCGCCGCCACCTTGCCCGCCGACCTTGACCTGCCCGGTTTCGTGATCGAGCGAGCGCGCAGCCGCGAGCATGGCGATTTCGCCAGCAACGTGGCAATGCTGCTGGCCAAGCCGGCCCGCGCCAAGCCGCGCGAACTGGCCGAGAAACTGGTTGCCGCACTGCCGGCGAACACCCTGGTCGAGAAAGTCGAGATCGCCGGCCCCGGTTTCATCAACTTCTTCCTCGCGCCAGGTGCCTACCACGCCGAAGTGCAGCGGATCATGGCCGAAGGCGAGGCCTACGGGCGCAATGCCAGCGGCGACGGCAGGACCGTGGGCGTGGAATTCGTCTCGGCCAACCCGACCGGCCCGTTGCACGTGGGCCATGGCCGCAACGCGGCGATCGGCGACTGCCTCAGCCGACTGCTCGACGCCAGCGGCTGGAACGTGAAGCGCGAGTTCTACTACAACGACGCCGGCGTGCAGATCGCCAATCTCGCCATTTCGGTGCAGGCGCGCAGCCGCGGGATCACCCCGGACAACAGCCACTGGCCGGAGAACGGCTACCGCGGCGACTACATCGCTGAAGTGGCGCGCGCCTACCTCGACCGCGAATCGGTGGTCGCCGACGGCGAAACGGTCACCGGCGCTGGCGATGTCGATGACCTCGACGCGATCCGCCGCTTCGCCGTGGCCAGCCTGCGCCACGAGCAGGACCTGGACCTGCAGGCATTCGGCGTGGGCTTTGACACCTACTTCCTGGAATCCTCGCTGTACAGCGACGGCAAGGTGGAAGAGACCGTGCGCGAACTGGTCGCGCACGGCCACACCTACGAGGAAGGTGGTGCGTTGTGGCTGCGCACCACCGATTTCGGTGACGACAAGGACCGCGTGATGCGCAAGTCCGACGGCACCTACACCTACTTCGTACCGGACGTCGCCTACCACCTGTCGAAATGGCAGCGCGGCTACGGCAAGGCCATCACCGTGCTGGGCTCGGACCACCACGGCTCGCTGGCGCGGGTGAAGGCCGGCCTGCAGGCGCTCGATTGCGGCATCCCCACGGGTTACCCCGACTACATGCTGTACCAGATGGTCACGGTGATGAAGGGCGGCGAGGAGGTGAAGATCTCCAAGCGCGCCGGCAGCTACGTCACCCTGCGCGATCTGATCGACCAGGTCGGCCGCGACGCCACACGCTACTTCCTGATCTCGCGCAAGGGTGATTCGCAACTGGTGTTCGATATCGACCTGGCCCGTTCGCAGTCGAACGACAACCCGGTCTACTACATCCAGTATGCGCATGCGCGCGTCTGCAGCGTGCTGCGCCAGGCGCCGGAGAAGGGCTTCACGGTCGACCTCGCCGATGGCCTCGCCCACCTCGACCGGCTGGACAACGAGCACGAGCAGATCCTGCTGACCGAGCTGTCGAAGTATCCCGAACAGGTCGAGGCCGCCGCGGCGAACCTGGAGCCGCACCTGGTCGCGGCGTGGCTGCGCGAGCTGGCCAACGCGTTCCATACCTACTACAACTCGCACCAGTTCCTGGTCGAGGACACCGCGCTGCGCAACGCGCGCCTGGCGCTGGTGGTGGCGACCCGCCAGGTGTTGAAGAATGGCCTGGATTTGCTGGGCCTCGGCGCCCCGGAGAAGATGTAATGGCAACACGCAAGGGCAGGGGCCGGCAGGCCGTGCGCAATGGCAGCAGCGGCTTCCCGGGCTGGGGTTACGCCGTCGTCGGCCTGGTGGCCGGCGCGATCCTGATGGCGGTGATGATGCGCGGCAGCCTGCTGACCGGCCTGCGCAAGGCCGACGGCCCACAGGCGAACCCGCAGGCAACCGCCGAGCGAGGCAGCGCGCCGGGCGTACTCGAGGCGGGCACCGGCGACAACGCGCCGAAGAAGCCGCAATTCGATTTCTACTCGGTGCTGTCGGAGAAGGAAGTGCGCATCCCCGACGCCGAGATCAGCGCGCAGGCGCGCGTCGAGCAGCAGCAGAAGCAGCAGGCGGCGCAACTGCAGGCGCAGCAGGCGGCCAAGCCGGCGCCGGCGAACGTGCCGGCCACGGTCACCCAGGACGTCACCGCGGCACCGGCCAGCGCGGTGCCGCAACCCGCGACCGGCAGCGGCTATCTGCTGCAGGTCGGCGCGTTCCCGAACGCCGCCGACGCGGAAACGCTGAAGGCCAAGCTCGCGCTGCAGGGCTTCGTCGCCAACGTGCAGCCGGTCAGCATCGGCGGGCAGACCTACCACCGCGTGCGGCTGGGCCCGTTCCGCTCGGCCACCGAACTGGAATCGACCAAGCAGCGACTGGCAGGCGCCGGCATCAACGCGATCGCGCTGAAGGAAGGCCACTAGGCCCGACGCACCCTCCCACCCCACATTCCGCACATGACGACCAAGACTGCCTGGATCACCGGCGCCACCTCCGGGTTTGGCGCCGCCGCCGTGGAACGTTTCGTGGCCGGCGGCTGGCGGGTGATCGCCAGCGGCCGGCGCGCCGAACGGCTGCAGCCGCTGGTGGACCGCCATGGCGCGGAACGCGTGCACGCGACGGCGTTCGACGTGCGCGACGAGGCGGCGATGCGCGCGGCGCACGCGGCCTTGCCGCCCGCTTTCGCCAACATCGACCTGCTGGTCAACAACGCCGGCCTGGCGCTGGGCACCGCGCCGGCGCAGCAGGCGGACCTGGCGCAGTGGAAGCAGATGATCGACACCAACGTCACCGCGCTGGTGACGCTGACCCACCTGCTGCTGCCGCAGCTGATCGCGCGCCGCGGCGCGATCGTCAACATCAGCTCGATCGCGGGCAGCTACGCCTACCGCGGCGGCAACGTGTACGGCGGCACCAAGGCCTTCGTCACCCAGTTCTCGCAGAACCTGCGCACCGACCTGCACGGCACCGGCGTGCGGGTGAGTTCGATCGAACCAGGCATGGCCGAGACCGAGTTCACCCTGGTACGCACCGGCGGCGATCAGGCCGCCTCCGACCAGCTCTACGCCGGTAGCCACCCGATCACCGCCGACGACATCGCCGACACGATCTGGTGGATCGCCAACCTGCCGCCGCATCTCGACATCTGCCGCATCGAGGTGATGCCGGTCAGCCAGTCGGCGGCCGGGCTGCAGGTCGCGCGGGACAGTTGAGCGGCCACGCCCCGGGCCGGTAGACGTTCAGCCCGCCTCGCCGCGATGCACGTCGTGCGTCACGAACGGCTGCTCGGGATCGGGCGCAGCCAGCCAGTGCGGATGCGCCAGCGTGTGGCGCATGTCGTCCAGCCCGCTCTGCCAGTGGCTGCGCATGCTGGCGGCGCTGAATTCGTAATCCTTGAAATGGCCCTCGTGCGGCCGATCCCGGTAGATCAGGTGGATCACGTTGGTCAGCGCCGCCGCCGCACGCGCCTCGGCATGGCGGTAGGCCGGGTCGTTGCGGCGGTCGGCCGGCACCAGCGCCATCAGGTCGTGCAGCAGGCGGCGCTGCTCCTGCGTGCGACGCATGAACTCGGTGACCAGCCGGGTGCGGCTGGAGTACTGGATCTCCTTGCTGCGCTCGGCCACGTCGGCAAGGTCGCGCGGCAGCGCGCCGCGGGCGCTCCACAGGTCGACCTGGAACACCAGCGTGTCGCAACCGGGACG
The DNA here is from genome assembly GCF_058793995.1 of Rhodanobacter sp. GW835-FHT13D09. Classification (NCBI taxonomy): domain Bacteria; kingdom Pseudomonadati; phylum Pseudomonadota; class Gammaproteobacteria; order Lysobacterales; family Rhodanobacteraceae; genus Rhodanobacter; species Rhodanobacter sp. GW835-FHT13D09. The sequence goes on along the minus strand of NZ_JBXAGL010000005.1, from coordinate 219,618 downwards.
TTCGCTCAGCACCTCGTACAGCGGGGTGTTGGAGACCATGCCGCCGTCCCAGTAGAACTCGCCGTCGACCTCCACCGCCGGGAAGCCCGGCGGCAGCGCGCCGGAGGCCATGAAGTGCTCGGGGCGCAGGCGTTCGCGGCGATTGTCGAAGTAGGCGAAGTTGCCGCTGCGCACATTCACCGCGCCGACCGCCACGCGCATCGCCCGCGGGTCGTTGAGGCGGTCGAAATCGACCAGCCGCTCCAGCGTGGCGCGCAGCGGCGCGGTGTCGTACCAGCTCACGCTGCCCGGCGCGGCTTGCCCTCCCAGCAACGGCGGCGGCAGGCGCGGGCGGAAGAAGCCGGCCTGGCCCTCGGTCATCGCGCGCCAGGCGGCCAGGCCGCTCAACCCGTTGAGCCATGCGGTGGGCCACGCCACCGCGTCGAACCAGGGCAGTGCCGATGCAGCCGGCCACAGCGGCGGGCGGCAGATCGCCTCCCAGAACTCGCGCAGCCGTTCCACCCGTCGCCCGGGCGCGTTGCCGGCGATGATCGCGGCGTTCAGCGCGCCGATCGAAATGCCCGCCACGCGCGTCGGCTGCAGGCCGGCTTCGTCCAGCGCCTCGAATACGCCGGCCTGGTAGGCGCCGAGCGCGCCGCCGCCCTGCAGCACCAGCGCTATGGCGCGGTAATCGCGCGCCACCGCCGCGGCAAGCGAGGCCGCCGGTTCGGGCCTCGTCACTGCATGAACCAGCCGTGGCTGACCACGACGCTCTGGCCGGTCAGCGCGGCGCTGGGGAAGGTCGCGAGGTACAGCGCGGTCTGCGCGATGTCCTCGACGGTGGTGAACACGCCGTCGACGGTGTCCTTCAGCATCACGTTGCGGATCACCTCGTCCTCCGTGATGCCCAGCTCCTTAGCCTGCTCGGGAATCTGCTTCTCCACCAGCGGCGTGCGCACGAAGCCGGGGCAGATCACGTGCGAGCGCACATTGTGCGCGGCGCCTTCCTTGGCCAGCGTGCGGGCCAGGCCGAGCAGGCCGTGCTTGGCGGCGACGTAGGCGGACTTCAGCTTCGAGGCCTCATGCGAGTGCACCGAGCCCATGTAGATCACGATGCCGCCGCGGTCGCCCTGGTACATGTGCTTCAGCGCGGCCTTGGTGGTGAGGAAGCCGCCATCGAGATGGATCGCCAGCATCTTCTTCCAGTCGGCGAAGGCGAACTGATCGATCGGGTTGATGATCTGCACGCCGGCGTTGGAAACCAGGATGTCCAGCGCGCCGAAGGCGGCGACCACCTTGTCGGTGCCGGCATTGACCGCCTCCTCGCTGGTCACGTCCATCGCCACGCCGAGCGCCTTGCCGCCGGCCGCGTTGATCCCGGCCGCCACCGCGTCGGCGGCCTGCTGGTTGATGTCGGCGATCGCCACGCTGGCGCCGTTCTTCGCGTACAGCTCGGCGATCGCCTTGCCGAGGCCGCTGGCCGCGCCGGTGATGAGGGCCACCTTGCCGTTGAGACTTGTCATGCACTGCTCCTTGGAGGGGAATGGGGAGACACGGCCACGTCAGTGCGCCCGTCCACCGGATTGTAGGCACCGCCGCGACCGCCGCCATCGGACCTTGGGCCAGGCCCGCGCCACCGTCATGCCATCAGCGCACGTCCTCGGCCAGGTAGGTGTACGCGGTGAGCCCGCCATCGAGCGCGCCGTACAGCTGCGCGGCTTCGGTGCCGGTCACGCCCGCGCCGGCGATGCGCTCGCGGTAACTCCGGCGCAGCGCCTCAAGGTCGTAGCCGACATAGTCGAGCATGAGGTCGGTGGTGTCACCGCGGCGTATATGTGCGAAGGCGTAGCTGTCGCCGTCCACGCGTACGTTGACCGCGTCGGTGTCGCCGAACAGGTTGTGGATGTCGCCCAGCGTCTCCTGGTAGGCGCCGACCATGAAGATGCCGAGCCGGTAGCTTTCGCCATTCCGCAGCGCGTGCAGCGGCAGGCTGACGTCGACGCCCTCGGCGTCGACGTAGTGGTCGATGCGGCCGTCCGAGTCGCAGGTGAGGTCGACGATCACGCCGCGCCGCGCCGGCCGCTCGTCCAGCCGGGCGATCGGCGCGATCGGGAAGATCTGCCCGATCGCCCACACGTCGGGGATCGACTCGAACACCGAGAAGTTGACGAAGTACTTGTCGACCAGTTTCTCGTCCAGTTCGTCCAGCGCCTGCCGGTGCGAGCGCTCGGCGGGCAGCAGGCGGGTGCGCACGGCGTTGGCGATCGCGTAGTACATCTCGTCCAGTCGCGCGCGGTCTGCCAGCGCGAGCTGGCCCAGCGCGTACAGCGTCTGGCCTTCGCTGAGGTGGTGCTGGGCTTCATGGAACAGTTCCAGCGCGGGGCGCCGGTCCAGCTCTTCCCAGGTCTCGCGCAACCGGCGCAGCACCGCCGGCTCCTCCGCGCACGGCGGCGGGATCGCGCCGGCCGGGACCGGTTCCACCTCGGTCACGTTGACTACCATCACCGCGTGGTGCGCGGTCATCGCGCGGCCCGCCTCGGTGAGGATGTGCGGCGCGGCCAACCCTTCGGCCTCGACCGCCTCGGCCAGCGACTGCACGATGGTGGCGGCGTACTGCTCGATCGAATAGTTGATCGAGTTGTGGCTGCGCGAACGCGAGCCTTCGTAATCCACGCCGAGGCCGCCGCCGACGTCGACGATCTCCAGCGGCACGCCCATCCGGCATAGCTCGACGAAATAGCGCGTGGCCTCGCGCATGCCGTTGGCGATGTCGCGCACGTTGGAAATCTGCGAGCCCATGTGGAAGTGCTGCAGCTTCAGCGTGTGCTTGAGGCCGGCCGCGTCGAGCCGCTCGATCAGGGTCAGCACCTGGTTCGGCGACAGGCCGAACTTGCCCTTGTCGCCGCCGGTGTTCTGCCACTTGCCGGCGCCGATCGAGGCCAGCCGCACGCGCACGCCGAGCAATGGCTCCACGCCCAGCGCCTTCGCCTCGGCGAACACGTGATCCAGCTCGGACAGCTTCTCGATCACGATGTGCACGCGCAGGCCGAGCCTGGTGCCGATCAGCGCCAGGCGGATGTACTCGCGGTCCTTGTAGCCGTTGCAGATCACGATGGAACCCGGCCGCGCCATCGCCAGCACCGCCATCAGCTCGGGCTTGGAGCCCGCCTCCAGGCCGAAGCCGTGGCTGCCGGCGGCGACCAGCTCGCCAGCCACGCCGCGCTGCTGGTTCACCTTGATCGGGTAGATCGCGGTGTAGCCGCCGGCGTAGTGCCACTCGCCGATCGCCTTGGCGAACGCGCCCTGCAGCCGCGCCAAGCGGTCGGCCAGGATGTCCGGAAAACGCACCAGCAGCGGCAGCCGCAGGCCCTCGGCACAGGCGCGCTCGACGATCCGCGGCAGCGACAGCGCCGGGCCGTACGCACCGCGCGGGCGCATCACGATTTCGCCGGCATCGTCCACGTCCACATAGCCGTCGCCCCAGTGCGGCACGGCGTAGGTGTGCCGGGCGGTGTCGACAGTCCAATGGTTCGCCATCAGCGTTGCTCCTCGTGCAAACGAATGATGTCGTCGCAGCGGCGAGCCTTGACGCTTTAGCTCTACACGAGCACGAGCCCGGGCGACCGGAAGCCTCGCACGCCGCGGGGCCGATCGGGCTGGTCGGCGGCCGGCGCGCTGCGCCGGCCATGCCGGGCGCCATTGTAATGGGCGGCTGTGACGATATGCGCAAATCGCCACCAGGGGCTCTCGGGACGTTCACCGCCGTTGCCGCTACAATTGGCGGTCTTTGTCCTTTCACCCGGTTCGCCAGGAACACCCCCATGTCGCAGCAGTCCACGCCGAATGAAGCCCGGCCGAATGAAGCCCACTGGTTCACCGAGGCCCACCAGGCCTCCGGCTCCTCCATCGGTTTCCGCACCGAGCGGCTGCTGCACGCGGAGAAGACCCCGTTCCAGACCATCGAGATCCACAAGACCACCGACTGGGGCAACCTGATGGTGATCGACGGCTGCGTGATGCTGACCAGCCGCGACAACTTCCTCTATCACGAGATGATGACCCACCCGGCGCTGTTCACCCATGCGCGCGCCAAGCGCGTGGTGATCATCGGCGGCGGCGACTGCGGCACGCTGCGCGAAGTGCTCAAGCACGAGGAAGTCGAGCACGCGGTGCAGGTGGAGATCGACGAGCGCGTTACCCGCCTCGCGGAGGAGTATTTCCCCGAGCTGTGCGAGGCGAACGGCGACCCGCGCGCCGAGCTGCTGTTCATCGACGGCATCAAGTACATGGCCGAGGCCGAGCCCGACTCGCTGGACCTGATCATCGTCGACTCGACCGACCCGGTCGGCCCGGCCGAAGGCCTGTTCAACGCCGCGTTCTACACCAGCTGCCACAAGGCATTGCGTCACGGCGGCCTGCTGGTGCAGCAGAGCGAATCGCCGCTGGCGCATCTGGAACTGATCAAGTCGATGCGCTCGGCGATGCGCACCTCCGGCTTCAGCGCGGTGAAGACGCTGCCGTTCCCGCAGCCGTGCTACCCCACCGGCTGGTGGAGCTGCACCATGGCGCGCAAGGGCGGCGACCTGTCCGGCTTCCGCGAGCGCGGCGCCAGCGCCAAGAACTTCGCCACCCGCTACTACAACGCCGAGATCCACAAGGCCGCGCTGGCCCAGCCGGAATTCATGCGCGAGGCGCTGGGCGAATAAGAGCAGGGATTAGGGATTCGAAAGAGCGGCCGCGGCGCGGGATCCGGCTTGGCCGACTCCCGTCTCCCGAATCCCGACCCTCAAAACATCTTCGAACGCACCTTCGGCAGCAGCACCAGCAACAAGGTGGCGAGCGGGCCGAACGGCAGCGAGAGCAGGAACCACAGCAGGCCGCTGCGGTTCTTGCCCTGCGCCAGGGCGGCATTGATCAGGGCCAGCGTGCCCCAGCCGACGAACCAGGGTGCGCCGTCGGCGAATGTCGACAGATGATCCACTACGCGTCTCCCGAACAATGATCGTGGGGGCGCGGCCCTGCGCCGGGAAACCCCATCCTAGCAAGCCTTGCCGCTCCGATCAGTCTTCACCGGCCGCTGGATCAGCCGCGCTTAATCCACGGGAGGTATGCTGCGCGCTTTGCCCGATTGCGGAACCGACCCCATGATGCGTGGATGGCATTGCCTCGCCCTGGCCTGCGCCCTGTCGCTCGCCGCCGTACCGGCATTCGCCGGCAAGGCCACTGTCGACAAGGGCCACCGCACCCCGGACAAGGCGACCCAGGCCCGCGACAAGGCCCAGCTCGCGTTCCAGCGCGACCTGGTCAGCGTGCTGGCGCCGAACGACGACCCCCAACGGCTGCTCGGCGCCGCCCTGCTGGCCCGGCCGCTGTTCAACCAGCCGCCGGAAAACAGCTTCCACCGGCTGATCGAGCGCGCCACCCGGGCCGACGGCGCCGATGCCGCGCTGTTCTGGGCGCAACTGGCCGACTGCGACGCACAGGCCGATGCCTGCCCGAACGCCGCCGCGCTGGAACACCTGCTTGGCCAGGCACCGGACAACGCCGCCGTATGGCTGGTCAAGCTCGGTGTCGACGCGCACGACATGAAGCAGGACGCCGCCCGCGCGGACCTGGCCAAGGCGGCCGCCGGCAAGCTGTACGACGACTACACCGGTGCCAGCCTGAAGGCGCTGGCCAACGCGGTCGGCGTATTGCCGCCGCCGCCCGCCACGCTGGACCCGGCGCATCCGGGCGGAACGGCCGGCATGCAGGCGGTACTGGTCTTCGGGCTGGCCGGCACCCAGCCGCAGCCGAGCCTGCCACTGGTCGCCAAGCTGTGCGAAAACGCCAGTGAGGACGCCTCGATCCGGGCCGACTGCCTGAAGCTGGGCAAGACTCTCGAATGGGGTTCCAGCCCGCTCGCCCGCTCGCTCGGCCTGCACCTGCGCGAAGTGCTGGCCGAGGACCCGGCCCAGCAGCAGGACGCCAGGGACGCCCGGCGCCACCTGGTCTGGCAGGTGCAGAACTTCAACCAGCTGCTGGCCCAGGCGCAGGACGAACCGGCGCTGGCCCAGCATCTGCTGGCGCTGGCCCGCAACGGCGGTACCGAGGCGAGCCTGCTGCTGGCCGCCCTGCGTGACCGCAATATCCCCACCGAAGCCCCCGCCGGCTGGCAGCCGCGCAAGGCGCAGTAATCCGGGACTCGGGAAAGCCTTGGAGCGTGCGCCGCATCGCTCAAGGCTCCCCTCCCGGTTCTCGTTCCCGTCCACGCACGCCCTCGCGGGGCATTCCCCTTTCCCACCTTGCCCGCTAGGCTTGGACCACCTTCCGTGGCAGGGGTGATCCGATGCTTACGACGCTGGTGGCGAGCAGCAAGGGTGGTTGCGGCAAGAGCACGCTGGTGACGCAACTGGCGTCGCATTGGGCCCAGGCCGGGCAGCGCACCGCGATCATCGACGCCGACCGGCAGCACTCCAGCTTCCACTGGGCCGAACTGCGGCCCGACAGCGTGCCGGGCGTGCTGGCCTTCGACAGCGGCCGGCGCAACCTGCAGCGGGTGCCGGCGGACACCCAGCAGTTGCTGATCGACACCCCCGCCGGCGCCGACGAGCGCGAGCTGGAACCTTACATCGACGTGGCCGATGTGCTGCTGGTACCGGTGTTGCCCTCTTCGTTCGATCTCGATGCCACGCTGCGCTTCCTCGGCGAGCTGCAGTCGATCCGCCGAATCCACCGCGGCAAGCTGCCGGTGGCACTGGTCGCCAACCGGCTCAAGCCCTGGACCCACGCCAGCCAGGACGCGCTGGCCCGGCTCGCCGAGCAGTCTCCGTTCCCGATCGCCGCGCAGTTGCGCGACAGCCAGGCCTACGTGCTGCTCGCCAGCCTCGGCAAGGGCATCTTCGACTACCAGTCCGAACAGGTCCGCAGCCACCAGCAGGATTGGAAGGCCCTGCTGCGCTGGATCAAGCGCCAGCCATCGTGAGGCACGCCCCGCTGCCGGTCGCGCGCCACGCCAACCCACCCCCGGAGTCCTCCATGCACGAACTGATCCTGTTGCGACACGCCGAAGCCGTGCCGATGGACACCGCCGGCGACGACCACCAGCGGCCGCTCAGCACTCGCGGCGAGCAGGAGGCGCAGGCTGCCGGGCTGTGGCTGGCCAAGCACGGCTTGCGGCCGGACCGCGTGCTTTGCTCGCCGGCCCGGCGCACCGGCGAGACCACCCGGCTGGCACTGGCCGCGATCGACGGCGCGCCGGTGCCGCAGACGGCCGACGAAATCTACGACGCCTCGCCCGGCGAACTGCTGGCGCTGCTCGACCAGCAAGCCGACGCCGGCACGGTGCTGCTGGTCGGCCACAACCCCGGCATCGAGCGACTGGTGGCCTTGCTGGTGGAAGGCCGCTCCGACGAATTCCGCGGCATGCCGCCCGGTGCGCTGGCGGTGCTGCACCTGGGCGGCACGCTGGAGCCGGGCAACGCCCGGCTGGACGCGTTCTGGTCGCCCTGACCGGCGCGTATCGGCGGTCGACGCGCCATGGACACGGACGCAACAGACATCGCCCGTATCATCCTCATATGCCCGCCCTGCGCCGATTCGCCCTGCCGCTCCTGCTCGCGCTGCTGCTGTTGCAGGGCTGCACGGTGTCGCGCGCGCAGATCCGCCGGGCCGATGCGATCGTCGCCGCCAGCGCCGACCGCAGCACCAGCTGCAACCAGGCCGACCATTGCGCGATCCCCTCGCCGCTGCTGGCCGCAGCCACCGAGGCGCTGGCCGCCTCCACGCCGCAGCAGCCGGTGCATGTGGTCACCCTGCTCGACGACAGCGCGCCGGCGATGGCCGCACGGATCAACCTGGTGCGCGCAGCACGCCAGTCGATCGACGTGCAGACCTACATCTGGGACCAGGACGACGCCGGCCAGCTGATGCTGGACGAACTGGTGCGGGCGGCGCGGCGCGGCGTGCAGGTGCGCATCCTGGCCGACCAGCTCTTCTCCTTCAACGATCTGGCCCTGCTGGACCGGCTGGCGCGGGTCAGCCCGAACCTGCAGGTGCGGCTGTACAACCCCACCTTCCACAAGGCGCACACCCAGCCGCTGGAATTCGCCGCCGGCATCCTGTGCTGCTTCATGCAGTTCAACCAGCGCATGCACAACAAGCTGCTGCTGGTGGACAACGCCATCGGCATCACCGGCGGGCGCAACTACCAGGACCGCTACTTCAACTGGGATGACGCATTCGACTATATCGACCGCGACGTGATGGTCGGCGGCCCCGCCGCGGCGCAGATGGCGAACAGCTTCGCGCTGTTCTGGAACCATCGGCGCTCGATCCCACTCACCCACCTGCGCGACGTCAACCGGCGCATCCTGTCCGACCCTGCGCCGCCCACGTGGCCGGCGCCGCACTACCGCCGGCCGCTGCGGGTGGCCCAGGTGCAGCAGGCGGCCGAGGATCCGGCCTGGCTGCAGGCCTGGCTGGTCGACCCTTCGCTGCGCGTGGGCAAGGTCGACTACTTCAGCGACCTGCCGTCGAAGACCGACAAGCCGGACAAGCAGCGCGCGCTGGAATTCACCCGGCACATCATGCGCATGATCAGCGAGGCGAAGGAGCAGGTGGTGCTGCAGACGCCATACCTGGTGATGAGCCGTCGCGCCCAGCGCATCTTCCGGCGCCTGCACCGGCTCGGCGAGCCGCCGCAGGTGATCGTCTCGACCAATTCGCTGGCGTCGACCGACGCGTTCGCCGTGTACGCCATGTCGTACAAGCACCGCAAGCGCTACCTGAAGAAGTTCGGCTTCGAGATCCACGAGATGAAGCCGCATGCGCCCAGCGCGACGGAAGACTACGAACTGGCCAACCTCGACACCGACACGACCGGCCTGCCGCCGGAAACCGCGAGCCTGGCCAAGGCCAGGCGCGCCCGCTTCCGCCTGCTCGGCAGCCGCGGCAGCGGCAACCGGCCGGCGCCGCTGCAAAGCGAAGGCCGTCGCTTCGGCCTGCACGCGAAGTCGATCGTGGTCGACGGGGCGTTCGCGATGGTGGGCTCGCACAACTTCGACCCCCGCTCGGACCGCTACAACACCGAGGCCGGAGTAATCGTCTACGACCACGCGTTCGCCGGTCAGCTGCGTCTCAGCATCACCCAGCTCACCCAGCCGGAAAACGCCTGGGTGATCGCGCCGCGGCAGTCGAAAGTGCCGGTGCTCACCGACATCAACCAGGTCATCGGCAACATCTCCGAGCGATTGCCGCTGTTCGACCTGTGGCCATTCCGCTACGCCACCAGCTACGACCTCAAGCCCGGCTGCCAGCCGCTGCGGGCCACCGACCCGAATTTCTACGCCTGTTACGAACCGGTCGGCGATTTCCCCGACGTGGCGCTGTCGTCGAAGCTGATCATCACGCGGCTGGTCACCGCGTTCGGGGTGGGCGCCAAGGGCGTGCTGTGAGCTCCGCTCGCCGCGCCTTCTACTCCGGAAAGACCTCGGTCGCTGCCACGTTTTTCGAAGCAGGAACTGTCAAGAGCTCCCGAACCGTCCGCGCCACTGCGACCGGATGGAACCCTACGGCAGCTTCGCGACGCCATCGCCGCGCGAGGAAAAGCGCATCGGCAGCTCACCGCTGAAGCCATCGGGGTGGTCCGGCGGCACCATGAAGCGCCAGCCGCGCACGCTGCGCAGGGCGTGCTGGTCGAGCACCGGGTCGCCGCTGGATTCGGCCAGGCTGGCGGCGCTGACCCGGCCGCTGGCGTCGACGTCGACGTGCAGCAGCACGCGGCCGTCGAGGTGGTCGTGCAACTGGTCCCACGACTGCGAGGTGTCGGCGGGCGTCGCCAGCGGCACCAGCGTCGGTGCGGGTGCGGCGACGGCGGCCTGCGCCTCGTCGTTGGCAACCACCGTCGGCGGCGACCGGCGCACCTGCGCCACGCGCGCCGGGCCATGCGCGCCGCGCGCGCGGTGCGGGGCAGGGCGGGCGCGCAGCGCGGTCGGGCTGTCGATCTGCGCGGTGTAACGCGCCGGCGGACCGGGCCAGACATCGGTCTGCGTGCTCAGCCAGCCGGTGCCGGCGACGCCGGCGGCCAGTGCGAGCAGGCTGAGGGTGGTGGTGGTGCGCAGGCGAAACATGGCGGCCTTTATGCACCCGCCTGGGCGAATCGTGGCTGAAGCCGCCGGCCCATCACCGTTCGAGGATCGCGGTGACGCCCATGCCGCCGGCGGTGCAGATCGAGATCAGGCCGCGGCCCGAGCCCTTCTGTTCCAGCAGCTTCGCCAGCGTGGCGACGATCCGTGCGCCGGTGGCGGCGAATGGATGGCCTACGGCGAGGCTGGAGCCGTGCACATTGAGCTTCGCCGGGTCGATCGAGCCGAGCGGCGCGTCCAGACCGAGCCGCTGCTTGCAGTAGTCGGCGGATTCCCACGCGCGCAGCGTGCACAGCACCTGCGCCGCGAAAGCCTCGTGGATCTCGTAGTAGTCGAAGTCCTGCAGGCTCAGCCCGTGCCGCGCCAGCATGCGCGGCACCGCGATGGTCGGCGCCATCAGCAGGCCCTCGCCGTGCACGAAGTCCACCGCGGCGACCTCGGCGTCGCGCAGGTACGCCTGCACCTTCAGGCCGCGCTGCGCGGCCCACGCGTCGCTGCCCAGCAGCACCGCGGCGGCGCCGTCGGACAAGCCGGTGGAGTTGCCGGCGGTGAGCGTGCCGTGGCCGGAGCTCTTGTCGAACGCGGGCTTCAGCGCCGCCAGCTTCTCCAGGCTCGAATCCGGGCGCAGGAAGCCGTCGCGCCGCAGGCCGCGAAACGGCACCAGCAGGTCCTCGAAGAAGCCGGCGTCATACGCAGCGGCCAGCTTGCGGTGGCTGTCCAGCGCCAGCCGGTCCTGCGCCTCGCGGGCGATATGCCATTCCTTCGCCATCTGCTCGCAGTGGTCGCCCATCGACTTGCCGGTGCGCGGTTCGGCCACGCCGGGGAACGACGGCTTCAGCTCGCCGAGCGAGAACCCGCGCAGCGCCACCTTCAGCTTGTCCAGCGGCGTCTTCGCGCGATTCATCGCCAGCAGGCGCTTGCGCAGGCGGGTGCCGTAGACGATCGGTACGTCGGAGGTGGTGTCCGAACCGCCGGCGATGCCGGCCTCGATCTGTCCGGCGGCGATCTTGTTGGCGATGATGATCGTGTTGTCGAGCGAGGTGCCGCAGGCGCGCGCCGTGGTGATGCCCGGCGTGGTCGGCGCCAGTCCGGAGCTCAGCAGCGCCTCGCGCGCGAGGTTCCAGTCGGACGAGTGCTTGATCACCGCGCCCATCGCCACCTCGCCCAGTTCCACCCCGTGCAGGCCGAAGCGCTCGACCAGCGCACCGAGCACTTTCACCGACATGCCGAAGTTGCCAACGTCGGCGTAGGCGGTGTTGTTGCGGCAGAACGGAATGCGCACGCCGCCGATCACCCCGACGCGCTTTTGCGTGTTTTCCATGCTCAGGACAGTCCACCACTCAAGTTTGTCAAGGCTAACCCGCCATGCCCTGCGGCGAAAGCCCAAATCGCTGAATGATAGAATTCGTCTCTTCATGTCTTGCGGACCCTCGCTCGTGGAATCGAAAACGCTGCTCGCCCTGCCAGTCGTGCTGGCACTGGAACCGGTCGCGGGCGAGCCGGCGTCGCGGATGACCTTCACCCGCGACGAGGCCGCCGAGCTGGCCGCGCTGGTCGCCGCCGACCTGCACGGGCTGGTGCCGCAGGTCGACGCCGCGCGACTGGCGCTGGCCGCCGCGCTGTTCGACCAGGTCGAGCTGCTGCGGCCAGGCTTCCCGGTGTGGACCACGCTGGAGGAGCTGGCCCGGCGCGTGCCGCGCGGCCATCTGGAGAACGTGGTCGCGTTCGGCACCCACGAGGGGCACATGCCGGCGCAGCCGCTGGAACCGTCGGTGGTTTACGCCGACGGCCCGATGCGGCTGCTGCCGATGAGCCTGCTGGTCCCGGCGGAACAGGCCGAGGAGTTGTCCGAGCAGCTGGAGGTCCAGCTGGTCGGCCGCGGCGAACTGGGCACGCGCACCGCCGACTGGCTGATGCGCGCGCTCGGCATCCGGCTGGAGCACGCGCGCTATTTCAGCCGCAACGACCTGCTCGCGCTGACCTGCGTGCAGTACGAGCACGTCAACCTGGCGCCGCTGTGGGTGCTGCTGGAGGCGGCGCTGCTCACGCCGTACCAGGAAGAATCGACGATGAGCGCGCGCGGGCTGGCCCTGCGCTATGCCGACGGCAGGGTACTGGCGCAGTCGCCTTCGCAATGGCTGGCCGGGCAAGCCGGCGCGCTCGACCCCGATGGAACCAGGCAGCGCACGCACGACTTCGCCGGCATCGTGTTCGAGCTTCGCCAGTACGCCGCGCTGCTCGACGCACACCAGCTGCCACTGCAGCTGCAACCGTACGGCGCGGGTGCGAGCGAAGCCGCCAGCGGTTACCTGGTGGAGACCCTCGCCGCCGTGGAACCCGGCTACGACCCGCCGTCGCTGTTCGCGCACGAGGCGCCCGGCCTGGGCGTGGTGGCGGTCACCGTGGCGCAGCGCGGCGACGGCGGCCATGCCCGCGCGCTGGCGCACGGCTATCCGCTGCAGCCGCAGGCGTTGGGACCGCTGCTGGCGCTGCTGGCCGACCGCTACGGGATCGCCGCCGAACTGCACGCGCTGGGCCGCGTGGCGCTGGACGACGCCGGCCGGCTCGGCGCACCGGCGACCGCCCTGCACTGAGAGGTTGTGAGTCTTTCAACCTCGAAGCCCGGCCATGGCGAGAGCATGGCGAGGGCATGGATGCCCGAGTGGAGGCTACGCAGGAGCAGTTGTCTGATGGCCGGACGCGGATCGGGCGCGCCAGTGCCTGATTCGCGTGAGCGAGCCGGACAAATCCGCTGGGAGCGAATTTGAACAGCCGCAGGCTGGCCCGTAGGGGGCATGCCAGGATGGCATGCATACGTGTACCGGACTCGCGACGGAAGAAAACCACAGGAAGTGGTTTTCTTCACAAGCACTGAACAGGTGGGAAAAAATCGCCCGTCGGCGACGGCTGGGCAAGCGCATCAACTCGGCGCATGATGGCGGCGCGCCGAGGGGGGCGTCATGCTGACGGAACGACCATGCGGCCGCCTGTGCCTGCCGAGGTATTGCCATCGCTTCCGGATGACTCCGAATGGCCCGCGCACGTCTCGCGCGGCGCGCCCGCGCTGCTGGCCTATCTCGATCTCGAGCAGCGCTTCCGCTTCGCCAACGACACTCATCGCCGCTGGCTCGGCATCGACCCGCAGCGGCTGATTGGCCGGCGCCTGATCGACGTGGTCGGCCGGCGCAACCACGAACTGGCCGGCGCGGCACTGGAGCGTGCCTACGCCGGCCACATGGCCAGCTACGAGGGCGAGCTGTACAACGGCAACACGCGGCGCTACGCGCACGGCAACTTCCAGCCGGATTTCGACACCGACGGCCGCGTCCGCGGCATCTTCACCGCGCTGGTCGACATCACCAAACGCCGCGATCTGGAGCTGCAGCTGCACGAGAGCGAGCAGCGCTTCTACAGCGCGTTCCAGCACGCCGCGATCGGCATGGCACTGACCCGCCCGGACGGCCGCTTCCTGCGCGTCAACGCGGCGGTGTGCCAGATGCTCGGCTACCGCGAGGAGGAGCTGCTCGCGCTGGACATCGCCGGCGTCACCCACCCGGACGACCTGGCGGCCGACGCGGAACTGATGGCGCAGCTGCTGGCCGGCGAGCGCGAGTCGTACCAGCTGGAGAAGCGCAGCTTCCACCGGGACGGGCGCGTGGTGCACATCCTGCTCAGCGTGTCGCTGGTGCGCGACGAGCGGGGCGCGCCGCTGTACTTCGTCCTGCAGGTGCAGGACATCAGCCAGCGCAAGGCGTTCGAAGACGCGCTGCACCGCGAGCGCGAGCTGGCCGAGGTGACCCTGCGCTCGATCGGCGACGCGGTGATCACCACCGACCTGCAGCTGCGCGTCACCTCGCTCAACCCGATCGCCGAGGCGATGACCGGCTGGAGCGGCGCCGAGGCGCAGGGCCGGCCGATCGAGGAGATCTTCCAGCTGATCGACGCCCGGCACGGCCACGCGGTGGCCAATCCGCTGCGCGGGGCGATCGAGCGGAACACCATCGTCGATCTGACCGACAGGGCCCTGCTGCGCCACCGCCACGGCTTCGACACGCCGGTGGAGGATTCCTCCGCGCCGATCCACGACCACGCCGGCAACGTGATCGGCGGCGTGCTGGTGTTCCACGATGTCAGCGAGACCCGCGCGCTGGCGCTGAAGATGATCCACCTGACCCAGCACGACACGCTCACCGGACTGCCCAACCGCAACCAGCTGCACGGGCAGGTCGGCCAGGCGATCGCCAGCGCGAACCGGCGCCAGCAGCGCGCCGCGCTGCTGTATATCGACATCGACAACTTCAAACAGGTCAACCAGCAGCACGGCCATGCGGTGGGTGACCGCGTGCTGCGCGCGTTCGCCGCCCGGCTGCACGGCTGCCTGCCCGGCGACGAGCTGCTCAGCCGCTACGGCGGCGACGAGTTCGTGGTGGTGCTGCCGCACCTGGACAGCGTCGGCGAGGCGGCCAGCCTGTGCCAGACCCTGATCAACCACGGCGAACAGACCTGCGTCGAGGGCGTGGCCGAGCTGGGCCTCCACCTGAGTATCGGCATCAGCGTGTACCCCGACGACGCGATCGAGCCGGACGCGCTGCTGCAGCACGCGGAGACCGCGCTGATGGCGTTGAAGACGCAGGGCCTGCACGGCTACCGCTTCTTCACCGCGTCGATGAACGAGCGGGCGCGGGCACGGCGGCGGATCGAGGCGGCGCTGCGCCACGCGCTCCCGCAGCACGAACTGGACCTGCACTACCAGCCCAAGGTGGAGGCGCACGGCGGGCGCATCGTCGGTGCCGAGGCGCTGCTGCGCTGGCATGCGGACGGGCGCGAGCTGTACACGCCGGACCAGTTCGTGCCAGTCGCCGAGGATTCCGGGCTGATCCTGCCGATCGGCGCCTGGGTGCTGCGCCAGGCCTGCCTGCAGGCGCAACGGTGGCGCGACCTGGGCCGGCCGATCCCGGTCTCGGTCAACGTGTCGCCGCTGCAGTTCCAGCATCCCGAGTTCTATCACTGGCTCGACGAGGTGCTGGAGCAGAGCGGGCTGGAGGCCGACCTGCTCGAGCTGGAGCTGACCGAGCGCATGGTGATGTCCGGCGGCGAGGCCACCACCGGCCTGCTGCAGCGGATCAAGCGACGCGGCGTGCGGCTCTCGCTGGACGACTTCGGCACCGGCTACTGCAGCCTGTCGTACCTGAAGCACTTTCCGATCGACGCGCTGAAGATCGATCGCGTGTTCGTGCGCGACCTCGCCAGCGACCGCGACACCGCCACCATCACCAGCGCGATCATCGCGATGGCGCGCAGCCTCGGCAAGCAGGTGATCGCCGAAGGCGTGGAGACGCGCGAACAGGCCGCCTTCCTGCGCCACGCCGGCTGCTCGCAGCTGCAGGGCTTCCTGTTCAGCGCGGCGGTGCCGGCGGCGGCGTTCGAGAAGCTGCTGCTGGCCGAACGCGGCCAGTGACGAACCCATAGGGCGGGCACCGCCCGCCGGCTCTCGCGCCGTCCCATGGTGCAGAGCGGCGGGCCGTGCCCGCCCTACGAAACCGGCTCCGCCAGCAGCGCCTCGTACATGAAATAGTGGCAGCGCTGCATGCCGAGCCCTTCGTAGGTGGCCTGCGCCCGCTGGTTTTCGGTCTCCACGTACAGGCGCAGGCCGACCGCGCCGGCGGCGGCGGCGCGTTGCGCCACCTCGGCGTACAGCGCGCGGAACGCGCCGACGCGGCGCGACGCGGGCAGCACGTACACGCTCTGGATCCACCAGAAATCGCCGCAGCGCCAGTCGCTCCACTCGAAGGTCACCAGCAGGCAGCCGACCGCGGCGCCGTCGTGCTCGGCCACCAGGTAGAAGCCGCGCCGCGGCTGCTCGAACACGCCGCGCACGCCACGTTCCAGCGTCGCCGGGTCGAGCCGGCGGTGCTCGGTTTCCCACGCCATCGCCGCGTTCCAGGCGGCCAGTGCGGGCAGGTCGGTGAGGGTGGCGGCGCGAATCTGCAGCGGCACGGCATGACTCCGGTGAAGGTCGGGCACCCATCCTAGCGTGCGCGCCCTTCACATGCCGGCGCGTAGGGTCGGGCGCAGCGGCGATGTCCACTCCCCCCATGGGCCACGCCGACGCTCCGCCCGCATGGACGCCTCGCGGCCGGTCCGGTGCGAGGCTCGAGGAAAACCGTTGTGAACACCGGCAACCTGCTCGATCTGCTCAAGCTGCGACGCCTGGAGGCGTTCCGCCGCCGCCGCGCCGCCGCGCGCACGCGCCCGGAACAGGAGCCGGCGCTGCGCGCGGAACTGTTCAGTATCGAGCAGATGGAGCGGCACGGCCGCGCGCTGGCGGCCCAGCACCGGCTCAGCGCGCGCTCGAGCATGGATCTGCTGCTGGAACGGCTGGCCGACAACGAGGCGGTGCTCGCGCACACCTGCGAGCGGCTGACCGGCGCGACCCGCAAACGGCGCCGGGTCACTCCCGCCGGCGAATGGCTGCTGGACAACTTCTACCTGATCGAGGAGCAGATCCGCATCGCGCGGCGGCACCTGCCGAAAGGTTACAGCCGCGAGCTGCCGCGGCTGGCGAACGGCCCCTCGGCCGGCCTGCCGCGGGTGTACGACATCGCGCTGGAGATCATTTCGCACGGCGATGGACGGGTCGACACGCACAGCCTGCGCCGCTTCGTCGATGCCTATCAGGACGTGGCCCCGCTCAGCCTGGGCGAATTGTGGGCGATCCCGATCATGCTGCGGCTGGCGCTGATCGAGAACCTGCGCCGCGTCGCCGCGCGGGTGATGGCGGACTGGCGCAGCCGCGGCAAGGGCGCGCGCTGGGCCGAAAACATGACCGCCACCGCCGAACGCGACCCGAACTCGGTGGTGCTGGTGGTGGCCGACATGGCGCGCTCGGACCCGCCGATGAACGGCCCGTTCGTGGCCGAGATGGCGCGCCGGCTGCAGGGCCAGAGCCCGGCGCTGGCACTGCCGCTGAGCTGGATCGAGCAGCGCCTGGCCGCGTCGGGGCAGAGCATCGAGCACCTGGTGCAGCAGGAGGCGCAGCAGCAGGCCGCCAACCAGGTCTCGATCGGCAACAGCATCGGCAGCCTGCGCACGCTGTCGGCGATCGACTGGCGCGATTTCGTCGAACGCTGCAGCCTGGTCGAACGCTGCCTGCGCGAGGACCCTGCCGGCGTCTACGCGGCGATGGATTTCGCCACCCGCGACCGCTACCGCCACGTGGTGGAGGCGATCGCGCGAAAGCACCGGCTGATCGAGCTGGAAGTGGCCGAGGCGGCCACGGCGCTGTGCCGGGACGAGCTTCGCGCCGACACCACGCCGCTGTCCGCGCACGTGGGCTACTACCTGATCGACCGCGGCCGACCCCGGCTGGAGCAGCGCCTCGGCATCCGCCCGCGGCTGCGCGAACGGCTGCGGCGCGGCTTCGACCGGGCGCCGCTGCCGATCTACCTGGGCCTGCTGGCGTTGCTGACCTTCGCGTTCGCGCGACCGCTGGTCGCCGCCGCCGCGCATGGGCAACTGCCGACGTGGGCACTCGTCGCGATCGCGCTGCCGGCGATCGTGCTGGCCAGCCAGCTGGGCCTGAGCCTGCTCAACTGGATGGCCACGCTGACGATCGCGCCGCGACGGCTGCCGCGGATGAACTACGCGCACGGCATCCCGGCCAGCGCGCGTACGCTGGTGGCGGTACCCAGCCTGATCGCCACCACGCAGGACGTGGAGAACCTGGTCGAGGCGCTGGAGGTGCGCTTCCTCGGCAACCGCGACGATCACCTGCATTTCGCCCTGCTCACCGACTTTGCCGACGCGGAGCAGGAATCGCTGCCCGGCGACGATGCGCTGCTGCAGCTGGCGCGGCGACGCATCGAGGCGCTCAACGAGCGCTATGCCAGCGCCGGCGCCGACCGCTTCTTCCTGTTCCACCGGCCACGCCGCTGGAACGCCGGCGAGCAATGCTGGATGGGCCACGAGCGCAAGCGCGGCAAGCTGGCCGACCTCAACGCGCTGCTGCGCGGCAACGGGCACGGCCGCTTCATGCTGGTCGTGGGCGACGTCGCCACGCTGCCGCC
Source organism: Rhodanobacter sp. GW835-FHT13D09 (assembly GCF_058793995.1). Classification (NCBI taxonomy): domain Bacteria; kingdom Pseudomonadati; phylum Pseudomonadota; class Gammaproteobacteria; order Lysobacterales; family Rhodanobacteraceae; genus Rhodanobacter; species Rhodanobacter sp. GW835-FHT13D09. Next base: position 201,449 of record NZ_JBXAGL010000005.1, on the reverse strand, counting down.
GGTGCAGTACGTGATCACCCTGGACACCGACACCGAGCTGCCGCGCGACACCGCGCAGGCGTTCGTGGGCACCATCGACCACCCGCTCAACCGCGCCGTGTACGATCCCGAACGGCGGCGCGTGGTCAGCGGCTACGCGATCCTGCAGCCGCGCGTGGGGATCAGCCTGCCCAGCACCGCGCGCTCGCGCTATGCGCAGCTGTACGGCAGCGACGCCGGCATCGACCCGTACACGCAGATGGTCTCGGACGTGTACCAGGACGTGTTCGGCGAGGGCTCGTTCATCGGCAAGGGCATCTACGCGATCGATCCGTTCGAGCGCACCCTGGACGGCCGCTTCCCCGAGAACCGCATCCTCAGCCACGACCTGGTCGAAGGCTGCCACGCGCGCTCGGGCTTGCTCAGCGACGTGCAGCTGTTCGAGGGCTGCCCGGCCCGCTACGGCGACGACGTGAAGCGCCGCCACCGCTGGATCCGCGGCGACTGGCAGCTGCTGCCATGGCTGCTGCCATGGGCGCCGACCGCGCACGACGGCTGGCGCCGCAACGCGCTGACCGCGCTGTCGCGCTGGAAGATCCTCGACAACCTGCGCCGCAGCCTGGTGCCGGTGGCGGTGCTGGCGCTGCTGCTGGTCGGCTGGCTGGCGATCGTGCCGGCGCTGTCGTGGACGCTGGCGGTACTCTCGATGGTGCTGCTGCCGGCGCTGCTGTCGGCGCTGCTGGAACTGGTGCAGAAGCCGCGCGAGGTGCAGCTCGACCAGCACCTGCGCGCCAGCTTCCGCACCGGCATGCAGCACCTTGCGCGGATGGCGCTGGGGCTGGCCTGGCTGCCGCACGAGGCGCTGTACCACCTCGACGCGATCGTGCGCACGCTGTGGCGGATGGCGGTCAGCGGGCGCCACCTGCTGCAGTGGCAGGCCTCCGGCGAGGTCGAGCGGCGCGGCGGCAATGCGCCGGCGGCGCTGTGGCGGCTGATGGGCATCGGCCCGGCGCTGGCGCTGCTGCTCGGCATGGTGCTGGCGCTCGAACGCCCCATGGCGCTGTGGCTGGCGGCGCCGTTGCTGCTGCTGTGGCTGGGCTCGCCCGCGATCGCCTGGTGGATCAGCCAGCCGCGCGCGCCGGATACGTTCGCGCCCAGCGCGGCGCAGCGGCGTTTCCTGCGCACGCTGGCGCGACGGACCTGGGCCTTCTTCGAGGTCCACGTCGGCGCCGACGAGCACTGGCTGCCACCGGACAACCTGCAGGAGCTGCCCGGCCCCACGATCGCCCACCGCACCTCGCCCACCAACATCGGCATGGCGCTGCTGGCGAACCTGGCCGCGCACGACTTCGGCTTCATCGGCGGCGGCCGCCTGCTCGAACGCACCCGGCTGACCCTGGCCACCATGCAGCAGCTGCCACGCCACCGCGGCCACTTCTACAACTGGTACGACACGCAAAGCCTGCTGCCGCTGCCGCCGCTGTACGTCTCGGCGGTGGACAGCGGCAACCTCGCCGGCCACCTGCTGACCCTGCGCCGGGGCCTGCTGGCGCTGGCCGACGAGCCGGTGTTCCAGCTGCGCGTGCTGCACGGCCTGGGCGACACGCTGGCGCTGCTGCACGACGCGCTCGATGCGGACGCCACCCGCGCGCTGCGGCCGTTGCAGCAGGCACTGCAGGACGCGCTGGAGGCGCCGCCGAGCCGCAGCAGCGACGCGCTGGCGCTGCTGCAGCGGCTGGACGGGCACGCCCGCGCGCTGGTGCCGATCCTCGCCCCCGAGCCCGGCGGCGACGTGGCGTTCTGGCTCGATGCGCTGCTCGGCCAGGCCGATCGGCTGGTCGACGAGGCGCTCGCCTTCGAACTCGATCCGCCGGACGACGACGACGCCGGCTTCAGCCGCATCCCCGCCCTGCGCCAGCTGGCGCGGATCGAGCCGCTGTGCTGGCCGACCGAGGCCGGCGCCGACGCGGTGCGCGAACGCGCGGCCGAGCGCATCGCCGCGATCGAGCGGCTGGCGCAACAGGCCGGCGAGCTGGCCGAGATGGATTTCCGCTTCCTCTACGACAGTGCGCGCGACCTGCTGGCGATCGGCTACAACGCGGACCAGCGCCGGCTCGACGCCGGCTACTACGACCTGCTGGCATCGGAGGCACGGCTGGCCAGTTTCGTCGGCATCGCGCTGGGCCAGCTGCCGCAGGACAACTGGTTCGCGCTGGGCCGCCTGCTCACCACCGTGGGCGGCGAGCCGGTGCTGCTGTCGTGGACCGGCTCGATGTTCGAGTACCTGATGCCGAACCTGGTGATGCCCAGCTACGAGGGCACCCTGCTCGACCAGACCTGCCGCGCCGCGGTGGCGCGGCAGATCGAGTACGGCAACCAGCTCGGCCGGCCGTGGGGCATTTCCGAATCCGGCTACAACATGCTCGATGCGCATTTCACCTACCAGTACCGCGCGTTCGGCGTGCCCGGACTGGGCCTGAAGCGCGGACTGGGCGACGACGTGGTGATCGCGCCGTACGCCAGCGCGCTGGCGTTGATGGTGGCGCCCGCGGCGGCGACGCGGAACCTGCAGCGGCTGGCCGAAGCCGGGGCCGGGGGCCGCTATGGTCTGTACGAGGCGATCGACTGCACCCCGGCGCGGCTGCCGCTGGGGCAGGATTCGGCGCTGGTACGGCAGTTCATGGCGCACCACCAGGGGATGAGCCTGCTGGCGCTGGGCCACGCGCTGCTCGGCCGGCCGATGCAGCGGCGCTTCGAGGCCGACCCGCAGTTCCAGGCCACCGGCCTGCTGCTGCAGGAGCGCGTGCCGAAGACCGCCGCCGAATACCTGCACGCCTCCGGCTTCCCCGAAGCGGAGGGCGCGGCGCGGCCGGTCGAGGCGCGGCTGCGCGTGTTCACCGATCCGGACCGTCCGCGACCGGCGGTGCAGCTGCTCTCCAACGGCCGCTACCACGTGATGCTGAGCAGCGCCGGTGGCGGCTACCTGCGCCGCGGCGAGCTGGCGCTGACCCGCTGGCACGAAGACATCACGCGCGACTGCTGGGGCATGTTCTGCTACCTGCGCGACGTCGCCAGCGGCGACTGCTGGTCGACCACCTACCAGCCCACGCGGCGCAAGACCGAGCTGTACGAAGCGATCTTCTCCGACGCGCGCGCCGAGTTCCGCGTGCGCGAACGCGAGTTCGACGCGCATACCGAGATCGTGGTGTCGCCGGAGGACGATATCAGCCTGCGGCGCACCCATCTCACCAACCGCGGCCGCACCCGGCGCACCATCGAGCTGACCAGCTACGCCGAGGTGGTGCTGGCGCCGCCGGCCGCCGACGCGGCGCACCCGGCCTTCAGCAAGCTGTTCGTGCAGACCGAGCTGTTGCCGGCGCTGCAGGCGATCGTGTGCACGCGGCGGCCACGCAGCGCCGACGAGCAGCCGCCGTGGCTGTTCCACCTGCTGGCGGTGCACGACGCCGACATCAGCCAGATTTCCTACGAAACCGATCGCGCGCGCTTCATCGGCCGCGGCCGCGACACCGCCGAGCCGCAGATGCTCGACCGCGAGCAGGCGCAGCTGTCCAACAGCGCCGGCGCGGTGCTCGACCCGATCGTGGCGATCCGCTGCCGCATCACGCTGGAGCCGGAGCAAACCGCCACCATCGACTTCGTCACCGGCTACGCCGAACAGCGCGACGACTGCCTGCGGCTGATCGGCAAGTACCGCGACCGCAACCTCGCCGACCGCGTGTTCGACCTGGCCTGGACCCACAGCCAGGTGCTGCTGCGCCAGCTCAACGCCAGCCTCGCCGACGCCCAGCTGTACGAACACATGGCCACCGGCATCCTGTACCCCAACGCCAGCCTGCGCGCCGACCCGGCGCTGCTGCGCGGCAACCGGCGCGGCCAGTCCGGGCTGTGGGGCCAGTCGGTCTCCGGCGACCTGCCGATCGTGCTGCTGCAGATCGCCAGTCCGTCGCGGATCGAGCTGGTGCGCCAGCTGGTGCAGGCGCACGCGTACTGGCGGCTGAAGGGTCTGGCGGTGGACCTGGTGATCTGGAACGAGGACCGCGCCGGCTACCGGCAGGAACTGCACGACCTGATCATGGGCCTGATCGCCTCCGGCAGCGAGGCCAGCCTGCTCGACCGCCCCGGCGGCATCTTCGTGCGCCCGGGGCAGCAGCTGTCCGGCGAGGACCGGCTGGTGATGCTGGCCAGCGCGCGGATGGTGCTCGGCGACAGCCGCGGCAGCCTGGCCGAGCAGATCAACCGCCGCCACGTGGAAACGCATGCCCCGCGCTTCGAACCGAGCCGGCCCCGGCGCATCGGCAGTGCCATGCTCGGCGCCGACGCCGCGGGCGGCCTGCAGCTGGCCAACCCGCACGGCGGCTTCAGCGCCGACGGCCGCGAGTACGTGATCACCCAGACCGCCGGCAGCGCCACCCCGGCGCCGTGGTGCAACGTGCTGGCCAACCCGCAGTTCGGCACGGTGATCTCCGACAGCGGCAGCGCCTACACCTGGGGCGAGAACGCGCACGAATTCCGGCTCACCCCGTGGCACAACGACCCGGTCGGCGACGGCGGCGGCGAGGCGCTGTACCTGCGCGACGAGGAAACCGGCCAGCTGTGGTCGCCCACGCCGCTGCCCTGCGGCGGCAGCGGCAACTACATCACCCGCCACGGCTTCGGCTACAGCGTGTTCGAGCACCACGAGGACGGCATCCACTCCGAGCTGTGGGTCTACGTGGCGCTGGATGCGTCGGTGAAGTTCTCGGTGCTGAAGCTGCGCAACGACTCCGGCGCGCCGCGCCGGCTCAGCGTCACCGGCTACGTCGAATGGCTGCTCGGCGACCTGCGCGAGAAGACCGCGATGCACGTGGTCACCGAGTCGGACCCGGCCAGCGGCGCGCTGTTCGCGCGCAACGCGTACAACAGCGAGTTCCCGAACCGGGTGGCGTTCCTCGACGTGGAGGACCCCGCGCGCGGCATCGACGGCGACCGCAGCGAATTCCTCGGCCGCAACGGCAGCATGCGCGCGCCGGCGGGGTTGGCGCGCGCCCACCTGTCCGGCCGGCTCGGCGCCGGGCACGATCCGTGCGCCGCGCTGCAGACGATGGTGACGCTGGACGACGGCGAGCGGCGGCAGCTGATCTTCCGCCTCGGCCTGGGCCGGGACGCCGCCGAGGCCAGCGCGCTGGTGCAGCGCTTCCGCGGCAGCGGCAGCGCCGCCGACGCGCTGGACAAGGTGCGCGCGCACTGGGCCCGCGTGCTCGGCGCGGTGCGGGTACGCACGCCGGAGCCCGCGCTCGACGTGCTCGCCAACGGCTGGCTGCTGTACCAGACCATCGCCTGCCGGCTGTGGGCGCGCAGCGGCTACTACCAGTCCGGCGGCGCGTTCGGCTTCCGCGACCAGCTGCAGGATTCGATGGCGACGATCCATGCCGCGCCAGCGCTGGCGCGCGCGCAGCTGCTGCTGTGCGCCGCGCACCAGTTCGCCGAAGGCGACGTGCAGCACTGGTGGCACCCGCCGCTGGACCGCGGCGTGCGCACCACCTGCTCCGACGACTACCTGTGGCTGCCGCTGGCCACCGCGCGCTACGTGCTGGCCAGCGGCGACCGCGGCGTGCTGGACGAACGCGTCGGCTACATCGAGGGCCGCGCGCTGCACCCCGGCGAGGAGTCGTACTACGACCTGCCGCAATCCTCCGGCCTGCACGAGACGCTGTACCGGCACAACGTGCGCGCGATCGAACACAGCTTCGCGCAGCGCGGCGCGCACGGCCTGCCGCTGATCGGCGGCGGCGACTGGAACGACGGCATGAACCGGGTCGGCGAACAGGGCCGCGGCGAGAGCGTGTGGCTGGGCTTCTTCAGCGGCGAGGTGCTGACCCGCTTCGCCGAGGTGGCCCGGCTGCACGGCGACGAGGCGTTCGCGCAACGCTGCGAAGGCGAAGTGGCCAAGTTGCGCACCGCGCTGGAACAGCACGGCTGGGACGGCGCCTGGTACCGCCGCGCCTACTTCGACGACGGCACGCCGCTGGGCTCCCGCAGCAACGACGAATGCCGGATCGACTCGATCGCGCAGAGCTGGTCGGTGCTGTCCGGGCTCGGCTCGCCCGAGCGCCAGCGGCAGGCGATGGATGCACTGGACACCCACCTGGTGCGCCGCGACGCCGGCCTGGTGCAATTGCTGGCGCCGCCGTTCGACAAATCCGCGCTCGACCCCGGCTACATCAAGGGCTACGTGCCCGGCGTGCGCGAGAACGGAGGGCAGTACACGCATGCGGCGATCTGGGCCACGATGGCGTTCGCCGAACTCGGCGACCGCGAGCGCGCGTGGGAACTGCTGCGCATGATCAACCCGGTCAGCCACGGCAGCGACGCCGCGCGCATGGAGGTCTACAAGGTCGAGCCCTACGTGGTCAGCGCGGATGTCTACGCCGTCGCCCCGCACACCGGCCGCGGCGGCTGGAGCTGGTACACCGGCTCCGCCGGCTGGATGTACCGGCTGATCGTGGAGTCGCTGCTCGGCCTGCGCCTGGAAGCCGGCAAGCTGCGCTTCGCGCCGGTGCTGCCGCCGGAATGGGAAGGCTACTCCGTCGACTACCGCCACCACGACACGCTCTACCGGATCACCCTGCACCAGAGCGACGCCGGCACGCCGAGCACGCTGTGGCTGGATGGCGAGGTGCAGGCCGACGGTGGCATTCCGCTCGCCGACGACGGGGCGGAGCACAGCGTGGAATTGAACTGGCCGCGCCGCACTTAGAACCGGCCGAGGCGACGGTGCCCCTGCGCTCAACGGTCCAGCGGGCTCAGCACACCGTGGCCGCCGCGGTTGAGCACATGGGTGTAGATCTGGGTTGTCGCCACGTCCTTATGGCCGAGCAATTCCTGGATCGTGCGGATGTCCTGGCCAGCCTCCAACAGATGGGTGGCGAACGAGTGGCGCAGGGTGTGGCAAGTCGCCGGCTTGACGATGCCGGCCTTGAGCCGCGCGTTGCGCACCGCGCGCTGCAGGCCGGCCTCGTCCACATGATGGCGTCGCCGCTCGCCGTCGCGTGGATCGCACGACAGCTGGTCGGACGGAAACACGTACTGCCATCCCGGCTCGCGCGGCGCCGACGGATACTTGCGCGCCAGCGCATGCGGCAGCCACACCGCGCCCAGGCCCGCCGCCAGATCCTGCTGGTGGATCAAGCGCACCCGCTCCAGCTGCGCCTGCAGCGCCTCGCGCAGGCGTCGCGGCAACGGCACATGCCGGTCCTTGCCGCCCTTGCCATCGCGCACGCAGATCTGGTTCAGCTCGAAATCCACGTCCTTCACGCGCAGGCGCACGCACTCCATCAGCCGCATGCCCGAGCCGTACAACAGCGAGGCCATCAAGCCGAAGCGGCCATCCATCATCGCCAGCAGCCGGTTCACCTCGTCACGCGAAAGCACCACCGGCACCCGCTGCGGCCGCTTCGCCCGCACCACCGTCTCCATCCACGGCAGCTCGACCGACAACACCTCCTTGTACAGGAACAGCAGCGCCGACAGCGCCTGGTTCTGCGTGCCCGCCGCCACCTGGCCCTCGACGGCCAGCGTGCTCAGAAAGCCCTCGACCTCCGCCGCCCCCATCTCGCGCGGATGCCGCTTGCCGGTGGCCAGGATGAACCGGCGAATCCAGCCCACGTACGCCCGCTCCGTCCGCAAGCTGTAATGCTTCAAGCGCAACCGCGCACGCACCTGATCCAGCAACCGCGGTGCTTTCGCCCCCGTTACACCCTCATTTTCGCCCCGATAACTCATACACCCTCAAAAGTCGCCGATAACAACGACAGCATGCCCGTCCGCCCCGCGCAGGACATCAACGCAAGGCCATGATCCGATGTAGGAATCCGCCGCTTGTGCGGTCAGAAATGGCGCCGCATACTCCGCGCAACACCCCACTTTTGGGGTCTACTTAGCGTTAGGCTTCCCATAAACAGAACTTGTGGAGGACTGAATGCATGAATCCGACAGTAGGTGTTTTTGGAATATTGCGCTTCCCGCCAGAGCGCGTGAAGGAGGCTTTGCCACACTTGAAAAGACTCGTGAACGAAACGTACCGAAACGATGGTTGCATTGCCTATGACGTAGCGGAAGATCCGTTCGATCCAGGCCTAATTCGCTTCTCTGAACTGTGGCCAGATCACACAAGCCTTGAGCGTCATCTCCATGCCCCACACATCGAACCTTGGCGCGCTGCGGCAAGATCCTGTGGGCTTCTCGAACGCAAGTTCACTGCGTACAACATCAATGAGGCCAAGTCTGTTTAAGCCCAATAAGGGTTCGCGCCGCAGCCTAACTGGTCGTTCAAGGCGGACGGCTCCGCCGCCGCTTAACTCAAGCGTTAGCGCTGCGAAGGAGCCAGCATGGATTTGGCGCAGAAATCAGACGAAGAGATATTGGCTGTTGCTGATCCCATCATGGACAATCTGATGGAGGCTTCGACTGCCATAGACTATGAGCGGCACACGCGAGACTTCACCGAGCGTGCCAAGAGTGTCCTCTCTAAAAGCGCGCTCGAATCAATCTGCAAGCAGTACCAGAGCACAAAAGGATTTTTTGCCAAGCGCGAGTTCGTGGCAGCGTTCAGGCGGCCGGAATCAATCGCGGTTGTCTGGCGGCAGGCGTTCACCAAGGTTCCTGGCGAGTTCGTCGCGGAGCTCGTCCTTGTTCAGCAGGGTGGCAAGTATTTGGTCGACCACGTCATGGTCTTCTAGTACGCGCTAACATCTCGTTCAAGGCGGACGGCTTCGCCGCCGCTTAACTCAAGCATTAGCGCCTATGTCTGAAGTAACCATCGACTTCATCACTAAAGATCCGTGGCGCATGGTGCTCGTAGAACAGGGGCCGTGGGAGGACGTTCAAGCGAATCTGCAGCGCGTCCAGAGCCGGCTCTACGCGTGCGTCGATGCAGCAATCGATGGCCAGCTCGCTGAGCGCTTCCCAGACTCAATCGGCGCCCACGTGACTTTGCAACTTGAGTGCTATTCGTTGCCTCAAGCGCAGGTTTCTAGTTTCTTTGATGCGTTTAGCGCGGGAGTACTCGAGACTCCCGACTACAAAGAGGCGCTTCGAGCGTCCGCTTTCGTATCAAGCATCGACTTTCAAATCAGCTATACGTAGTGTGGGCGCTAACCACTCGTTCGAGGCGGACGGCTACGCCGCCGCTCAACTCAAGCGTTAGGCCGCACATGGCAACCATCACGTTCACGGACATCCAATCTGAGCATGTCAAGGCAATGGGCCAGGTGTTCCGACTCATCAAGGAGGGCAAGGAGCGCGGCGAGATCAACGAGGAAATGGTCCGCGCCGCTCTCGGGCAACGCCTGAGTCACTTTATAAGCGATCCAGTGGCAATCCAGAACATGCTCGAAAAATGGAAGGCCGATAGAAGCACCCCCCTGTCTTGGGATTTCGGCTCCTGGATCGATGCTCTCGCAAGTGCCGAGCTCCTCTATCAAACTATCCGTGTACACCCCGATGGGGCAGGCGAGTTGAGCTTCGAACAACTCGCTTGGCCTAGCGGCGGTATCGAGGCAACTGAAGAGCTCATCAAAATTTTCGGCGGCCAGGTCGCATCGAACAGTGCGGTCTAACTACTCGTTCAAGGCGGACGGCTTCGCCGCCGCTTAACTCCAGCGTTAGGGCTCAGTCACACACCAAGGGAGTTTGTCGATGGAAGACCGTATCACCGCAAGCTTTGATGAACTGTTACGTCAAGCATCAATGACGGCTGACACTTACATGTCCAGCGCAGTACGCGAAATTGACGAAACATTCGGTACTGGGTTCGCTAAGGCAAATCCCACACTGGTAGCGGCATTTATGCAGGCGGCATCCACAGACTTTGCCGCAGCATCTAACGGGAAAATTCTTGGCTCCGCTCTCGATCGCATCGCAGACGCGCTTAGCGATGTTGCTGAGGCGCTGCGTGACCAGAGCTGAGCCCTAACATCTCGTCCAAGCGGACGGCTTCGCCGCCGCTTAACTCCAGCGTTAGCATTCAAGAGCATGGAACTCTGCACATGTCGGACACTCGCGTTACGTTTCGCAAAGTTGCTACGGGCGCAACGTGTGGCTTGGTTAGCTTCGTAGTTGGTGGTTTCGTGGCCAAAGTAGCTATACGCTACTTTTTTTCAGGCTCGCCAGTGTGGGAGATTCCGGCAATCGTTTGTGGTGCACTCGTTTTGCTTGTTGTTGGGATCCTGGTTGTCGCACCGACTATCGGAGCAAGGACATCTAATCGCAAGTAGCGCGGGGCGTGCTAACCAGTCATCCAAGCGGACGGCTCCGCCGCCGCTTAATTCCGGCGTTAGCTTTCGAACAGGGGGTGGTCGTGGCTGATCAACTTTATGTATTCATCGATAACTCTTTTCTTTTTATCGAGGGGTACAAGTTTGTTAGGAAGGTAGCCAATATCTCACAGACCAAGAAGCCGCAGATTGACTATGTCAAGCTCAAACGGTTCATCGAAAGTTTTGGCGAGGTAAAGCGTGTTGTACTCGTTGGGTCTGAGCTAGCCGGCTCGCTTATTACAAATTGCCAACGTGCCGGATTTGAAGTCTTCACCTTGCCTAAGTACCCAGATATCAAGACAGGCACAAACCGTGAGAAGGGGGTGGATCTGAAAATTGGCTGGGAGGTCGCCAAGACCATTTTTACCAACAAAGATCCTGTGACAGAAAAGAAAATAATTCTCTGTACGGGCGACAAAGATTTTGCTTCGATACTTTCGGACATTCACACGTCAAACTGGAAGTTTGAACTTTGGCTTTGGCACGGATCGTTTTCACCAGCATTCGCTAATCAGGTCAAAGTTTTCGGTTCGCTGCGCGAGCTTGACTCAGAGTGGAAAAAGTTTATCAATATTGTCAATGCCAAACCAAAGCGATAAGGCAGCTAACAGTTCGTTCAAGGCGGACGGCTTCGCCGCCGCTTAACTCAAGCGTTAGGCCTATGAAATTGAGTGATTCACAACAGGACATTCTGGCGAAGCTTCAAGGGGCTACCAAATCCCTGAGCCAGCGCGAGGTCGTGTACTGCTCTGAATGGCTTGGGTACTTGCCCTTTGGGGCCTATCACTGGGTTGAGGTCTGCGGCGACGACATTTCCAAGGGCTTTCCCGTCGGTTGGCAACGTGCCGACCTTCAAGGTCTTGAGCAAGCAGGTTTCCTTCGCAAGCTAAGCGAGTGGCAAGACCCAAGCGATGAGTACCACTACAAGGCTACGTATGTCGTGGCCTAACATCTCGTTCAAGGCGGACGGCTACGCCGCCGCTTAACTCAGGCGTTAGGGTTCAAGCCATGAACATCGACGGTATGAAGGGACTCATTTTCCGTTCGTCGTCGGGCCAAGAGTTTGGCAGGCTTCGCTCACTTCATGGGCCCTTGCCCCAAGAGCTCCAAGACTCGCCATCTCGTGCCTTCGCCGAAGACGAGTCTGGCAACTACTTTGTGGTCAAAGACGGCGCTGTCGGTTTCTGGGATCATGAAACCTCCAAGGTCCAAGAGCTGGCGTCATCGCAAGCGACATTCATCGCGGGCCTTGTCGAGCCATCACCCACCATCTTGCGGCAAGGCCAGGTAAAGTCCACCTGGGTTAGCCCAGAGCTTGCAAACCTGGTCAAGGGTAACCTCGCGGGGAAACCCTAACTACTCGTTCAAGGCGGACGGCTTCGCCGCCGCTTAACTCCAGCGTTAGGGCGCTTAAAAAATGTTCGGAACAGCCCAAGCCGTCGCCGCTGCACAAGCCCTCATCAGGCTCCGCAAGGACTATTCGAATCCACCGAAGTCGGAGCGCGGCCTCGATCCAATTTTCTACGGATATATCACAGCCGCGCATCCCAACGTGACGGTAACTCGTCAATCGCACATCACGTTTTACGGTGCAACGAAGCCAAGTCGAATAGACTTCCGACTTGGCGGTACCAATCCAACCTATCTTGAACTTGCTGTTCGCCCTGCAGATGGTCAACAACAACTCTGCGGCCCGCAAAATCATGACGAGCTCGTCAAACTTTCCAAGATCATTCCTAGCAAGGGCAAGAGACGCATACTCCTGCTCGTAGACCTCAAGAAGAAGCCGATGTCGAAAATTCAGCTTAAAGAGTCATATGCACCCTTGAACGCTGGGCCCGGCAAGAAAGCGCGCCACCCCGTCACCGTCGTCTATGTTCACGAGTCCATCAACTATTCGTTTACATGGAAGCCAAAAAGGTGATCTGTGGCGGCGCGCCCTAACCAGTCCGTAAGAGACTTCCAGTCAACCCCAGGCGCGTGATGCTTTTGCCCTGAGCATTCGGGCCGCTGCTGGTCATCATGTTGTCCTCTGTGTTGCGTTGTGCGTGACAGTGCTACGCGGGTTCAACGGATGCCAGACTGCATTTCCGTAACCGGTCTTGTTGGGTCGATGCCGCCGACCCGGACCTCTGTATAAACCGCACCCGAAGACCTCTTTCATTCATCGGACTGTCCGGTGCCCGGGGATCGGCCGACACACCGATTGGACGTCCATCTGGTTAGTCAGGTTCTCTCCGGGGTGGTCTGACCTGTTGTCTACCGCTTCGCGCTGACGATGGAATGAAACCTTGCTTTCAGGCCGTGAGGGCCGCGAGGCTTTGCGGGTGCATCGGATGTTGCAGGCAGGCGTGTGGGTCGTAGTCCACGTCGTGGACCAGCATCGCCCAGATCTGGCGTGCATGTTTGTTGGCGATGGCGACGATCACCTTGCCGAAGGGCAGGCGTGTGTCGAGCGTGCGTATCCACCGCTGTTCCGGCGTGGCCTTTTCGGTGGCCACGATCTTGGCCCGCTGCAGGCTGCTGCGGGCGCCCTGGATCAGCAGCGTGCGCAGGTAGGCGTCGCCGCGGCAGCTGATCTCGCCCAGGTGCACATGCCCGCCGCTGGAATGCTGGATGGGCACCAGGCCCAGCCACGCCGCCATCTGCCTTCCCTGCTTGAACTCACGGGCGTTGCCGAGCGTCGCCACCGCCGCGTCGGCGGTGATCGGGCCGATGCCGGTGATCGCACGCAGCCGCACGCACCGCTCGTCCTCGCGCGCGTGGGCCTCGATGCGTGCATCGCACGCGTCGAGATGCAGGCGCAACTGCTTCCAGTGCTCGGCCAGATCACGCAACAGCTCCCTGAGCTCGGCCGGCAACCCGGGCTGGCCATCGAGGTCCGCCAGCAGGCGGCACAGCGCCCGGTCGCTCTGCGCCACGATCACGCCAAACTCGGCCAGCAGGCCCCGCATCCGGTTGCCGATCGCCAGCGACTCGGTCTTGTAGCCCTCGCGCACCCGATGCCAGGACAGGCGCACCTGCTGATCGGTGTCCTTGACCGGCACGAAGCGCATGTTGCCCTGCCGCGCCGCCGTGGCGATCGCCTCGGCATCGGCGCGATCGTTCTTGGTCCGGCCAGCCTTGTGGAATGGCGTGACGAACTGGGCCGCCATGATCCGCGGCTGCAGGCCGTACGCCAGGCACCGTCGTGCCCAGTGATGCGACCCGCTGCACGCCTCCATCGCGACCACGGTCCCCGCCGGACGCTGCGCCAGCCACGCGGCAAACGCCTCACGCTTGAACTCCCGCCGTTCCAGCACGTGCCCGGCGCCATCCATCGCGCACACTGAAAACACGCTCTTCGCCAAGTCCACACCCAGGGTTATAGTGCTCATGGAGACTTCCTCTTCTGCTGACGGTTGTGTCGCAACACCATCATGGCCCTCGAGGCCGTAAGGGGAGGAAGTCTCTTTTTACTCGTTCAAGGCGGACGGCTTCGCCGCCGCTTAACTCCAGCGTTAGCGCCTATGTCTGAAGTAACCATCGACTTCATCACTAAAGATCCGTGGCGCATGGTGCTCGTAGAACAGGGGCCGTGGGAGGACGTTCAAGCGAATCTGCAGCGCGTCCAGAGCCGGCTCTACGCGTGCGTCGATGCAGCAATCGATGGCCAGCTCGCTGAGCGCTTCCCAGACTCAATCGGCGCCCACGTGACTTTGCAACTTGAGTGCTATTCGTTACCTCAAGCGCAGGTTTCTAGTTTCTTTGATGCGTTTAGCGCGGGAGTACTCGAGACTCCCGACTACAAAGAGGCGCTTCGAGCGTCCGCTTTCGTATCAAGCATCGACTTTCAAATCAGCTATACGTAGTGTGGGCGCTAACCACTCGTTCGAGGCGGACGGCTACGCCGCCGCTCAACTCAAGCGTTAGGCCTTGATCAGCAAGCGCTGAACTACAAGACACGTATCGTGTTCCGCACTCCCTGTTCGTTCTTCCTTAAGCGGCGTAGCTTTGGTTAAAGACGCTTGCCAGCCTGCCGCCAAAGGCTATCTTCGGAGGTCACATGAAGCACCATCTCTTCACAGCTGCAATCCTCATCGCCGCGCTTGTTCTTTACAGCATCGGCTTGGTCAGCGGTGCCTTGTTGCTCTTCGGTGGTGGTGCAGCCTTGGAGCTATGGTTTTGGGCTCGCATCTTTACCCGCCGCCGTGGGCCTAACCACTCGTCCAAGCGGACGTGCGAAAAGCCGCACGCCGCTTAACTCCAGCGTTAGCCGGCAATGGAGCATCACATGGAACTGAGGGATTTCATTTCCGAGACACTGGCGCAAATTGTGGGCGGCGTAGTCGACGCCCGCGCCAAGGTCAATACGCTCAACGCTGTCGCGCGCGTCAACCCATTCATGGACCCAACGGCTGACCAACTCGCTAAACACGGCTTTACTCTTGCTGGTGGTGACGCCGTGCAGTTCGTCGAGTTTGAGGTGTCAGTTACAACAAAGGACGCTTCGGGTACAAAGGGGGGCGTCGGTGTGTTCGTTGTTCCTTTCACGCTTGGCAGCAGCGGCCAGTCAAGCAGCGAGCAATCCGGCAGCAGTAAAATTTCGTTCCGGGTGCCGCTGACCTTACCGCGCGAGCTTGCCGGCTAACATCTCGTTCAAGGCGGACGGCTACGCCGCCGCTTAACTCAAGCGTTAGAACTCACAGGAGGTCACATGGGCGGCGCGAAGAAGGCAATGGAAGAGCATCAAGACAAGCTGGCGCGGGCGCTGGGCATTGCTGTCCAGGCAGGCGTGATTGTCACATGTGAGTTGCACGAAGATGTGTACCTTGAAGGCAATGAGGATATTGAATCCGCCTATAAGCTCGGCAATGCACTGTTCTCTGCGGGCGAACTCGACGGTGTCTTCGAGTCTAGGCGAGAGATGACGGACCTCATCCAAGAAGCAGTAAGCGACAACTCGGCAGACGAGTGCTACAGCTGTGCAAAGTGGCGCGATGAGTGAGTTCTAACATCTCGTTCAAGGCGGACGGCTTCGCCGCCGCTTAACTCAAGCGTCAGGCGTCCTAATGGGGGTCTCGGAATGTCTGGTAGGAGCCTTTCATGGCAACGAGAGAAGAGCTAGTCGAGCACCTTTGGCAGGAGATCATCAATCCGCTTGCCAGGCCATCCACGCTCGACAACATCGTTGCCAACTGCAAACGGAACCCGGGGAGCACCTTCTCGGCGATCGGCCCAGCCATCGAGCGGGCTCTGGCCGCCGGCGTTTCTCCCGAGGATCTTTGCCTGATCTACCGTAGTGCCACCTACGAGGCTGTCTTCGGCACCCTCTACGCCATCGGAGACCCGGGCGAGGAGAACAACGACGTCTTTGGGCTCTATGAAATCCTGGCCAGTTCGCCGAGCGCCAAATGGTGATCGGAGTGCGGCCTAATAAATCATTCAAGCCGAACCCGCTTCGCGGGTGGGCTTAATTCTGGTGGTACGGACTCTCCGGGAAAAGCGGAAATGCAGGAACCGATCGTCAGCCAGGGCTTCCTACCCCAGGGGTGGCATGTGGTCACCCCACGAATCGTCGTTCAGGATGTAAGGGGGCTGGTCGCCTTTCTTGCGTATGTGTTCGGCGCAACTGGCGTACCCGAGGAGGGGCGCCCATCCATGATCTGGATTGGCGACTCGGCCATCATGATCAGCGAGGTGGGGATACGCGGCCATACGCCTGCGTTTCTCTACGTCTATGTGAGGGACGTCGACGCTACCTATGCTCGTGCGGTCGAGGCTGGTGCCCGTACCGTCGAGGAGCCGTTCGAAACACCCTACGGCGACCGTCGGTGCATGGTCGAGGACGAGTGGGGAAACGCATGGCAAATCGCCACTTACAAGGGTGAGGATGCGGCCGCTTGACCCCTTCATCCAGCGGAGGCCTTGAGTTTTCTGACGATTCTCAGAGTGGCGGCATGGTTCTAAAGCTGGCAGCGGATGGCTACTGAGTCTGCGGCCCAACAGATCGTTCAAGTCGAAGCTCAATCGCTTCGCGCTCGAACTCGGCTTAACTCCAGGGGTTGGCACACAGAACCATGAAAGCGACGTTCACGAAAGGCAGTGGCAAATTCGACAAGCTGACCGTCGAACGTTCCGATGGTTCCATCGACAGCCTCGACTGTCCCAAGCAGCGCATCATTCCGCACGACATGGTCCACCTCGCCGTGGAGGGCACGTTGCGGAAGCGCGGCTTCATGGCCCGCGTCAAGGCGGGAGAGCCGGCGAATTTCACCATGCTAGGCGATCATGAAAGCGACGGGGTCGAACGCCTGGTGGAAGTTTTCCAGGGGGATGCCTGGTCCGGCGGAGCCACTCCAATCCCTGAAATGCTTGAGCTGTATCACCTCACATGCCGGGAGCGGGCCTGTCCTCCCCTCGACCTCGCCATCGAGGACATGCAGGCGATCAGGGCAACGATCGAGGGCCTGGACCGTCAATGGGGCCTGGTTCCTGTCGGCGGATTTCTGGATCTGGTTTTATAGGCCGGTTGCGTTCCGACAACCGTCCAGGCGCGCGATCATAGCCATGCCAACCCTCGCGCTTCGCTTGATCTGCCCCGCACTCGGTGGGCCGAACCGCGCGCCTGACCAATCGTTCGATCCGGCGCCGTTTCGTGGTTCGGTTCGGGAGTTTCCGCTACGCTCGGCTGGTCTTCGCGCCACGCCGCCGCACGGTTGACCAAGATGCTGGCGGCCTGCGCGTCGACCACGGGCACCTCCAAGCGCTCTCGTCCAGGACAACAGATCCCATGGCTGAAAAGAAACCGGCAGGAAAGCCAGCGCGGAGATCCACCGGAAGCGGCACGGGGGTCGCCGCCCCCTCCGGGGGATTCACGGCGGAGGAACGCGCCGCGATGCGGGAGCGCGCCGGCGAGCTGAGGGCCGCGGCGCGAGGAGCGGATGAAGAGCACGCCGTACTCGCGAAGATCGCCGCGATGCCCGCTGCGGATCGCGCCATGGGCGAACGGCTCCATGCCATCATCAGCGCCGCCGCGCCGGGGCTCGCACCGAAGCTCTGGTACGGGATGCCCGCCTATGCGAAAGGCGGCAAGGTCGTCTGCTTCTTCCAGGGCGCGCAGAAATTCAAGACGCGCTATGCAACCCTCGGCTTCAGCGACCAGGCAACCCTGGACGAGGGCCGCATGTGGCCCACGGCCTTCGCGCTGAAGGAGCTGACCGCCGCCGACGAGGCCCGTATCCGCGAACTGCTGCAGCGGGCGGTGCGCTGAGGAATCCTGTTGCGCGGGTTCGCCCGGCGATCGGATCGCGCCTTTCCGAAGCATGCGGCCCTGTTGTTTATGCATCGACTTAACCTGCCGGCGTGCAGGCTGGAAAACGAACCCGATGCCCGGCATGTTGGCGAAGCGCCGCGAAGCTGCCGCGCACGCCGGGCAGCGACACCCGCCCACCCCATGGAGAACGCGATCGCCATGCCGACACCCCGCTCGGATGCCCTGGTCTTTTTCGGCGCCACCGGCGACCTGGCCTACAAGAAGATCTTTCCGGCACTGCAGGCGATGGTGCTGCGCGACGGGCTGGACCTGCCGATCATCGGCGTGGCGCACTCGGGCTGGAACGTGGAGCAGCTGCGCCAGCGCGCCCACGACAGCCTGGCGCAGGCGGCGAAGGAGCAGGGCGGCGAAGTGGACGAGGCCGCCTTCGCGCGGCTGGCGGCGCGGCTGCAGTATGTCGATGGCGACTACAACGACGCGGCCACGTTCGCGCGGTTGAAGCAGGCGCTGGGCGCGGCGCGGCGCCCGCTGCACTACCTGGCGATCCCGCCCAAGCTGTTCGGGGTGGTGGCGAAGAACCTGCAGCAGGCCGGCTGCGCCGAGGGTGCGCGGATCGTGGTGGAGAAGCCGTTCGGCCGCGACCTGGCCTCGGCGCAGGCGCTCAACCGCACGCTGCACGCGGTGTTCCCGGAATCGGCGATCTTCCGCATCGACCACTACCTGGGCAAGGAGCCGGTGCAGAACCTGCTGTATTTCCGCTTCGCCAACACCGTGCTGGAGCCGGTGTGGAACAACCGCTACGTGGACCGCGTGCAGATCACCATGGCCGAACAGTTCGGCGTGGACGGCCGCGGCGCGTTCTACGAGGGCGTCGGCGCGATCCGCGACGTGCTGCAGAACCACCTGCTGCAGGTGACCTCGCTGCTGGCGATGGACGCGCCGATCGGCGGCGGCCCGGAAGCGCTGCGCGCGGAGAAGCTGCGGCTGTTCCGCGCGATGCGCCCGCTCGACCCGGCCGAGGTGGTGCGCGGCCAGTTCAAGGGCTACCGCGAGGTCGACGGCGTGGCCGCCGATTCCAACGTGGAGACCTTCGTGGCGCTGCGCCTCTACATCGACACCTGGCGCTGGGCCGGCGTGCCGTTCCACATCCGCGCCGGCAAGCGGCTGCCGCTCACCACCACCGAGGTGATGGTGGACATGAAGGCGCCGCCGCTGTCGGTGTTCGACGGGATCGGCGCGGCGCAGTCGAACTATTTCCGCTTCCGGCTCAGCCCCGAGGTGATCATCGCCACGGGCATGCGGGTGAAGCAGCCCGGCGAGGAGATGCGCGGGGAGCCGGTGGAGCTGGTCATGCGGCATGACCTGGCGCCGGAGAAATCACCGTACGAGCGCCTGCTCGGCGACGCGATCCGCGGCGACAACGCGCTGTTCACCAGCGACGAATGCGTGGAGGCGGCGTGGGCGGTGGTGGACCGCGTGCTGGCCCACGAAGGCGCGGTGGATACCTACGAGCCGGGCAGCTGGGGCCCGCCCGCGGCGGCCCGCATCGCCGGCGGCGACGAAGGCTGGCACGACCCGCGGGCGGAGGAGGGCAAGCCATGCTGAGCCACCCTGCCGCCGAAGCCGCCGCGGTGGTGTTCCTGCTCGACGTGGACAACACCCTGCTCGACAACGACCGCTTCGGCGCCGACCTCGGCGCCACCCTGGAGGCGGCGTTCGGCGCCGGCGAACGCGCACGCTACTGGGCGATCTACGAGGAGCTGCGCGAGCAGTGCGGCTTCGCCGACTACCTGGGCGCGCTGCAGCGCTTCCGCGCCGGCCTGGACAACGACCCGTCGCTGCTGCAGATGTCCGGCTACCTGCTGGACTATCCGTTCGCCGACCGGCTGTACCCGCACGCGCTGGAGACGGTGGTGCACCTGCGCACGCTGGGGCCCACCGCGATCCTGTCCGATGGCGACGTGGTGTTCCAGCCGCACAAGATCCGCCGCGCCGGGCTGTGGGCCGCGCTGGACGGCGAGGTGCTGATCTACCTGCACAAGCAGCAGATGCTGGTGGCGATGCAGCAACGCTACCCCGCCGCGCACTACGTGATGGTGGACGACAAGCCGCAGGTCCTGGCCGCGATGAAGCAGCACCTGGGCCGCAAGCTCACCACCGTGTTCGTGCGCCAGGGCCACTACGCGGCCGCCAGCGCCGACGAAACCATCACACCGGCGCCGGACTTCACGATCGCGTGCATCGGCGATCTGCGCCGGCGTAAGCTTGAAGACTTCCTGCCGGGCGCGCCCGCGATCAGCCTGCCGGCAGACTGAACCTACCGCATCGATCGAACCGGAAACACGGAGCAAGCATGAAAGCAACCCGTCAACTGCACGACCTCGGCCAGAGCCTGTGGCTGGACAACATCACCCGCACCCTGCTCGACGACGGCACGCTGGCGCGCTACATCGCCGAGGACTCGGTCACCGGGCTGACCTCGAACCCCAGCATCTTCGACGCGGCGATCGGCAACGGCGACGCCTACGACGCCGGCATCCACGCCAAGGCGCTGGCCGGGCTTTCCGGCGAGACGCTGTTCACCGAGCTGGCACTGGAGGACCTGCGCCGCGCCGCCGACCTGTTCCGCCCGGTGTTCGACGCCACCGGCCAGGTCGACGGCTGGGTCTCGATGGAGGTCTCGCCGCTGCTGGCCGCCGATACCGCCGGCTCGATCGCCGCGGCGCGCCACATCCATCACCAGGGCCAGCGCGAGAACCTGTTCGTGAAGATTCCCGGCACCCCGGAAGGCGTGCCGGCGATCGAGGAGGCGATCTTCCTCGGCATTCCGATCAACGTGACCCTGCTGTTCTCCTGCGCGCAGTACCAGGCCATCGCCGAGGCTTACCTGCGCGGCATCGAGCGGCGCCTGGAGGCCGGGCTGGACCCGCGTGTGGGCTCGGTCGCCTCGCTGTTCATCAGCCGCTGGGACGTGGCCGCCAACAAGCAGTTGCCGGACGCGTTGCACAACAAGCTGGGCATCGCGGTGGGCCAGCAGACCTACCGTGCCTACCGCGAACTGCTGGCCTCGAAGCGCTGGCAGAAGCTCGCCGCCGCCGGCGCGCGGCCGCAGCGCCTGCTGTGGGCCAGTACCGGGGTCAAGGACCCGTCCGCGCCGGACACGCTGTACGTCACCGCACTGGCCGCGCCGGACACCATCAACACGATGCCGGAGAAGACCCTGCACGCGTTCGCCGACCACGGCCAGCTGCACGGCGTGCTGTCCGATGACGGCGACGACGCGGACACGGTGCTGGCGCAGATCGCCAGGGCCGGCGTGGATGTCGACGCGCTGGCGCTGAAGCTGCAGCAGGACGGCGCCGAAGCATTCGTGAAATCGTGGCAGCAGCTGCTGCAACGGATCGCCGACAAGGCCAGCGCGCTGGAAAAGGAATCCGAACTGCCATGAGCGAACCGCGACTGACCCGCCTGCCCTCGTGGCAGGCGTTGCAACGGCATGCCGACGCGATCGGCCAACGGCACCTGCGCGAATGGTTCGCCGCCGACCCGCAGCGCGGCGAGCGGTTCGTGCTGGAGGACGTCGGCCTGTACCTCGATTACTCCAAGCAGCGCGTGGACGCCGACGCGCTGCGCCTGCTGCGCGAGCTGGCCGAAGCCTGCGGCCTGCCGCAGCGGATCGCGGCGATGTTCCGCGGCGAGCGCATCAACACGACCGAGCACCGCGCCGTGCTGCACGTGGCGCTGCGCGCACCGGCGGGCGAGAAGATCCTCGTCGACGGCCACGACGTGGTGGCGGACGTGCACGCGGTGCTCGACCGCATGGCCGCGTTCGCCGACCGCGTGCGCAGCGGCGCGTGGCTGGGCCACGGCGGCCAGCGCATCCGCCACGTGGTCAGCATCGGCATCGGCGGCTCGGACCTCGGCCCGGTGATGGCGTACGAAGCGCTGCGCGCCTACAGCCGTCGCGACATGACGTTCCGCTTCGTCTCCAACGTGGACGGCACCGACTTCGCCGAGGCGGTGCACGGCCTGGACGCCGCCGAGACGCTGTTCATCGTCTGCTCGAAGACCTTCACCACGCTGGAGACCTTGGCCAACGCACACGCCGCGCGTGCATGGAGCGTGGCCGCACTGGGCGACGAACGCGCGGTGGCGAAGCATTTCGTCGCCGTCTCCACCAATGCCACCGAAGTCGCGAAGTTCGGCATCGACACCGCCAACATGTTCGGCTTCTGGGACTGGGTGGGCGGGCGCTATTCGATGGATTCGGCGATCGGCCTGTCCACCATGCTGGCGATCGGCCCGGAGCATTTCCGCGCGATGCTGGCCGGCTTCCACGCCATGGACGAGCATTTCCGGCACGCGCCGTTCGAGCGCAACCTGCCGGTGCTGATGGGCCTGCTGGCGGTGTGGAACAACAACTTCCTCGACGCCGCCAGCGTCGCGGTGCTGCCGTACGAGCAGTACCTGAAGCGCTTCCCGGCCTACCTGCAGCAGCTGACCATGGAGAGCAACGGCAAGCGCGTCACGCTGGACGGCGCCGCGGTGGATTACGCCACCGGGCCGATCTACTGGGGCGAACCGGGCACCAACGGCCAGCACTCGTTCTACCAGCTGCTGCACCAGGGCACGCGCATCGTGCCATGCGACTTCATCGGCTTCGGCCAGAGCCTGAACCCGCTCGGCAACCAGCACGATCTGCTGATGGCGAACCTGATCGCCCAGGGCGAGGCGCTGGCGTTCGGCAAGACCGCGGAGGAAGTGCGTGCCGCCGGCACCGATGCGGCCCTGGCCCCGCACCGCACGTTCCCCGGCAACCGCCCCAGCAGCACCCTGCTCGCACCGAAGCTCACCCCGCACGCGCTGGGCACGCTGGTCGCGCTGTACGAGCACAGCGTGTTCGTGCAGGGCGTGATCTGGGACATCGACTCGTTCGACCAGTGGGGTGTGGAATTGGGCAAGCAGCTGGCGAAGACCACCATCGCCGAACTGACCGCGCAGGACGAGCCGAAACTCGCCCACGACAGCTCCACCAACGCCCTGATACGCCGCTACCGCCAGCTGCGCGACACCGCCTGAAGCTCCCTCCCCTGCTTTGCAGGGGAGGGTTGGGGTGGGGTGCTTTTGACGGGCTTTCGCCAGCCCGCGCAACCCCCTCCCGACCTCCCCCTGCGACCGGAGGAAGTCCCTTTGGGACAAGCAGGGGGAGGAGAACGCCAACAATCACCTGAGAGATCCATGAGTCAACACATCAGTCCCCTCGCCGGCAAGCCGGCGCCGAAGTCCATCCTGGTCGACGTGCCGCAACTGCTGGCCGCGTACGCGGACCTGAAACCCGACCCGTCGGTGCCGGCGCAGCGGGTGGCCTTCGGCACCTCCGGCCATCGCGGCAACGCATTCGAGCGCAGCTTCAACGAGGCGCACATTCTGGCGATCAGCCAGGCGATCTGCGAATACCGCAAGGGCAAGGGCATCGACGGCCCGCTGTTCGTCGGCGCCGACACCCACGCGCTGTCGCAGCCCGCGTTCGAGAACGCGCTGGAGGTGCTGGCCGCGAACGGCGTGCAGGCGATGATCTCCAGCGGCGGCGAGTACACGCCGACGCCGGCGGTGTCGCACGCGATCCTGGTCCACAACCGCGGCCGCAGCTCGGGCCTCGCCGACGGCATCGTGATCACGCCCTCGCACAACCCGCCGGACAACGGCGGCTTCAAGTACAACCCCACCAACGGCGGCCCGGCCGACAGCGACATCACCCGCTGGGTGGAGAACCGCGCCAATGCCCTGCTCGAAGGCGGCCTGAAGGACGTGCGCCGGATGCCGTACGCGCAGGCGCGCAAGGCGGCCGGCACGCACGAGCACGACTACCTCGGCGCCTACGTCGCCGACCTGGCGAACATCGTCGACTTCGACGTCATCCGCGGCGCCGGCATCCACATGGGCGTCGATCCGCTGGGTGGCGCCGGCGTGCACTACTGGGCGCCGGTCGCCGAGCGCTACCAGCTCGACCTCACCGTGGTCAGCGAGGCGGTGGACCCGCAGTTCGCCTTCATGAGCGTGGACTGGGACGGCAAGATCCGCATGGACCCGTCGTCGAAGTACGCGATGCGGCGGCTGATCGGCCTGAAGGATCGCTACGACGTGGCGTTCGCCTGCGACACCGACCACGACCGCCACGGCATCGTCACCCGCAGCAGCGGGCTGATGGAGCCGAACCACTACCTGTCGGTGCTGGTCGACTACCTGTTCCGCCACCGGCCGCAGTGGGGCGCGCACGCGGCGGTGGGCAAGACCGTGGTCAGCACCGCGCTGATCGACCGCGTGGCGAAGCGGCTTCAGCGCCGGCTGTATGAGGCACCGGTCGGTTTCAAGTGGTTCGCGCCCGGCCTGTTCGACGGCTCGCTCGGCTTCGGCTGCGAGGAAAGCGCCGGCGCCTCGCTGCTGCGCCGCGACGGCTCAGCCTGGGTCACCGACAAGGACGGCCTGGTGCCGGCGCTGCTGTCGGCCGAGATCACCGCGCGCGAGGGCAAGGACCCGGGCGAGCTGTATGCCCGGCTGACGAACGAACTCGGCAAGCCGTACGCCAGCCGCGTCGACGCCGCCGCCACGCCGGCGCAGAAGGCGAAGCTGGCGAAACTGTCGCCCGATCAGCTGAAGAGCGACCGGCTCGCCGGCGAGACCATCGAGCAGGTGCTGGACAAGGCGCCCGGCAACGGCGCCGCGATCGGCGGGATCAAGGCGATCACCGCCAGCGGCTGGTTCGCCGCGCGGCCGTCCGGCACCGAGGCGATCTACAAGGTCTACGCCGAGAGCTTCAAGAGCGAAGAGCATCTGCAGGCACTGCTGAAGGAGGCCCAGGGCATCGTCGATGCCGCGCTGGCCTGACCCCGAAATCGTAGGAGCCCGCTCGCGGGCGATGCCTTTGTTCCGAATCTCCAACGGGCATCAAGACAAACCCATCGCCCGCAAGCGGGCTCCTACCAGACGCATTCCACCGGAGGTACCACCATGTCCAACACTCTCGACCAGCCATGCATCGACCTGCTGCGCTTCCTGTCGGTGGACATGGTGCAGAAGGCCAACAGCGGCCACCCCGGCCTGCCGCTGGGCGCCGCACCGATGGCGTACGCGCTGTGGACGCATCAGCTGAAGCACAACCCCGCCAATCCGCGCTGGCCCGACCGCGACCGCTTCGTGCTGTCCGCCGGCCACGGCTCGGCGCTGCTGTACAGCCTGCTGTTCGCCACCGGCTACGACCTCACGCTGGACGACCTCAAGCAGTTCCGCCAGTGGGGCAGCAGGACGCCCGGGCACCCCGAGTACGGCCACACCCCGGGCGTGGAGATCACCACCGGCCCGCTCGGCCAGGGGTTGGCGAACGCGGTGGGCATGGCGATCGGCGAGGCTCACCTGGCCGCGCGCTACAACCGCGACGGCCACACGGTGATCGACCACCGCACCTGGGCCATCGTCAGCGACGGCGACCTGATGGAAGGCGTGGCCAGCGAAGCCGCCTCGCTGGCCGGGCACCTGAAACTCGGCAAGCTGATCTGCCTGTACGACGACAACTACGTCACTCTCGCCGGCGGCACCGACATCACCTTCTCCGAGGATCGCGCGAAGCGCTTCGAGGCGTATGGCTGGCAGACCATCAGCGTGGCCGACGGCAACGACCTGGCGGCGATCGACGCCGCCCTCGAGGCCGCCCGCGCCGATGCCACGCGACCCTCGCTGATCCTGGTGCGCACGCACCTCGGCTACGGCTCGCCCGAGCAGGACACGTTCAAGGCGCACGGCTCGCCGCTTGGCGTCGAGGACGTCAGGAAGACCAAGGAGAAGCTGGGCTGGCCGGTCGAACCGGACTTCCTGCTGCCGGCGCCGGCGCTCAAGCACCTGCGCAAGGCGCTGGACCGCGGCGTGGAGGCCGAGCGCGCCTGGAACCGCCGCATGGACGTCTATACCAGGGCGTTCCCCGAACTGGCCGCCGAGTTGCAAGGCCGCCTTGACGGCGAACTGCCGGACGGCTGGGACACGGACATCCCGCTGTTCCCCGCCGACGCCAAGGGCCTCGCCACCCGCGTCGCCGGCGGCAAGGTGATGAACGCGATCGCGCCGAAACTGCCCGCGCTGGGCGGCGGCTCGGCCGACCTCGATCCGTCCACCCACACCGCACTGAAGGATCTGGGCGACTTCAATCCGCCGCTGCTGCCGGGCGAGGACGGCCAGGGATCGGACGGCGGCGGCTGGAGCCACGCTGGCCGCAACCTGCACTTCGGCGTGCGCGAGCATGCGATGGGCGCGATCGCGAACGGACTGGCCGTGCACGGCGGCTTCGTCCCCTACGGCTCGACCTTCCTGATCTTCTCCGACTACATGCGTCCGGCGATCCGCCTGGCGGCGCTGATGGGCGTACACGTGGTGCACGTGTTCACCCACGACAGCGTGGCGCTGGGCGAGGACGGCCCCACCCACCAGCCGGTGGAACAGCTGGCCAGCCTGCGCGCGATCCCCAACCTCACCGTGATCCGCCCCGCCGATGCCAACGAGACGGCGGTGGCATGGAAGGTGGCGCTGGAAACGAAGAAACGGCCGGTGCTGCTGGCACTGACCCGGCAGAACGTGCCCACGCTGGACCGCAGCCGCCACGCCAGCGCCGACGGTTTGCGCCGCGGCGCATATGTACTCAGCGACGCACCGGACGGCAAGCCCTCACTGATCCTGATCGCCAGCGGCTCCGAGGTCGGGCTGATCATCGAAGCCGCCGAAGAACTGCAGGCCGACGGCATCGCCGTGCGCTGCGTGTCGATGCCGAGCTGGGAACTGTTCGACGCGCAGCCGCAGGCCTATCGCGACAGCGCGCTGCCGCCCGCTGTCCTGGCGCGGCTGGCGGTGGAACTGGGCTCCCCGCAAGGCTGGGACCGCTACGTCGGCCCCCACGGCGACATGCTCGGCATCGACCACTTCGGCGCCTCCGCCCCGGCCGAGGTGCTGCTGCGCGAATTCGGCTTCACGGTGGACAACGTGGTGAAGCGCGCCAGGGCACTGCTGGCGCGCTGATCTGCTCAGTTGCGCGACTGCAGCTTCGACAGCAGGCGCAGCAGTTCCAGGTACAGCCAGACCAGGGTGACCACCAGCGCGAACGCGCCGTACCACTCCATGTATTTCGGCGCGCCTTGCTGGGCGCCGGTTTCGATCAGGTCGAAGTCGAGGATCAGGTTCAGCGCGGCGATCACCACCACCACCGCGCTGAACGCGATGCCGATGCCGCTGCTGCCGTTGATGAAGCCGATCGAGTGGCCGAAGAAGCCCATCGCGAAGTTGGCCAGGTACAGCAGCATGATGCCGCCGGTGGCGGCGACGATGCCAAGCTTGAACTTCTCGGTGGCGCGGATCAGCCCGCTGCGATAGGCCAGCAGCAGGGCGGCCATGGTGCCGAAGGTCAGCCCCACCGCCTGCATCACGATGCCGGGGTAGCGCATCTCGAAGATCGCCGACAGCGCACCGATGAACAATCCTTCCGCCACCGCGTACAGCGGCGCGGTGAACGGCGCCCAGGTCTTCTTGAATACGGTGACCAGGCCCAGCACCAGGCCGCCGATGGCGCCGCCCAGCAGCAGCGGCATCATCGCCGGCAGGCTGTCCGGACCGGCGAACCGGCTCCAGCTGACCATCGCGCCGACCAGCACCAGGAGCAGCAGCAGGCCGGTCTTGTTGACCGTGCCGTTGATCGTCATCGCCTCGTCGCCGCGCGTGACGACGGCGCCGCTGGCCGCGTCGAGGAAGGTGTTCTTGTTGAGCGCCGGATTGCCGCTTTGCATGACCGTCTCCCGTGGATTGCCGACATCGTAGCGGCTTTGCCGCCGCCCTGCGCCAATCTGCCGTTGCGCCGCCGCGCGCAAACTACGCGACAATGGCCACCTGCCGAATGCCGCGGAGCCCCGATGAGCCTTT
Source organism: Rhodanobacter sp. GW835-FHT13D09 (assembly GCF_058793995.1). NCBI lineage: Bacteria > Pseudomonadati > Pseudomonadota > Gammaproteobacteria > Lysobacterales > Rhodanobacteraceae > Rhodanobacter > Rhodanobacter sp. GW835-FHT13D09. The sequence goes on along the minus strand of NZ_JBXAGL010000005.1, from coordinate 173,948 downwards.
CCACCCTGCGTATCGCCACCCGCAAGAGCGCGCTCGCGCTGTGGCAGGCCGAGCACGTCGCCACGCTGCTGCGCGCGGCGCATCCGGGACTGGCGGTGGAACTGGTGCCGATGAGCACGCGTGGCGACGAGATCCTCGACCAGCCGCTAGCCACCATCGGCGGCAAGGGGCTGTTCCTGAAGGAACTCGAAGTGGCGATGCTGGAAGGCCGCGCCGACCTCGCCGTGCATTCGCTGAAGGACGTGCCGGCGCAGCTGGAACCAGGTTTCGCGCTGCCGGCGATCCTGCCGCGTGCAGACGCCGCCGATGCGTTCGTCAGCAACCATTACGCCGACCTCGCCGCGCTGCCCCATGGCGCGCGCGTCGGTACTTCCTCGCTGCGGCGGCAGGCGCAGTTGCGCGCGCTGCGGCCGGATCTGGTGCTGCTGGACCTGCGCGGCAACGTGGGCACCCGGCTGGGCAAGCTCGACGCCGGCGTCTACGACGCGATCGTGCTGGCCTGCGCCGGGCTGGAACGGCTGGGCCTGGCCGCGCGCATCCGCTCGCGTCTGGCCGCGCCGGACTGGCTGCCGGCGCCGGGCCAGGCGGCGATCGCGATCGAGGCGCGCGAAGGGCAGCCCGGCGTGCTGGCCCTGCTCGCCGCGCTGGACGACGCCGACACCCGGCTCACCGTCAGCGCCGAGCGTGCGATGAACCAGGCGCTGGGCGGCAGCTGCACGGTGCCGGTCGGCGCCTGGTGCATGCTGGGCGAACGCGGCCTGCACCTGCGCGGCATGGTCGGCGATGCCGCCAGCGGCCGGCTGCTGCACGCCGAGGCCAGCGGCCCCAGCGACCAGGCGATCGCGCTGGGCCGGCGCGTCGCGGCGATGCTGCTGGAGCAGGGTGCGGGCAAATTGCTGGGGCTGTGACCGCACGGAGAACAGCACTCCGGTGGGGCGGGCATCGCCCGCCGCTTTTCGCGTTGCATGGCAGGAGCGGCGGGCGGTGCCCGCCCTACAGAACAGACGGCCCGCCACGCGAGTGACGGGCCGTTGCCGTATCGGTAATACCCGGACTCAGAAGCTGTAGACCAGGTTGGTGGTGGTCAGCGTGTCGGTCTTCTTGCTCTTGGTGGCGGCCACCACGTCGCTGTTGTGGCGCACCTGGAAGCCAACCTTCAGCGCCAGCTTGCGGGTCATGCTGACCGCCACGCCCGCGTCGTTCTGCAGGTAGGTGTTCTTCGAGCCCGCTTCCATCAGGAACGTATCCTCGAGCGCGGCGTTGTCGCTCAGCTTGTACTTGTAGTTGACCAGGCCGCGGGCGACCATCTCGCTCTCGGTAGGCTGCCGCTGGCGGGTCTCGACGCCGTTCACCACCAGGGCGAGGTCGGCCGGGCGGTAGCGCTTGTAACCGGGGCCGATTTCGAACGACAGCTCGTTGCGCTCGTCCTTCAGCGCGATATAGCCGTAGCCGAGCGAGACGATGCCCTGCCACAGGTTCGCGCCGAAGTCGTCGTGCTCATAACGGGCCGCGCCGACGATGTAGCTGCGCGGGTCGAGCTTGAGGCCGACCGAGGCGCCGCCGTCGTAACGGTTCGCGGTGGTGTTGAACTTCTTGATGGTGTTGCCGCTGGCGTCGACCACGGTCTGCTGGCTCTTCGAGCGCAGGCCGTCGAGGAAGAAGGTGTTCTTCCACTGCTCGTTTTCCTGGCTCAGGCCGAGCTTGGCGTTGACGTTCTCCGAACGCGAGTTGCCGGTGGACGAGGCGAAGCCGAATTCGCCCGAACCGCTCCAGCCGCCGTTGTTGGGCGTGGTGGTATCGGCATCCTGGGCCTGCACGGCGAAACTGGCGAAGGCGGCCAGCAGCAGGCCGGCGATCAAGGTCTTTTTCATCGGGGAGGGATCCAATTGTTAAACAAAAGTAAGGTCGCTACCTTAACGCGGCGGCTTGAACTTGCAATGAATACCGCCGGCAAGCCGCCCGCGCCGCTTTCACCGTACGCCTGGCACATCCGGGATCGGCGCCGGACGATGGCGCCAGCCCGTGGCCGCCCGCGCAAGGAGGACGGCATGCATGCCGCGCCAGCGGTGGCGGCGCGGCGACTTGCAGCCGCCACGACCCGCCTCCATGCTACACAACGCCCTCTCCCGACGATATGCCGACGCTTCCATGGATCGCTACGAACGCATACTGACCCTGCACCGGCTGCTGAAGTCGGCGCACTATCCGATTCCGCTGTCGCGTCTGCTCGGCGAGCTGGAGTGCTCGCGCGCCACGCTGTACCGCGACGTGGCGTTCCTGCGCGATGCGCTGGGCGCACCGATCGAGAGCGCCGGCACCGACCAGGCTGCGTTCCGCTATGAAGTGGGCGAGGGCGAGAAGTTCGAGCTGCCCGGGCTGTGGCTGACGTCGGACGAACTGGCCGCGCTGCTGGCCCTGAACGAACTGATCAGCCGCTCCGGCCCTGGCGTGCTGGCCGGCGCGCTGGCGCCGTTCAAGGCCCGCATCGAGGGCCTGCTGTCGCACCAGGACAGCGGCAAGGCGCTGCCGATCGAGCGCATCCGCGTGGTCGCCTGGGGCGAGCGCAAGCTCGACCAGCAGGTGTTCCGCATCGTCGCCGGCGCGGTGCTGGAGCGCAGGCAACTGCGCTTCCGCTACCGCGCGCGCACCACCAACGCGGACAGCCACCGCACGGTGTCGCCGCAGCGGCTGACCCATTACCGCGACAACTGGTACCTCGACGTATGGGACCACGACCGCCACGCGCTGCGCAGCTTCGCGGTCGACCGCATCGCCGACGCGCAGGCGCTGGACACGGCCGCCACCGACGTGGCCGATGCCGACCTCAACGAGCTGCTCGCCTCCAGCTACGGCATCTTCGCCGGCAAGCCGAAGGCGTGGGCGACGATCCGCTTCTCGCAACACGCCGCGCGCTGGGTCGCCGACGAGCACTGGCACTCGCAGCAGAAGGGCGAATGGCTGCCGGACGGCCGCTACGAGCTGAAGCTGCCCTACTCCAACTCGAAGGAGCTGCTGATGGACGTGCTCAAGTACGGCCCGGACGCGGAGGTGGTGGCGCCGCTGTCGTTGCGCGAGGAGATGAAGATCCTGCTGCAGCTGGCGCTGGGCAGCTACCAGCAGTCGCCGCGCTGAGCGGGGATCCGATGGCTTCCACCGATATCGCCGGCACGGCACCCGCGGCACGCAAGCCGACCGTGGCGCTGGCGCTCGGCTCCGGCGGCGCGAAGGGGCTGGCGCACATCGGCGTGATCGAGGAGATCGAGGCGCAGGGCTACGCGATCGTGGCGATCGCCGGCACCTCGATGGGCGCGCTGATCGGCGGCATCCACGCCACCGGCCGGCTCGACGTGTACCGCGACTGGGTCTGCGCGCTGGCCAAGCTCGACGTGCTGCGGCTGGTCGACTGGACCTTCAGCGGCGGCGGCCTGATCAAGGGCGACAAGATCATCGGGACCATGCGCGGGCTGGTCGGTGATGCGCTGATCGAGGAGTTGCCGCTGGCGTTCACCGCGGTGGCCACCGACATCGAGCGCGGCCGCGAGGTGTGGCTGAGCCGCGGCGGCCTGTTCGAGGCGATCCGCGCGTCGATCGCGATCCCCACCGTGTTCCGCCCGCATACCATCGACGGCCGCCGACTGGTCGACGGCGCCCTGCTCAACCCGGTGCCGGTGACCCCGCTGATCCGCGAGAGCGCCGACTACCTGATCGCGGTCAGCGTGGACGGCCCGGCGATGACCGCGCTGCCGCCGGAGCCGCCGGTGCACGAGATGACCGCGCCGGAAGGCGGCTACCGCCAGCGCCTCGGCGAGTTCATCGGCCGCATGCTCCCGCGCGGCGAAAACCGCCCGCGCGAGCCGGGCACGCTCGAACTGCTGACCCAGTCGATGGACCTGATGCAGGCGAACCTGTCGCGCCTGCGCCTGGCCGCGTACGCGCCGGACCTGCTGATCCAGTTGCCGCACGACATGGCACTCGCCTATGAGTTCTATCGCGCGCGCGAACTGATCGAACTGGGCCGTGCGCAGGCGCGCGCGGCGCTGGCAAACTGGCCGCGCGCCGGCACGCCGCAGCGCGAGGCCTGAACCGCGCCTCAGCGCGGACCGTGCGTGTGCAGCCAGTTGTCCAGGTACGCCTTCAGCGCCACCGCGTTGTTGTGCTCCTCGTCGCGCGCGCCGAAGAGCAGGGTGACGTGGTGCCGCGCGGCGCGCTCGGCCAGCGGCTGCCAGTGCTCGGCCAGCGCGTCCAGCTCGCTGGCGTAGCGGTGGCGGAAACCGTCCCACAATGCCGGGTCGTGGCCGAACCATTGGCGCAGGGCGGTCGACGGCGCCAGCTCCTTCGCCCACAGGTCCAGCGACACCGCCTCCTTCTTCAGGCCGCGCGGCCACAGCCGGTCGATCAGCACACGATAACCATCGGCTTTCGCGGCCGGTTCGTAGACACGCTTGACGCTGATGCTCATGGGAGCCTCCCTGAAAGGAAGATCCCCAGCATACGACTGCCGGATCGGCGCGGCGTGATCCGGGTCAGGATTCCCCGACTTAGAGCTCCTCGACCCGGGTCACCTTGCCGCGACGCATCAGCCACGCCACGCCGCGCAGGTCGGCCAGGCCCACCCACAGCCGGTCCAGCATGCCGTACTTGGACACGCCGGCGGTACGCGGGCGGTGGCCCACCGGCACGCTCTGGCTCTGGAACCCGGCGCGCTTGACCAGCGCCGGCAGGTAGCGGTGCATGTGGTCGAAGTAGGGCAGGCGCAGGAACACCTCGCGCTCGAACAGCTTCAGCCCGCAGCCGGTGTCCGGGGTGGCGTCCCTGAGCATGCGCGAGCGCACCGCATTGGCGATCTTCGAGGAGATCCGCTTGTTGAAACTGTCGCGGCGGGTAGTGCGCCAGCCGGCGAACAGCCGCGTTTCGGCCGGGGCCGCGGCGCGCGCGGCGAGCAGCTTCGGGATGTCGGCCGGATCGTTCTGGCCGTCGCCGTCCAGCGTGGCGATCCACGGCGAGACCGCCGCACGCACGCCGTTCCACACCGCCGTGCTCTGCCCGCTGCGGGTGACGTGGTGCAGCACGCGCAGCTCCGGGTGCAGCGGCTTCTGCGCGGCCAGCACGGCACGGCTGTCGTCGCTGGAATCGTCGTCGACGTAGACCACCTCGTAATCGACCCGACCGCGCAGCGCAGCGGCGATCTCGGCCAGCAGCGGCGGGATGTTGTCGCGCTCGTTGAACACGGGGACGACGACGGAGAGTTGCGGCATGGGGGAGACCTTTCGCAAGAGCAGATGCTGCACGCAGCGCAGCAGGTGCGCAGTTTAGCAACACACGTTCTGTCAGCGATTCGTAGGGCGGGCAATGCCCGCCGCTTTTGGCGCGGCATGTCGGAAAACCGGCGGGCATTGCCCGCCCTACGAAGCGACGACGGCGGGGCTCAGCGGATCTTGCCGAGGATGCCTTCCAGCTCGTCGTTGCTGTGGTAGTGGATCACCAGTTTGCCGTGGCCGCCGCGGCCCTGGGCCAGCTCGACCCGGGTGGCCAGGCGCTCGGCCAGTTCGCGCTCCAGCGCGGCGACGTTCGGGTCGCGCGCGGGCGGGTGCTTGGCCTTGCCCTTCGGTGCGGTCTGCGCGCGGCGCGCGGCTTCCTCCAGTTCGCGCACCGACCAGCCCAGGGTGGAGGCCTGGCGCGCCAGCGGCACGGCGATGGATTCTTCCAGGGTCAGCAGGCAGCGGGCATGGCCCATCTCCAGCTTGCCGTCATCGAGCAGGCGCCGGATCGGCTCCGCCATCTCGGTAAGCCGCAGCATGTTCGACACCGAGGCGCGCGAACGGCCGACCGCGTCGGCGGCCTGCTGGTGGGTGAGCTCGAAGTCGTCGATCAGGCGCTTCAACGCGTCGGCTTCCTCCAGCGGGGTGAGATCCTGGCGCTGGATGTTCTCGATCAGCGCCATCGCCGGCACCGCCGCCTCCGGCACCGCCTTCACCAGCGCCGGCAGTTCGCCCAGCTGGGCGCGCTGCGCCGCGCGCCAGCGGCGTTCGCCGGCGATCAGCTCGTAGCTGTCCTTGCCGATCTCGCGCACCACCACCGGCTGGATCAGGCCCTGCGCCTTGATCGAGGCGGCCAGCTCGTCCAGCGCCTCGTCGTTCCAGTGCCGCCGCGGCTGGTACTTGCCGGGCTGGATCTGCTGGATCGGCAGCATGCGCAGTTCGCCTTCCTGCGCCAGCACCGACGGCGCGGCGTCGCCGTCGCCGCCGAGCAGGGCGTCCAGCCCGCGTCCCAATCCACGTTTCTTCGCAGCAGCCATGCCTTAGTCCTGTTGATTGGCGGCCGGCGCCTTGAGCGCCGGGCCGCTGTCGCCGTGCACGGACGGTTCGATGTGGCCGACCGGATCGGGCGGCGTGCCGCGCGGCAGCCCCCGTTCGCGCCGGATCACCTCGCCGGCCAGGCCGATGTAGGCGATCGCGCCGCGCGAGCTGCGGTCGTACAGGTGGATCGGCTGGCCGTGACTGGGCGCCTCGGCCAGGCGCACGTTGCGCGGGATGATCGAGCGCAGCACCTTGTCGCCGAAGTGCTGGGTGAGCTGGGCCGAGACCTCGTTGCCGAGGTTGTTGCGCACGTCGTACATGGTGCGCAGCAGGCCGTCGATCTCCAGCTGGGGGTTCAACCGGTGGCGCACCGCCTTGATCGTGTCGAGCAGGCTGGACAGGCCTTCCAGCGCAAAGTATTCGCACTGCACCGGGATCAGCACGCCGTCGGCCGCGGTCAGCGCGTTCAGCGTGAGCAGGTTCAGCGACGGTGGGCAGTCGATCAGGATGGTGTGGTAATCCGCCGCGATCTTCGCCAGCACCTCCTTCAGCCGGTGCTCGCGCGCCAGCGCGTCCATCAGCTTCAGCTCGGCCGCGGTGAGGTCGCCGTTGCCCGGCAGCAGGTCGTAGTGCGCGTCGGTGGGCACGATCGCCGCGGCGATCTCCACTTCCTCCAGCAACACCTCGCAACCGCTGGCCCTGATGTCGCGCTTGTTGATGCCCGAGGCCATCGTGGCGTTGCCCTGCGGATCGAAGTCGACCAGCAATACCTTGCGCTTCGCGGCGGCCAGCGCAGCAGCGAGATTGACGGCAGTGGTGGTCTTGCCGACGCCGCCCTTCTGGTTGGCGACAGCGATGATGCGGGCCATGGATGGATAGCTACCGTACGCGTGGAGTGGGCTAGTGTAATGCCTCGCCCAGCCGCGCGCTGCCCGCGCTCAGGCGCCGATCCGCGCCCCGCCGGCGGCGTCGAACAGGTGCAGCCGGTCGGCCGCCAGGCCCAGCGCCAGCGGGCCGCCCGGCTCGGGCAGGGCCCGCGGCGGTACTCGCGAGACCAGCGCCTGCTCGCCGTAACGCAGGTTGAGGAAGACCTCGTTGCCGACCGGTTCGAGCAGCTCCAGCCGGGCGTGGAAGGCGGCCTCGCCGGCCTCCCGCGGCTGCAGGTCTTCCGGGCGCACGCCCAGCACCACCTCGCGGTCGCGCCACGGCCGCCATGCCGACGCCTGCGGCGGCTCGCCCAGCGCGATGGCGCCGTGGGCGGTGGCCAGTGTCCAGCCTTGCCCGTGGCGCAACGTGCCGCGCAGCTGGTTCATCGCCGGGCTGCCGACGAAGCCGGCCACGAACAGGTTGGCGGGCCTTTCGTACAGCGCCATCGGCGTGTCGATCTGCTGGATCACCCCGCCGTCCAATACCACGATGCGCTGGCCCAGGGTCATCGCCTCGATCTGGTCGTGGGTGACGTAGACCATGGTGGCGCCGAGCTGGTGGTGCAGCCGCGCGATCTCCACCCGCATCGACAGGCGCAGCTTGGCATCCAGGTTGGACAGCGGCTCGTCCAGCAGGAACACCTTGGGATCGCGCACCAGCGCCCGGCCCAGCGCCACGCGCTGGCGCTGGCCGCCGGACAGCGCGGCCGGGCGCGAAGCCAGCCGCGCTTCCAGTTCCAGCGTCTTTGCCGCCGCCGCCACGCGGCGGTCGATCTCGGCCTGCCTGTGGCCGCGCAGCTTCAGGCCGAAGCCGAGGTTCTCGGCCACCGTCATGTGCGGGTACAGCGCGTAGTTCTGGAACACCATCGCGATGTCGCGATCCTTCGGCGCCACCGCGTTGACCACGCGGCCGTCGATGCTCAGCGTGCCGCCGCTGATCGACTCCAGCCCGGCGATCATCCGCAGCAGGGTGGTCTTGCCGCAACCGGACGGGCCCACCAGCACCAGCAGCTCGCCGTCGGCGATCTCGAAACTGGCATCGGCCACGCCGACGTGGCCGTTGGGGTAGACCTTGCGCAGTTGATCCAGACGTACGGCAGCCATCGGCATCTCCGGTGCGGTTGGCCACGACGGCCTTCCCGCGCAGCATGCGCTGGTCTGCACTTTCGCGGGGCATTGGGCTATTCTGCCAATGTAATCGTTTACATCAAGCCTTGTCCGAAGGACCGCCCATGCCCCGCCCCAGTTTCCGCTTCCCCGACGGCTTCCACTGGGGTGCCGCCACTTCGGCCTACCAGATCGAGGGCTCGCCGCTGGCCGACGGCGCCGGCCCCAGCATCTGGCAGCGCTTCGCGCATACGCCGGGGATGATGGCGAACGGCGACACCGGCGACGTCGCCTGCGACCACTACCGCCGCTACCGGGACGACGTGCAGCTGATGAAGGCGCTGGGCCTGCACGGCTACCGCTTCAGCATCAACTGGGCGCGCGTGCTGCCCGAGGGCACCGGCCGGGTCAATCCGAAGGGGCTGGATTTCTACTCGCGGCTGGTCGACGAATTGCTGGAGCACGGCATCGCGCCGAACGCCACGCTGTTCCACTGGGACCTGCCGGCGGCGCTCGACGACCGCGGCGGCTGGCTCAACCGCGACATCGCGCACTGGTTCGCCGAGTATGCCGAGGTGATGTTCAAGGCGCTGGACGATCGCATGCCGCGCTGGTCCACGCTCAACGAACCCTGGGTGGTCACCGACGGCGGCTACCTGCACGGCGCGCTGGCGCCGGGCCATCGCAGCAAGTACGAGGCGCCGATCGCCGCGCACAACCTGATGCGCGCCAGCGGCGCCGGCATCCAGGCCTACCGTGCGCATGGCAGGCACGAGATCGGCGTGGTGTTCAACATCGAGCCGAAATACCCGCACTCGGACCGCGCCGAGGACGTGGCCGCCACCCGCCGCGCGCACGCCTACATGAACCAGCAGTTCGCCGACCCGGCGCTGCTGGGCAGCTATCCGCCCGAGCTGAAGGAGATCTTCGGCGACGCCTGGCCGGACTTTCCTGCCGACGATTTCAAGCTGACGAAGCAGAAGGTCGACTTCGTCGGCATCAACTACTACACCCGCGCCGTGGTGAAGCACGACCCGAACCAGTACCCGCTGCAGGCCGCGCCGGTGCGCCAGCCGAACAGGACCTATACCGAGACCGGCTGGGAGGTGTTCGAGCAGGGCCTCACCGACACGCTGACCTGGTTCAGGGACCGCTACGGCGACATCCCGCTGTACGTCACCGAAAATGGTTCCGCGTTCTACGACCCGCCGGTGGCCGAGAACGGCGTACTCGACGATCCGCTGCGCACGAGCTACCTGCGCAAGCATCTCGGGGCGCTGCACAAGGCGATCGCGGCCGGGGTGAACCTGAAGGGTTATTACGCGTGGTCGCTGCTGGACAACCTGGAGTGGTCGCTGGGCTTCTCCAAGCGCTTCGGCCTCTACCACGTCGATTTCGCCACCCAGCAGCGCACGCCGAAAGCCACCGCGAAGCTGTACGCGCAGGTGATCGCAAGCAACGGCAGCGTGCTGGACGACTGAACGATCGCAAAGCTCCACCGCCCTGCTTTCGCTTCCCCTGCACAGCAGGGGAAGCTGCCCGGAGGGCTGATGGGGTGCTCTTGCTTTTCGTTTGTAGAACCGCGCAGCTGCGCCGCGCCCCCTTCCGCCTTCGGCACCTTCTCCCGCAAGCAGGGGAAGGGACATCGCTTACGTGGCGCGGCCGAGCAGCAGCAGGTGGCGCTCGGCCGGCAGCCCCGGCACGACCAGCTCATGCGTGCTGCGCACCACGAAGCCGGCCGGGATGCCGGGCAGTTCGTCGTCCGGCCGCTTGCCCTTCATCGCCAGCCAGATCCCGTCCGGCGCCAGCAGATGGCCGCCCCAGCCGAGCATGTCGGCGAGGCTGGCGAACGCGCGCGCGGTGATGCAGTCGAACCGGCCCTCGACGTCTTCCACCCGCGACTGCAGCGCGCGCACGCCATCGAGCTTCAGCGCGCGGATCGCCTCGCGCAGGAAGCGCACCTTCTTGCCGTTGGAATCGACCAGCAGGATCTCCCGTCCCGGCGCGGCGATCGCCAGCACGATGCCGGGCAGGCCGGGGCCGGTGCCGAGGTCGGCCAGGGTCCGGCCCTGCACATACGGCAGGATCGCCAGCGAATCGAGCAGGTGGCGGGTGACCATCTCCGCCGGATCGCGCACCGCGGTGAGGTTGTAGGCGGCATTCCAGCGCTCGAGCAGCATCAGGTAATCCAGCAGCCGCGGCACCGCGTCGGGCGGCAGCTGCAGCCCCAGCGCGGCAATGCCTTGTTCGAGTCGTGCCTGCAAGGCGGCGCGGGTGGTCATGGGCTCACTCGGGGAGATGGGGCGCAAAGTATCCGCGGCGCATGCCGGGCTTGCCAGCCCCGGCCAAAGAAAACCCGCCGGACGGCGGGTCGAAGGCTTGCAGATCCCCTGTGGCGCGGGCGCTCTCGGGCGCCCTGGCGCATATCGTGTTCAGGCGACCTCGAGGTCGACCCGGGTCACCATCATGCCGCGCTCGCGCAGCGCGCTGTTCAACGACTGCTTCACCCGCGCGCCCAGGTCGCGACGGTCGGTGCGAACCGCCGCCGGCTCGCTGCGCAGCGCTTCCTGCGCGCCGCGGCGGATCAGCTGGTCGACCTGCTCGAACACCGCATCGGCGCGCTCCGGTTCCAGCACCTGCCAGTACACCGTGCCACGCACGTCGCGCGCATCGGCCAGCGGCTCCTCGAAACGCAGGGTCTGCCCGGCCAGATCGATCTTGTGCGCGACCCGATCCAGCAGCGGCAGTACCAGATGCGTACCCGGCTGCAGCACGCGCATCAGCTTGCCGCCGCGGTACAGACTGTAGACCTGCCCGGCCGGCACGCGCCTGACCGCACCGAGGATCAGCACGGCAGACAGGAGCAGCAAGGTCATCAGCAAGATCATGATATGCAAATCAACTACTTGGTTGGTGTTTCTTCGCTATTTACGACAGCTTGAGGATACAGTCGGCTGAGCGGACATAGATTAACCCTGATTTAACGACAGGGAGAAATTTTTAACAACAGGCAAAAACGGCCCAAATTGAGACATCGCCCGCAAATTGCCGTTCCTTGATTCCGGTCCGACGCCAGCGCCCCCCGCGGCTTGCTGCATTGCCATAACGCGATCCATCTGATCCGACCACGCGTTTTTCCGCTGGGCCAGCCACCTGCCCGACCTATCCATGAAAACGTTTGCATAAACATGCCGCAATGCAGCATAAGCCTTCTCAGCGAGCACTTTACAAGCCCTGATGAAAACGATTACGTTGCTGTCGCAGCGGCGTTTGGCGCCCGGGGGCAACTCACATGGCGGCAGTGACAATCAAAGACGTGGCGCGCGAGGCCGGCGTTTCCGTGGCCTCGGTGTCGCGCGCGCTGAACGGCGGCGGCGGTGTCACCGCCGAAACCGGCCAGCGCATCCGCGACGTGGCCGCCCGTCTCAACTACGTGCCGCATGCGGCGGCCCGCAGCCTGATCACCCGGCGCACGCATACCATCGGCGCACTGTTGCCGGATCTGCATGGCGAATTCTTCTCGGAGCTGATCCGCGGCATCGACCAGGCCGCGCGCGCACGCGGCCTGCACTTGCTGGTCTCCAGTTCGCACGACGGGGCCGCGGACGCCGCCACCGCCCTGCGCGCGATGCAGGGCCGGGTCGACGGCATGTTGATCCTGTCCAACCATGTCGACGCTGCCTTCCTGCGCAACAACCTCCCCGCCAGCGTGCCGGCCGTGCTGCTTAACAGCGCGGTGAAAAGCAAGGCGCACGCGGTGCTCAACATCGACAACCATGGCGGCGCCTACGCGATGGTGCGGCACCTGCTGCAGGCCGGCCACTCCGACGTGGCCTTCATCGCCGGCCCGGCCGACAACTTCGATGCGCAGCAGCGCGAACTCGGCTACCGCGCCGCGATGGCGAAGTACGCGCCGCACGCGCCGCTGGACGTGGTGGAGGGCGATTTCAGCGAAGAGGCCGGCTACCGCGCCGGGCACCAGTTGCTGGCGCGCAAGCCACGGCCACAGGCCGTGTTCGCCGCCAACGACATGATGGCGGTGGGTTGCCTGCACGCGTTCAAGAAGGCCGGCGTGGACGTGCCGGGCGACATCGCGCTGGCCGGCTTCGACGACATTCCGATCGCGCGCTACGTCACCCCGCCGCTCAGCACGGTGCGCGTGCGCATCGCCGACCTTGGCCGCAGCGCGCTCGAACAACTGGCGACGCTGCTGGAAGACTCCGGGCACGCCACGCCATCCAGCCACACGCTGGCCTGCGAGATCGTCATCCGCGCCACTTGCGGCGGCGAGCAACAAGCGTCATCCAGACAAGGCATTTGAAAAAAGCTGCATCAACTCGGGGAATCGGTCATCCGATATAGGAGGGAAGACATGAACACACCAATGCAACTCAGAAAGAAGCTGCTCGCAAGCCTGATCAACGCCACGGTGATCGCGGTGGCTGGCGCGCCGATGCTGTCGTGGGCACAGACCTCCGACGCCAACCTGCGCGGCAAGGCCGCGGCCAGCGCCACGATCACCGCGCGCAACGTCGCCACCGGCGCTCAACGCCGCACCACCGCGAACGCAGATGGCAGCTACGCGCTGGTCGGCCTGCCGCCCGGCACATACATCGTCGATGCCGGCGCCGGCACCGAGCAGACCGTGCGCCTGTCGGTGGCCTCGACCGCCACTCTCAACCTGACGCAGGCAACAGGCGCTGCCGCAGTACCAGCCAGCGCCGCCAACGCCACCACCCTGACCGGGGTCTCGGTGAGCGCGATAGCACTGACCGAGGTGAAGACCTCGGAAATCGGCAGTACGGTCTCGCTGCACCAGATCAACACCACGCCGCAGATCACCCGCAACTTCCTCGAGTTCGCGGATAGCGTGCCGGGTATGGCGTTCAACGTCGAGAACGGCAAAACCTCGATCAAGGCCGGCGCGCAGCCGTCCGCTAATGTAAACGTTTACATCGATGGGGTCGGTCAGAAGAATTACGTGCATGGTGGTGGCCTCTCGGGCCAGGCCGGCCCGAACCACGACGGCGACGTAGGCAACCCGTTCCCGCAGCTGGCGATCGGCGAGTACCGCGTGATCACCTCGAACTACAAAGCTGAGTACGACCAGATCTCCTCTGCTGCCATCACGGCCGAGACGAAGTCCGGCACCAACGAGTTCCATGGCGAGGCGTTCGATACCTTCACCAGCGACCGTTTCCGCGCCGAAACGCCGGCCGAAAACGATGCACACAACAAGTCCCGTGGCGTGAGCCGCGAATATGGTGGCGCCTTCGGTGGTCCGATCATCAAGGACAAGCTGCACTTCTTCCTGACTTACGAAGGGAAAAAGTTCTCCACTCCGACTACCACCACCGGCTCGACCCATACATACAACAACGTGCCGTACAACAATTTCCTGCCTGCCGATGCGCAGGCACAGCTCGGGCCGACTGCGTTGCCGTTCAAGGAGAATCTGTACTTCGGCAAGATCGACTGGGAGCCAACCGACCGCGACCGTTTCGAGTTGAGTTCGAAGATCCGCAAGGAAACGCAGATCTACGGCGCCGGCACTACCACGGCTGCCTCGGCCAATTACAACTACAAGAACGACGACAAGCGCTTCGATGCCCGCTGGCAACATAGCGCGGATTCGTGGTTCAACGAGTTGCTGTGGACCTACGAGAGCACGCTCGACACGCCATCACCGATCACAAATGCGCCAGCCACCACCTATTTCTGGAACGCACCCGCCCCGGCGGATACGATCCTGCTGATCAATGGGCAGGATCCGCGCCAGTACTTTGAAGCCTCGCAGAAGGGCAACGGCATCCAGGACAACCTCACCTTCAATGACTTGACGTGGCACGGTGACCACGTGGTCAAGATGGGCGTGAAGTACAAGCAGGTGACGCTCTCCGATCGTGACAGCGCCACGAACGCCAACTACTTCTACAACGTGACCCCCAACGGGGTCGAGGCGACGCCGTACAAGGTGGTATTCGGGAAGGTCAACTCTGGCCTGCCACTGACGGCGGTATCGAAGAACAAGCAGTTCGGCGCTTACATCCAGGACGACTGGTCGGTCAACGACAAGCTCATCCTGAACCTGGGCGTGCGCTGGGACTACGAGAAGTCGCCGCAGTTCCTGGGGTACCGCACACTGCAGCCGATTGTGGACGCGATCAATGCGCCGACGTACCAGTTCAACGGCCAGACCATCAATCAGTCGTACGCTCAGAGCCTCGCTGCCGGCGGCATCAACATCAATAACTACATCAGCACCGGTCACAACCGCAGTGCGCGGAAGAACGAGATCCAACCGCGCCTCGGCTTTTCCTACGACCTCAACGGCGACGAGGAACACGTGATCTTCGGCGGCGCAGGCCGCGCCTATGACCGCAATCTGTTTGACGTCATCTCGCTTGAGAACAGCAAGAACGCACTATCCGAGCCAACCGTCGACTTCGAGAACCCGACCGCCATCGACGGCTGCGGCCCGGGCCAGGCCAACGGCACATCGTGTTTCGCGTGGGATCCGAAGTACCTCGACTCCGCCAACTTGCAGGGTCTGGGCTCGGGCGTGAGCGAGGTCGACATGATCAACAACAACATCAAGTCGCCGTACTCGGATCAGTTCAGCCTCGGCATGCGCAACAAGCTGGGCGACTGGAACGCCAGCGTCACCCTCGCACGCATCCTCCAGTACGACGGCATCATCGGTACGCTAGGCAACCGTTATCCAAACGGCAAGTTCTACAACTATCAGAACTTCACCAACCAGTGGGGCGGCGCGGGTGTACCGGGCATCGGCAACCTGATCCTGTTCGACAACGGCAAGACGACCTACAACACCCAGCTGCTGCTGTCGGCCGAGAAGCCCTACACCCATGAGAGCGGCTGGGGGATGACCATCGCCTACACCCACACACACGCCACGCAGAACCGCTTGTACTCGGACGGCTACGCCTTCGACCTGCCGGGTATCAAGTACTACCCGTTCCAGACCTCCAGTGCGGCACCCAAGCACCGGCTGGTGGTGACCGGGTCGGTGGATGCGCCGTGGGGCATCACCATTGCCGGCAAGCTGACTCTGGCTACGCCAACGCCGGTATCCTCGATCGGCTGCTGCAACCTGTGGCCAAACTCGGTCGGCGTACAGGGCGAGATGTCGGCGGCCTATCCGGTGGTGGGTACGCCAAAGGGATCGCATTTTCTGTTTGGTGGTCCGATCTTCGGCTACCGGGATATCGACCTGCAGGCCACCAAGAACTTCGATCTTGGTCGCGGCATGGTGCTCCAGCTGCGCCTGGATGCGTTGAACGTGCTGAACTTCAAGAACTATAACGACACCATCGACAATTACACGGGCGCCACGTACAACCCGACCTACAACCGGGTCGGCAACATTCTTGGCGTGCCGCGTACCTACAAGCTGACAGCGGATTTCAAGTTCTGAGCCGACCAGTAGCGGAGTCCTCTGCAGTTATGACGTTCCGCAAGGCCCGCTTCGGTGGGCCTTGCTTTTGATGATGCAAGGCCCCCCCGCAATCCCGTCGAACGGATCATCCCGCGCTTCGTCTTTTGATCACTCCAAGCAAGCAGCCATGACGAATCAACGCATCAAGAACATCGTCATCGTGGGCGGTGGCACAGCCGGTTGGATGAGTGCCGCTGCACTGGCCAAGGTGCTCGGTCCCGGGCATTCGATACGACTGATCGAATCCGAAGAGATCGGCACCATCGGCGTCGGCGAGGCCACCGTGCCGCACCTTTCCCTCTTCAACAAACTGCTCGGTATCGACGAAGCAGAGTTCGTGAGTGAAACGATGGGCACGTTCAAGCTAGGCGTCCAATTCGTCGACTGGCTGAAGCCCGGCAAGACCTATGTCCATGGCTTCGGCACCTCGATCGGACTCGATATAGGCATGCTTCCGTTCCACCAGTACTGGCTACGCGCCTTCAAGACCGGTAGGGCACGGGAGATTGGCGACTATTCATTGAACACGCTGGCGGCGGCACACGGAAAGTTCATGGTCTCGGCGGTTGATGCACCGCCGAATACGCCGTTGGCGAATATCGCCTATGCCTACCACTTCGATGCCGGTCTGTACGCCCGCTATCTCCGCCGCTATGCGGAGGCCCGCGGCGTGCAGCGTACCGAGGGGAAGATCCGCGAAACCCTGTTGCGGCCGAGTGATGGCTTCGTCGATGCCGTGGTACTGGAGAGCGGCGAGACAATCGGTGGCGAGCTCTTCATCGACTGTTCCGGTTTTCGTGGCCTGCTGATCGAGCAGGCGCTGCATACGGGCTACGAAGACTGGAACCACTGGCTGCCGACCAATCGTGCGGTGACCGTAGCCTGCGAGCGGACCGGACCGCCAACACCTTACACACGCGCCACCGCGCAGACAGCCGGCTGGCAGTGGCGCATCGCTCTGCAGCACCGCGTGGGCAACGGCCACGTCTATGCCAGCCCTTACATCAGCGACGACGAGGCGGCAGCCACCTTGCTGCGCAATCTCGACGGCGCTCCCCTCGGCGAGCCGCGGCTGCTTCGCTTTGTCGCCGGCACACGCAAGAAGGTGTGGAACCGCAACGTCGTGGCCATCGGCCTCGCCAGCGGCTTCCTCGAACCGCTCGAATCGACCGGCATATTCCTCATCCAGTCGGCCATTACGCGATTACTGACCCTGTTCCCCGACCGGAATTTCAGCGAGGCCGTCATTGATCGCTATAACGCGTTGTCACGTTTCGAGCTGGAGCGTATCCGCGACTTCCTGATCCTGCACTTCCACGCCACGCAGCGTGACGACACGCCATTCTGGAACTATTGCCGCACGATGGAGATTCCAGAAGCGCTACGCAGCGTGATCGCACTGTTCCGGGAAAGCGGGCAATTCATCCGCAATGCCGAGGAACTGTTCGGCCTAGTGAGTTGGGTCGAAGTGATGCTTGGCCAAGGCATCATGCCAGTGGCCTGGCACGCAGGCGCCGACCAGATGTCGGAAAAGGACCTGAACGAATTCGTCGCACACGTGCAGCAGGTCATTGCCACTTGTGTCGATGCCATGCCTCCGCACCAGGCGTTCATCGATCGCTATTGCAAAGCGGCTGGTGTCTGACACTGGTGCGGTAACGCCGTGGCACGGATCGGTGAGCGCCATCGACTGCCATGGCGACCACATAGTGACCGCGGTACACCACTGAAGAGAGAGGGTCGTGATGGTTTTGTCTAGGTTTCTTGTCCGCACTCGAGTAACCGTCCTCTTCGTACTGCTGGTCATCGGTGCGGGCTGGCAAGCGCCCGCCGCGGCGAGATCGCATCCCGGGCACTTCGCTGTATCGCCACAGCAGCAGGCGCTGGTCGACGACCTCCAGCGGCGCAGCTTCGGCTGGTTCTGGCAGAGCGGCAACCCAGCGAACGGCCTGCTGCCCGACTCCTGGCCGAGGCAGTCGTTCTCCTCGATCGCCGCGGTGGGCTTCGGCCTGACCGCCTACGGCATCGGCGTCGAGCGCCACTACATCACGCGCGAGCAGGCGGTCGAGCGCACCCTGAAGACGCTGCGCTTCTTCGCCGATGCGCCGCAGAACGCCAGCGAGGACGATGCCAGCGGCTACCACGGCTTCTTCTACCACTTCCTCGACATGCACAGCGGCAAGCGCTTCGCGCGCTGGACCGAGCTGTCCAGCGTGGATACCACCCTGCTGCTCGGCGGCGTGCTGTTCGCGCAGTCGTACTACGACCACGACACGCCGCAGGAGCGCGAGATCCGCCAGCTCGCCGACACGATCTACCGCCGCGTCGACTGGCCGTGGATGCAGCCGCGCAAGCCGTTGATCAGCATGGGCTGGACGCCGGGCGGCCGGTTCATCCCGTCCGACTGGAAGGGCTACAACGAAGGCATGCTGGTCTATATCCTCGCGCTCGGTTCGCCGACCCACCCGGTCGGGCCGGAGGCATGGACGGCGTGGCTGTCCACCAACCACCTCACCTGGGGTACCTTCCAGGGCCAGACCTTCCTCAACTTCGCACCAATGTTCGGCCACCAGTACAGCCAGAGCTGGGTCGACTTCCGCGGCATCCGCGACGCCTGGAGCCGCGAGCACGACCTCGACTATTTCGAGAACAGCCGTCGCGCCACCTACGCGCAGCGCAACTATGCGATCGCCAACCCGGGCCACTGGACCGGCTACGGCGCCAACGTATGGGGCCTCACCGCCAGCAACGGCCCCGGCGGCCTGGTCGTGAAAGGCGCCGAGGGCGAGCGCACGTTCCACGGCTATACCGCGCGCGGCGCCGGACTCGACTACATCAGCGACGACGGCACCATCGCACCGACCGCGGCGGCCGGCTCGATCGCGTTCGCCCCGGAGATCGTGATCCCCGCGCTGGCGACCATGAAGCAGCGCTACGGCAAATACATCTACGACGACTACGGCTTCGTCGACGCCTTCAACCTCAGCTTCCACACGCCCACCACGCTGCGCACCGGCAAACTGGTGCCCGGGCTGGGCTGGGTCGACAGCCTGCAGCTGGGCATCGACCAGGGCCCGATCGTGCTGATGATCGAGAACTGGCGCAACGGCTTCGTGTGGAACGTGATGAAGAAGAATCCGTACATCCGCAAAGGACTCGAGCGCGCCGGCTTCGAAGGCGGCTGGCTGGGCGCGGGGGCCGCGGAAAAATGACGGCGTGCACGCGCCCGCAGCGATCGCGGCGCGGCCGGTGGCTGGCCGTCCTCGCCCTGTGCGGCGTGTTGCTGGGCGGCTGCGCGCCGGCGCCGCCAGGACAGCAGCAGCTCACGTTCTGGACGATCGGTCGCGAAGGCGAGGCAATCGTCCAGCTGCTGCCGGCGTTCGAGCGCGCGCACCCGGGCATCGAGGTGAAGGTGCAGCAGCTGCCGCTGACCGCGGCGCACCAGCGGCTGCTCACCGCGTTCGCCGGCGGCTCCACGCCGGACCTGAGCCAGCTCGGCAACACCTGGCTGCCCGAGCTGGCGGCGCTGCACGCGCTGGAACCGCTGCAGGCGCGCGTGGACCACTCCGCGGTGGTGCGGCCGGACGACTATTTCGCCAGCATCTGGGCCACCAACGTGATCGACGGCACCCTGCTCGGCGTGCCGTGGTACGTCGACACCCGGCTGCTGTTCTACCGTCGCGACCTGCTCCGGCAGGCCGGTTTCCATGCCCCGCCGCGGAACTGGGAGGAGTGGCGGCGCCAGCTCGCCGCGCTGAGCGACCCGCCGCGGCACCGCTACGCCATCCTGCTGCCGACCAACGAGTACGAGCAGCTGATGTCGCTGGCGCTGCAGCAACCCGACCCGATGCTGCGCGACGGCGACCGCTACGGCAACTTCGAGAGTGCCGGCTTCAAGCACGCGCTGGCGTTCTATGTCGACACGTTTCGGCTGCAGCAGGCGCCGCCGATCAGCAATGTCGAGGCCGGCAACCCGTGGACGGAATTCGGCCGCGGCGTGTACGCGTTCTACCTGTCCGGGCCGTGGAATATCGGCGAGTTCCGTTCGCGCCTGCCGGCAGCGCAGCAGGACGACTGGGCCACCGCGCCGCTGCCCGGACCGCGCACCGCCGGCATCGGCGCAGCCGGCGGTTCCAGCCTGGTGATCTTCCGCGCCTCGAAGCACAAGGATGCCGCCTGGCAGCTGATCGAGTACCTGTCGCAACCGGCGGTGCAGCAGCGCTTCTACGCCCTGCTCGGCGACCTGCCGCCGCGGCGCAGCTCGTGGCAGGACGGTGCACTGCGCGACGACCCGAAGCTGCGCGCGTTCCGCGAACAGCTCGAACACGTCAGGCCCACGCCGGCGGTGCCGGAGTGGGAGCGCATCGCCAACGAGATGCAGCTGGTCGCCGCCGAGGCGATCGCCGGCCGGCTGACCGTCGACCAGGCCGCCGCCGAGATCGACCGCCGGGCCGACGCGATCCTGGCCAAGCGCCGCTGGGTGCTCGACCATGCGGTATCCGACCCGCCCCGGGAGCACCTGCCATGAACCCGCCGCGCGCCGCCTGGCTGTTTCTCGCCCCGGCGCTGCTGGTGCTGGGCGTGTTCTTCCTGCTGCCGGTGCTGGGCGCACTGGCGCTCAGCCTCACCGACTACGACCTCTACGCCTTGGCCGACCTGCGCAACCTGCGCTTCGTGGCGCTGGGCAACTACTGGGAGCTGCTGCAACGGCCGCTGTTCTGGTCGGCGCTGGGCCACACGGTGTATTTCGTGGCGGTGGGCGTGCCGCTGTCGATGGGCGCCTCGCTGGGGGCGGCGATGCTGCTCAACTCGCCGCTGGCGCGCTGCAAACCGCTGTTCCGCACCGCGCTGTTCGCGCCGGTGGTGACCACGGTGGTGGCGGTGGCGGTGATCTGGCGCTACCTGTTCAACACCCGGTACGGCATGGCGAACTACGTGCTGGGCCTCGTCGGCATCCACCCGGTCGACTGGCTGGGCGATCCGCACTGGGCGATGCCGACGATCATCCTGTTCGCGGTGTGGAAGAACTTCGGCTACAACATGATCATCTTCCTGGCCGGACTGCAGGCGATCCCGCCGGAGCTGTACGAAGCCGCGCGCATCGACGGCGCCTCGGCCTGGCGACAGTTCCGCCACATCACCCTGCCGATGCTGAAACCCACCCTGCTGATGGTCGGCATCCTCACCGTGTCGGGCTATTTCCAGCTGTTCGCCGAGCCCTACGTGATAACCGAGGGCGGCCCGCTGCAGAGCACGGTGAGCGTGCTGTACCTGATGTACGACGAGGGCTTCAAGTGGTGGAACCTCGGCTCGGCCTCGGCGGTGGCGTTCCTGCTGTTCGTGATCATGTTCGCGGTGACCGCGCTGATGCTGAGACTGTCGCGCCACGGGGAGGAGCCGTGAACCCGCGGCTGGCGAAGGCGCTGGTCAACGGGCTGCTGCTCGGCGGCGCGGTGGTTGCGCTGTTCCCGCTGCTGTGGATGCTGTCGGTATCGTTCATGGCGCCGGGCGAGGCCGGCGCGCTGCCGCCGCCGCTGCTGCCGGCGCATCCCGGCTGGGCGAACTACCGCGAGCTGTTCCTGCGCGCCGGCATGGGTCGCTACCTGCTCAACAGCGTACTGGTGTCCGGCGCGATCACGGTGCTCTCGCTGGTGTTCAACCTGATGGCCGGCTACGCCTTCGCCAAGCTGCGCTTCGCCGGCCGCGAGCGGCTGTTCCGCGCGCTGCTGGGCGCGCTGGTGATCCCCGCCCAGGTGGCCATGCTGCCGCTGTTCCTGCTGCTGAAGTACGCGGGGCTGGTCAACAGCTATGCCGGCGTGGTGATGCCGGGGATGGCCGCCGTGTTCGGCATCTTCCTGGTGCGCCAGTACGCGCGCGGCATTCCCGATGAGCTGCTGGAGGCGGCGCGCATCGACGGCGCCGGCGAATGGCGCATCTTCGTGCGGATCGTGCTGCCGTTGCTGAAGCCGATCATCGCGACGCTGGCGATCTTCAGCTTCCTCGCCGCGTGGAACGACTTCATGTGGCCGTTGATCGTGCTGACCGGGCAGGAGCACTACACGCTGCCGATCGGGCTGGCCTCGCTGGCGCGCGAGCACGCGCAGGACAGCGAGCTGATGATGGCCGGCTCGGTGGTCACCGTGCTGCCGGTGCTGCTGCTGTTCCTGTCGCTGCAGCGCTACTACCTGCAGGGGCTGCTGCTGGGCAGCGTAAAGGGCTGAACCGTGTCAATGGAGCAAAGCGCTCCTTGCATCTGCCCCCTCTCCTTCCGGGAGAGGGTTGGGGAGAGGGTTCCCGGATCCAACGCTGCCTGGGCAAAGCGGCTTCTGTCCTGCGCGCGATCACCGCCATGCGGCCTACTGAAAAGACTTTCATGTCGCCAGCGGACGACGTGTGAGCGGCCTGCAACAGGAGCTGATTCACATGGGTACTTCAAGGCCAAGGCGCACCCTCACCCCAACCCTCTCCCAGAGGGAGAGGGGGCAAACGCGAGAGGCGCGTTGCTTTATTAAAACCGGCCGGCGCGGAAGTCGGCGATCGCTTGGTGGATCTGCTCCGGAGTGTTCATCACGAACGGGCCGTAGCGGGTGACCTGTTCGTTCAGCGGCTTGCCGGCGACCACCAGCAGGCGTGCCGGCTGGTCGCCGCCGGCCAGCTGCAGCTGACTGCCCTCGGACAGCACGCCCAGTTCGCTGCGGCGCAACTGCTCGCCGCCGACCAGCGCCGACTCGCCGTCGAACACGTAGGCGAAGCCGTGATGGCCGGCCGGCAGATCCAGCGTCAACTGCGCGCCGGGTTGCAGGCTGACGTCCAGGTACACCGGCGCGGTGACGATGCCCTCGACCGGGCCGGTAGCGCCGGCCAGTTCGCCAGCGATCACCTTCACCTCGACGCCCTCGGCCGGGTGCACCACCGGGATCCGTTCCGGCCCTAGGTCCTGGTAGCGCGGCGCGGTCATCTTTTCCTTCGCCGGCAGGTTCACCCACAGCTGGAAGCCCCACATCAGGCCGTTCTCCTGCTGTGGCATCTCCGAGTGCAGGATGCCGCGGCCGGCGGTCATCCACTGCACGCTGCCCGGGGTGAGGTCGCCGCGGTTGCCGTGGTTGTCGCCGTGGCGCATGTGCCCGGCCAGCATATAGGTGACCGTTTCGAAGCCGCGATGCGGGTGCTCCGGGAAGCCGGCGATGTAGTCGTCGGCACTGTCGGAACGGAATTCGTCCAGCAGCAGGAACGGGTCGAGCATGTCCAGCCCGGGCTGGCCGATGATGCGCTTCAGCTTCACGCCGGCACCGTCGGCGGTGTCGATGCCGCGGATGCGGCGGGTGATGTGGCGGTCGCTCATGGCAAGGCTCCGGTGGATGGAATGGCACCAAGATGATCGCGCGGCAGGTGTTATCCAAGCGCCACGGCTGGAACGGATCGTTCTGCCGAAGCGACAGCCCGCAGGAACACGCAGAGAGAGGCGAGAGCAAGGCGACACCGGCCTTCTCTCACGTCCCACTCCTCTTCCCACTCTCCTGCCTTCAGTGCACCCAGTGCCCGCTGCGCTGGCGCGGCGGGTTGCCGTCGTCGCCAAGCTCGGGCTGCTGCTGGTGCACCATCGCCTCGACTTCCGCCTCGGTGGCGGGCCTGGCCTGCCAGTACTGGTTCACCGCGCCGAGCACGGCCGGCACCTGGGCCAGGCATTCGTCGTACTCGTCGTCGCTGAGCTTCTCGAATTCGGCGTCGGTGCTGAGGATGCCTTCGTCCACCGCCAGCGCCATCACCGGGCCGAGCAGTTCCATCAGCTGCGGGTCATCCGCCAGCCGGCTCTCCCACAGCCCGGCACGCAGGTCGATGCCGCGACTGAAGCCTTCGCACCAGCCGGCGGCGGACAGCATCGGGCCGCCTTCCATCTCGACCTCGCCGAGGATCGGCTCGTAGGCGTCGACCTCGAGTTCGGCGATGATCGAATCGTTGAGCTTGGCCAGCAGCGCCAGCACCCGGTTGCCTTCGTCTTCGTCGGTGAACGGCTCGTGCAGCACCTCGGGCAGCCATTCGTCCGGCAGCACCAGCAGCGGGCCGACCGCCAGCGCCGAAAGCAGGCCGTGCACGCCGTCCAGCAGCAAGTCGCCTTCGCCGGTGTGCGCACGCAGGTAGCGGTCCAGCTCGTCCAGCTCGTTGTCGTCCAGCGAGCTGGGCCATTCGGTCTTCGAGGTCATTTCGGTCAGATATCCAGTTCCAGCGTCACCGGCGTGTGGTCCGAAGGGCGTTCCCAGCGGCGCGGTTCGCGGTCGATCGCCGCCGCGGTGGCGGCGGATTTCAGGGCTTCGCCGATCAGGATCAGGTCGATGCGCAGGCCCATGTTGCGGCGGAACGCGGCCTGCCGGTAGTCCCACCAGCTGTAGTGCCCGGCTTCCGGCTGGAACAGCCGGAAGCTGTCGTGCAGGCCGAGGCCGGTGATCGCCTTCAGCGCGCCGCGCTCCGGCGGCGAGCACAGGATGTCCTCGCCCCAGGCGCCCGGATCGTAGACGTCGCGGTCGTCCGGGCAGATGTTGAAGTCGCCCAGCACCACCAGGTTCGGGTGGCGTTCCAGCTCACGTGCCAGGAACTCGCGCACTTTCGCCAGCCAGTCCAGCTTGTACGCGTACTTCTCGTCGCCGACCGCCTTGCCGTTGACCACGTACAGGTCGACCACGCGCAGATCGCCGATGGTGGCGGCCAGGATGCGCCGCTGCGGGTCGTCCAGGCCGGGGATGTCGGTGACCACGTCGGTGAGCTCGTCGCGGGCCAGGATCGCCACGCCGTTGTAGGTCTTCTGGCCCGAATACACCGCGCGGTAGCCGGCCGCGGCCAGCTCGTCGCGCGGGAATTTCGCGTCCTCCAGCTTGGTTTCCTGCAGCGCCACCACGTCCGGCTGCGCCTCGGCCAGCCACTGGGTCAGCTGCGGCAGGCGCACCTTCAGCGAATTGACGTTCCACGAGGCGATCTTCATGGCGGCATTGTACGGGATGCACCGGCGGCCACTGCGGGACCGGCGGGCCGCGGCGGGATCTGGCTGGGCGGCGGCGCAAGATGAACAGAAGCTGTGGAAAAACCACCGATAGCGCGTATTCCAGTGTATGCTGCGCGAGCAAGAATCCGAGGAAACTCCTATTTTTGCTCCTATTGCGGGCCGCGCCTCCGCGCACCGGGCCGCAAACACATCCATGCTTCAAAGGTAAAGTTACATGTCGGATCGTCAGAGCGGTACAGTCAAGTGGTTCAACGACGCCAAGGGTTTTGGCTTCATCACCCCGGAAAGCGGTGATGACCTGTTCGTGCATTTCCGCGCGATCCAGGGCACGGGCTTCAAGTCCCTGCAGGAAGGTCAGCGCGTCACGTTCATCGTCACCAAGGGCCAGAAGGGCCTGCAGGCTGAGGAAGTCCAGGCGGTCTGAAGTCCCACGGACTCCAACCCCTGAAGAAAAGCCCGCCTCGGCGGGCTTTTTTTTCGCCCCTAGGCCAGCCCGTGGCTGCGCAGCAGCGCCTCCGGTTCCGGCTTGCGGCCGCGGAAGGCGACGAAGCTCTCCAGCGCCGGGCGGCTGGCGCCGACGGCGAGGAACTCGCGGCGGAAGCGCTCGCCGGTGCTGCGATCAATGACGCTACCGTTTCTCTCGGCATGCTCCTCGAACGCGCCGAACGCATCGGCGCTGAGCAGCTCGGCCCACAGGTAGCTGTAGTAGCCGGCCGCATAGCCGCCGGCGAAGATGTGGCTGAACGCGTGCGGGAAGCGCTGCCATGCCGGCGGGTGCATCACCGCAACCTGCTTGCGCACCTCCTCCAGCACCGCCAGCGCCTGCGCGCCCTGCGCCGGGTCGTACTCCAGGTGCAGCAGGAAATCGAACAGCGCGAACTCCAGCTGGCGCACCAGGAACAGGCCGGCGTGGAAGTGCCGCGCCGCCAGCATGCGCTGGAACAGTTCCTCCGGCAGCCGCTCGCCGGTTTGCCAGTGCCTGGCGAACAGGTCCAGCGCCTCGCGGTTCCAGCCGAAATTCTCCATGAACTGGCTGGGCAGCTCCACCGCGTCCCATTCGACGCCGTCGATGCCGCCGATCGAGGGCAGCGCGATCTCGGTGAGCAGGTGGTGCAGGCCGTGGCCGAACTCGTGGAACAGGGTCAGCACGTCGTCGTGGGTGAGCAGGGCCGGCTTGCCCTCGGTGGGCGGCGCGAAGTTGCAGGTGAGGAAGGCCACCGACAGCTGCATGCGTTCGCCGTCGTCGAAGCGCGCGCGGCAGACGTCCATCCACGCGCCGCCGCGCTTGCCGTTGCGCGCGTAGAGATCCACGTAGGCGCCGGCGAACACGCGGCCGGCAGCGTCGCGCACGTCGTAGTAGCGCACCTCGGGATGCCACACGTCGACGCCATCGCGCGGGGCGAGGGTGGTGCCGTAGAGTTTTTCGGTGAGGCCGAACAGGCCGTCGATCACCGCCGGCAGCGGGAAGTACGGTTTCAGCTGTTCCTCGTCCAGCGCGTATTCGCGCTGGCGCAGCTTCTCCGCGGCGTAGCCGACGTCCCACGATTCGAGGTTGTCGAGTTTCAGCTCGGTGCTGGCGAACTCGCGCAGCCGGGCCAGTTCGCGCTGCGCCACCGGCTTCGCGCGCGCTGCCAGGTCGTGCAGGAACTCCAGCACCTCGGCCGGCGAAGCGGCCATCTTGGTCGCCAGCGATTCCTCCGCCGCGTTGGCGAAGCCGAGCAGCTGCGCCGCCTCGTGGCGCAGCGCCATGATCCGCTCGATGCGCGCGCCGTTGTCGAACTTGCCCGCATTCGGGCCCTGGTCGGACGCGCGCGTCTGGTAGGCCCAGTACACCCGCTCGCGCAGGCCGCGGTTGTCGGCGTAGGTCAGCACGGCCTGCACGCTGGGCTGCTTCAGCGTGACCAGGTAGCCGTCCAGTTGCTGGTCTTCGGCGTACTGGCGCAGCACCGCGCGGCCGGACTCGGGCACCCCGGCGAGATCGCGCTCGTCGGTGACGTGCTCGTGCCACGCCTCGCTGGCGTCCAGCACGGCGTTGGAGAATTCGGTGGAAAGCCGGCTCAGCTCCACCCCGATCTCGCGGAAGCGTGAACGCGCCGGCTCCTGCAGCGCCACCCCGGACAACCTGAAGTCGCGCAGCGCGTGTTCGACCAGCGTGCGCTCGGGTCGCGGCAACGCGGCGAAATCCACCGCCTCGGCCAGCGCCCGCACCGCGGCGTACAGGTCGCGGTTCTGCCCCAGCTCGATCGCGTGCTCGGTGAGCTTTTCCTCGGCCGGCCCGTAGACCTTGCGCAAGGCCTCGCTGTCGGCCACCGAATGCAGGTGCGACACCGGGGCCCAGGCCCGCGCCAGGCGCTGCTCCAGCCGTTCCTGGGTCAGCATCACGTGGCCGAAGTCGCGCGCTGCGCCGGGGGCAACCAGTGCATCGATGCCGGCTCGATAGTCGGCCAGGATCGCGTCGATCGCCGGTTCGACATGTTCGGGGCGGATCTGCGCGAACGCCGGCAGGGTGTCGTCGGCCAGCAGCGGATTGTCTTGGTTCATGGAATCTCCTTGAAGCCGCCAGCGTGGCGATCGCCACCGCCGAAATCAAGCGCCGCACGCTCCGCCCGGGCATGCCGTTTTGTCATGGACGGCGCCGTAACCTTGCTGCCATGTCGCTACCGGATGTCACCGACCTGCTGGCGCACAACCCGATGTTCGCGCGGCTGGACGCAGCCGCGCGTGAAGTACTGGCCGGCGAACTGGTCTGGCTGGGCCTGCCCGGCGGCCGGCCGCTGTTCAAGCGCGGCGAGCCGGCCGATGCGCTGTACCTGCTGAAAAGCGGCAGTCTCGGCGTGTTCGACGATCGCCAGCCGGAGGAAACCGCCGAGCTGGTCCAGCTGATCGCCGCGGGCGAATGCGTGGGCGCGGCCAGCCTGCTCGGTGGCGAGCGGCGCACCCGCACGGTGCGCGCGTTGCGCGACTCCGAACTGCTGCGGCTGGATCGCCGTTCGTTCGAAGCCGTGCTGGCGCACCATCCGCACGCGATGCTGGCGGTGGCGCGGGTGGCGATCGAGCGCCTGCAGCAACGCGAACGCGGTGCGGACGCGCGCAGCCTGCCGCGCACATTCGCGATCCTGCCGGTGGATGGCAGCGTGCCGGCGCGTACGCTGGCGATGCAATTGGGACAGGCGCTGGAGACCCATGGCAGCTGCGCGGTGATCGATGGCGAGCTGGGCGCCGGCCGCAGCGGCGACTGGTTTGCCGAACGCGAGGCGCAGCTGCGCTTCGTGATCTACCTGGACGCCAGCGGCGATCCACTGTGGCGGCAGCGCTGCCTGCGCCAGGCCGACGTGCTGTTGCTGCCGGCGATGGCCGCGCAGGCTGCACGACCATGGCCGGAATCCGCCTTGCGCGAGCCGCGGCACACCGGTCACCGCGCGCGCCACCTGGTGCTGCTGCATCCCGGCCACCATGTCAGTCCGGGCTCGGCCCGGCGCTGGCGAGCACCGTTCAGCGGCGAGCTGCACCACCATCATATTTGCTGCAACGCCGACATCGCACGGCTGGCGCGGCTGGTCAGCGGCCATGGCCGTGGCCTGGTGCTGGCCGGCGGCGGTGCGCGCGGGCTGGCGCACCTCGGGATGCTGCGGGCGCTGCACGAGGCGGGGCACGTGTTCGATGCCGTGGGCGGCACCAGCATCGGCGCGATCATCGGTGCCGGCGTGGCCAGCGGCTGGGAACTCGACGCGATGACGGAAACGTTCCGCCGCGCATTCGTGCAGGGCCGCCCACTGTCGGACTGGACCCTGCCGCTGGTGGCAATGACGCGCGGCCGGCGCGCCTCGCTGATGCTGCGGCGGGCGTTCGGCACGCTGGAGATCGAGGACCTGCCGCTGCCGTATTTCTGCGTCTCCACCAGCCTGTCCGGCGGCGGCATGGCGGTGCACCGCCACGGCCCGTTGTGGCTGTGGCTGCGGGCCTCCAGCGCGATTCCCGGCGTGCTGCCGCCGGTGATGAACCAGGGCCGCGTGTACGTCGACGGCGCGCTGGTCGACAACCTGCCGACCGACGTGATGGCCGTCGACGGTATCGCCCACATCACTGCGCTGGACATCCGCGCCGACATCGCGCTGCTTGCCAGCGCCGAGGAATCGTCTACGCCGCCGCTGTGGCGCCTGCTGCTGCAGTGGCGGCAGGACATCCGCCGGCCGGGCCTGGTCTCGACCCTGGTGCGCGCCGGCATGGTCAACGGCGAAACCGCCAGCGAACACCGGCGCACGCGCGCCGACCTGCTGCTCAGCCCGCCGCTGGAGCACATCGGCATGCTCGCCTGGAAAGACTGGCAGCGTGCGATCGACGCCGGCTATCGGCATGCGCTCGACCAGCTCGACGCACGCGCACCCGATCCCGCTACCATGCGCGGATGAATTCCCTGCGCAGCTTCAAGGGCATCGCGCCCACCCTCGGCCAGCGTGTCTACGTCGACCCCGCCGCCAGCGTGATCGGCGACGTGGTACTGGGCGACGACGTCTCGATCTGGCCGGGCGCGGTGCTACGCGGCGACGTCAACCATATCCGCGTCGGCGCGAAGACCAGTATCCAGGACGGCGCCATCGTGCACGTCGCCCACGCCGGTCCGTACGGCCCAGGCTTCCCGTGCCTGATCGGCGAGGGCGTCACCGTCGGCCACGCCGCCGTGGTGCACGCCTGCGAGATCGGCGACTACTGCCTGATCGGCATGCATGCCAGCGTGCTGGATGGCGCGGTGGTGAAGAAGCACGGCTTCGTCGGCGCCGGCGCGCTGATCCCGCCGGGCAAGGTGGTCGGCGAGCGCGAGCTGTGGCTGGGCAACCCGGCGAAGTGCGTGCGCCTGCTCAGCGACCGCCAGATCGAACAGCTGCATTACTCGGCCGACCACTACGTGCGGCTGAAGGACGCCTATCTGGCTTCCGCCTGAGCGCTCCGGCGATTACATTCCCCCGCCGTTCGCGCGGCGGATGCGCTCGGCTTCCGCCTCGTGCTGCCGCGTCTCGATCTTGCGTGCGGCGGAGAGCTTGCCACCCAGCAGGGCCAGCGTGAAGTTGTCGCGATCGAACTCGCGCAGCAAGTCGATCTCGCGGCGCGCTTCGTCAAGACCCTTCCGGTTGATGGTGCGCTCGATCTCCTCCGAGGCCTGCGGGAACGATTCGCGCAGGGCTTCGTTGGCGGTCTTGTTGGCCGGCTCCAGCTGCAGCACGCTGAGATAGAACTCGAAGGCGTTGCTGCCGGCCGGCGCGACCAGCCGGCCTTCATGCATGGCGTCGCGCGCCAGGCCGAGCAGGATCGCGCTACCGCTTTGCGCGTCGTCGCCCGGCGCACCCGCCGAGCCAGCCGTCGCTGGCCCGGCCACGTTCAACGTGGCATTCGCCGTCGCCCGGGTGTACCAGAAGACTCCGCCGGCAGCGGCCAGCAGGAACAGACTGACAAGCGCGATCGCGTATCGGTGCGATACGGCGGAAAGAAAACGGGGCATGACACCTGCTGCGCAAACCGATGCCGCGCGCTGGAGCCTCCGTCATCGACGCGCCCCCGGCGGATGGCGGCACCTTAGCGGCGGCACATTGCAGTCATGTGGCGGCAACACCACGACCGACGCCGCGGGCCGCGGCGTTCACGTCGCCGGCTGGCGCAGCGACTGGTATACCGGCTCGGTATCCGGCCGCCGGCCGTGCCACAGCTCGAACGCATCGGCGGCGGTCTCCACCAGCATGCCGAGGCCGTCGACCGCGTAGCGTGCGCCGGCCGCCTTCGCCCAGGCCAGGAAGCTGCCGGCCGCCGCGCCGTAGGACAGGTCGTAGCACAGCGCGCGCGCGCCAACCAGCGAGAACGGCAGTTGCAGCGCCACGCCCAGCACGCCGGCCGAGGTGGCGTTGACGATCAGGTCGTAGCTGCCGATGTCGGCGAGGTCTTCCCAGTAGCGCGTATGCGCCCGCGCCGGGTCGCCGATCGCGTCGGCCAGCACGTCGGCCGCCGCGGGCGAACGGTTGACGATGGTCAGCGTTTCCACGCCGGCGTCCAGCAGGTTCCACGCCACACCGTGCGCGGCGCCGCCGGCGCCCAGCAGCAGTGCGGTGTGGCCGCGCAGGTCCAGGTCGTGGCGCTCGGTGATGTCGCGCACCAGGCCGGCGCCATCGGTGTTGTGCGCCGCCAGCCGGCCGGCGGCCAGCGGGGTCAGCACGTTCGCGCTGCCGGCGCGGGTCGCCGCCACGCTGCGCTGCCCGGCCAGCGCGAACGCGGCGGCCTTGTGCGGCAGGGTGACATTGGCGCCGCGGCCGCCGTCAGCGAAGAAGCGATGCACCGCCGCGGCGAAATCGGCGGGTGCCAAGTCGACCGCACGGTACTCCAGCTCGATGCCGAACTGCCGCGCGAACGCCTGGTGGATGGTCGGCGACAGCGAGTGGCTGATCGGATGGCCGAATACGGCGAACTGGGCGGCTGGCATGTGGATTCCCCGGCGATGGCTGGCGGCCATTCTACGTGCGGCCTGCCGCAAAGGGGGTCGCAGCCGGTGAGATGGGCGCGCGCCAGCCTGCGCTTGCCCATTCCGACGAGACGACCGCCATGCGCACGCAAACCTTGCCGCCCGACCGCCACCTGCGCCTGCTCGGCGCGGCCCTGCTGTGGCTGCTGGGCGGCGGCGCGTTGCTGCTGAGCACGCTGGTACCGGTGCACACCGACTTGCTCGGCTGGACGCCGGCGTTCTGGCTGCTCGGCGCGCCGCTGGTCGTGCTGCTGGCGCTGGAACCGACGCTGCCGCGGCAACTGCTGGCGCTGTGCCGACCGCGCCGGCGCATCGTCCGCAGCGCGGCCTGGTATTAGGAGCTACCCCACCCCGACCATCCCCTGCGTTGCGGGGGGAGGGAGCGAATCAAAGTCAGTGGGTGGTGCCGCCCTGGCGCTTGCGCTCCATCCGGCGCAGGAACTCCTGCATGATGCGCCGGTACAGCTCGTCGCCCAGATGGGCATCCTCGACGCCGGCGTCGATCGACGGGTTGTCATTCACCTCGATCACCACCGGCTTGCTGCCGACCTGCTTCAGGTCGACGCCGTAGAGGCCGTCGCCGATCGGCTGGGTTGCCTTGAGCGCCAGCTTCACCACCTCGGCCGGCGCATCCTTCAGCGCGATGCTCTCGAAGCCGCCGGATTTCGCCGTGCCCTTGGCGCCGTGGTTGTAGATCTGCCAGTGGCCACGCGACATGTAGTACTTGCAGGCGTACAGCGGTTCGCGGTTGAGCACGCCGATGCGCCAGTCGAACTCGGTGTAGACGTATTCCTGCGCCAGCAGCAGCGCGCTGTGCTGGAACAGGCTGCTGGCCGCCTGCGCCAGCGAATCCTCGTCCTCGACCTTGACCACGCCGCGCGAAAACGAGCCGTCGGGGATCTTCAGCACCAGCGGGAAACCGAGCTTGGCGACGACCTCCCTGGCACCCTTGCTGTCGTCGCGGTAGAGAATTTCCGTACGAGGGACAGCCAGCTTGCGCGAGACCATCAGGTCGTTGAGGTAGATCTTGTTGGTGCAGCGCAGGATCGAGCTGGGGTCATCGATCACCACCATGCCTTCCTTCTCCGCGCGGTGGGCGAAGCGGTAGGTGTGGTTGTCGCTGGCGGTGGTCTCGCGGATGAACAGGCCGTCGTACTCGGCCAGGCGCTGGTAGTCGTTCCGGCCGATCGGGTCGACCTCGATGCCGAGCTCCTTGCCCGCGGCGACGAAGGATTTGAGCGCCTTGCGGTTCGACGGCGGCATCTGCTCCTTCGGGTCGACCAGCATCGCCAGGTCATAGCGGAATTGCCGCCGCGCGCGCGGCTTGCGCCACAGCTTGCGCGAGAAGCGGTCGAGCTCCTCGGCGAACGCATCCTCCTGCGCGTCGACCAGGGTGTGCAGGCCGACCGGCTTGATCGAGCTGACCTGCCACACGCGGTCGCGCTCGAACTCGATGCGCAGCAGCGGGCAGGGGAACATTTCGAACACCTGCCGGGCCAGGTCCTGCAGCGCCGGGTAGGCGGTCTCGCCGAAGTAGACCAAGATGCCGAAGTCGGTGGTGTCGCGGCCGCCGGCGGGCAGGAAGTGGGTGAGCTTCTGGTTGAGGTCGTCGATGTCCAAGCCGTACAGCGAGCGCCGGCGCAGGTCGTTCACCGTGCGCACCGAGGGCATCACCCGGTGCCCGCGCGCCTCGGCCAGCAGCGACACGTAGTAGCCGGTGCCGAGGTACTTGTAGCTGCGGCACAGGTTGATCACCTGGGTGCGCTCGTTGTCGCCGCCCACCGGGGTGCGCAGGTAATCCATCGCGCTCATCACGTCGACGGAGGGGTAGTACGAAGCCCAGTCGGAGGCTTTTTCGACAACGATGACCAGACGGGCCATGACACCACCCAGGCGATGCGGCGCTAGCAGGGGAAATCCCGCGCGGAGCGCGGCGGGACGGGCAGGGGTCGAAGTTTGGCACAGCGTGCGCGTGGCACAAGGGAAAGCGCTGAAGCGTGAATGAATGGACCGCAGTGCGTCCGCCTGTCGGCGCCGGCGGCGCTGCGCGAAGAACGCGTCGGCTGCTAGAGTCCGCGCGTGCCGATCATTCCCCTGCCCTCGCCCCCCGAACGCGCGCGCCGCCCCGCACTGGAGCCCGCCCGCCTGCCCACCACGTCCGCCGACACGTCCACCGGCGTGCGCGTGCGCCGCGCTGATGCCACCGATCTGGACGCCCTGGTCGAAATGGAGCAGCGCAGCTTCAGCAGCGACCTGTTGAGCCGCGCGCAATACCGCCGCCATCTGGACAGCGATTCCGCGCTGGTGCTGGTGGCCAGCGACGGCCACCAGCACGTGCTCGGCGCGGCGGTGCTGTTCTTCCGCAAGGGCAGCGGCGTGGCGCGGCTGTACTCGCTGGCCACCCTGCCCGAGGCGCGCGGCCGCGGCATCGCCGCCGCGCTGCTGGAGGCCGCCGTGACGGCCGCCCGCCGCCGCGGCTGCCGCGCGCTGCGGCTGGAAGTGCGCAGCGGCAACGACGCCGCGATCGGCCTGTATGAGCGGCGGGGGTTCCACCGTATCGGCCATCACCCGGGTTACTACGAGGACGGCGAAAACGCCTGGCGCTATGAGAAGCCGCTGGACTGAGCGCCTATTCAGCCGCCCAGCGGCTGGCCGATGCGCCGCTCGGTGGCCTCGTCCGGCCGCGCCACCAGTGCGCCGGTGCGCATCAGGCTGACGCTGTAGTGGCCCTGGTCGACCAGTGGCAGGAATGCGCCGCTGCCGTAGACGGTGTCGATCTCGGGTATCCAGCGCGGGTACTGCCGCTTCAGGTCGAGCAGGTCGAACGCACCGGCTTCGCCGAAGCCGATCACCGTGCGCGGCGCCCGAGCCTCCTGTGCGGGATCGTCGTAACGGCCGGACAGCCGGTCGAGCCGGTACAGCGGCGGCACGCCGGCCAGCAAGGCCGGCAGTTTCCACTTCAGCACGATCGCCTCGACGCGCCAGGCGTCGCCGGCGAGCTGCAGCTGGCGCGTGCTGCCGTCGGGCCAGGTCAGGGTGAGCGCCCAGCGTTGCGGCGACAGGATGCGCGCGTCGATCTCGACCACCGGCGCCTCCTCGCCGAGCAGCCGGTAGCCGCGCAGCGCGCAGCCGGCACCGGCCAGCAGCAGGGTCAGCGCGAACGCGGCCAGACACAGCAACGCGCGCCAGCTGGCGGCGAGCCGATGGCCGCCGTGCAGGCGCTGGCGCAGGGCCACCAGTTGCACCAGGGTGATCAACGCGAAGACCACCGCCAGTATCAGCAGCACGGTCATCGGCATGCGCAGCAACGCGCTCCAGTCCATCATCGTTACCTCGTCGCCGTAGGCGATTCGTGCGCGCATCATAACGGCGATGCCGCGGCCGGGCCGTCGCACCTCGCTATACTGCGCCCGTCCACAGGAATCCCGACCATGCGCCGATCGCTCTTGCTGCTGCCGTTCTGCCTCGCCATCGCCACGCTCGCCGGTTGCGGCAACAAGGGTCCGCTGGTGCTGCCGACCCAACCCGCCGCGGCCTCGACCACGGCGAGACCCGCCGCGCCGGCGCTGCCGGCCAGCGCCGGCAATCCGCGCTGATCGTCCGGCCATGCCGCTGCGATTCTCCAAGATGCATGGCATCGGCAACGACTTCGTCGTGCTGGATTGCCGCCAGCACCCGTTCGCGCTGACCGCCGCGCAGATCCACGCGCTGGCCGACCGCCACACCGGCGTGGGCTTCGACCAGCTGCTCAGCGTCGAGCCGCCGCGCGACCCGGCCTGCGCGTTCTACTACGGCATCTGGAACGCCGACGGCTCGCCGTCCGGCCAGTGCGGCAACGGCGTGCGCTGCGTCGCGGCGTGGCTGCATCGCGCCGGCGCGCTGGCGGTCGGCGACGACGTGCGGATCGAGAGCCCGTCCGGTCCGGTGACGGTGCGCCTGCTCGGCGCCGACCAGATCACCGTGGACATGGGCGAGCCGGTGTTCGAGCCGGCCCGGATCCCGTTCGCGACCGCGACCGCGGCGAAGCATTACCCGATCGTCGTGGGCGGCGACACGCTGCAGATCGGCGTGGTGTCGATGGGCAACCCGCACGCGGTGGTGACGGTGCACGACCTGGCCGACCCCGCGCTGCAGCGGCTTGGCCCGCTGCTGTCCGGCCACGAGCGCTTCGTGCAGGGCGCGAATGCCGGCTTCGTGCAGCGGCTCGACCGCGGCCACCTGCGCCTGCGCGTGCACGAACGCGGCGCCGGCTGGACGCTGGCCTGCGGCACCGGCGCCTGCGCCGCGATGGCGGTGCTGCACCAGCGCGGCGACGTGAACGACACGGTGATGGTGGAACTGCCCGGCGGCAGCCTGCGCATCGACTGGGCCGGCCCCGGCCACACGCTGTGGATGACCGGCCCGGCGGCGTTCGCGTTCGAGGGCGAGTGGCCGGTTCCGGCCGTCGCCTGACGCCACGGTTGAAGCGCGCCCGCGTCCATCGCACACTCCAGCCGGACGGCGCGCCTCCTTCGCGCGCCGCGCAACGGTTCGAGGACATTCGCGCATGACCGCCACCCTGCTCGACGACGCCACCCAGGCCCGTGTGGTTGCCGCCTACCTGAAGCGCCATCCGGAATTCCTCAGCGAATATCCCGAGCTGGCCGCCAAGCTGACCATGCCGCGCGAGCAGGGCGCGGTGTCGTCGCTGGCGGTGTACCAGCTGCAGAGCCTGCGCGAGAAGAACGCGGAACTCGAACGCCAGTTGGCCGAGCTGATCGGGATCGCCGCCGAGAACGAGAAGCTGATGGAACGCGTGCACGCGCTCACCGTGGCGCTGCTGCGCGCGAGCACGACCGAGATCACCGCGCGCACCGTGGTCGCCAGGCTCAGCGCGGATTTCCACACCGAACAGGTGCGCCTGCTGCTGTTCGGCGACCAGCCGCCGCTGCCGCGCGCCGACTGGCTGCAGCAGGTTGCCGGCGGCATGGCCGCGCTGCCGGAGTTCGCCGAGTTCCTGCACAAGAACGAGCCGGTCTCCGGCCGGCTCTCCGCCGAGAAGCTCGCGCGCCTGTTCGGCGCCGACGCCGGGCAGATCCGCTCGGCCGCGCTGATGTGCCTCGGCGACTGCGGCATGCTGGCGATCGGCAGCGCCGACCCGGACCGCTTCCAGCCCGGCATGGGCACGCTGTTTCTGAAGATGATCGCGGCCACCATCACCGCCGCGCTGGCCCGCTCGCGGGACATCGCCTGAGCCGGCCATGACGCCGGCGCAACAGGTCGAGCGCTGGCTCGCCCGCCTTGCCGACGAGCGGCATGCCTCGCCGCACACGGTGGCCGGCTACCGCCGCGACCTGGCCAAGCTGCTGCGCTTCATGCAGCAGCAGCAACTGGCCGCGTTCGACGCGCTGGACGCGAACCGGATGCGCACGTTCGTCGCCGGCGAGCATCGCGCCGGCCTAGCGCCGAAGAGCCTGCAGCGCCTGCTGTCCTCCTGCCGCAGCCTGTTCCGCCAGCTCGGCCGCGACGGCGCGCTGGCGAACGACCCGTTGCTCGGCGTGCGTGGCCCGAAGGTGCGCCGCAAGCTGCCGCAGGTGCTCGACGTGGACGAGGCCACCGCGCTGGTCGAAACCGGCGGCGACGGCGCGCTGGCCACGCGCGACCGCGCGATGCTGGAGCTGTTCTACTCCAGCGGTCTGCGCCTGTCCGAGCTGTGCGGCCTGCGCTGGCTCGACCTCAGCCTCGACGAAGGCGAGGTGCGCGTGCTCGGCAAGGGCGGCAAGACCCGCATCGTGCCGGTCGGCCGCCACGCGGTCGCCGCACTGCGTGCGCTCGGCGCGAAGCAGGGCATGCCGGCGGACGGCGCGGTGTTCCGCGGCCGCGGCGACGCACCGATCAACCCGCGCACGGTGCAGCTGCGCATGAACAGGCTGGCACTGCAGCAGGGCATCCCGAAACACATCCATCCGCACCTGCTGCGGCACACCTTTGCCAGCCACATGCTGGAATCCTCCGGCGACCTGCGCGCGGTGCAGGAGCTGCTCGGTCATGCCGACATCGCCACTACGCAGATCTACACCCACCTGGACTTCCAGCACCTGGCGAAGGTCTACGACGCCGCGCATCCGCGCGCGAAACGCAAGCCGTAACGCCGTGCTCCCTCCCCTGCCCCATAGGGACAGGGGAGGGCTGGGGAGGGGTGCTCTTGATCTGAAAGTCAAAAGCCCCGTCCTAACCTCCCCTGCTGCGCAGGGGATGAGCTCGATGCCCAACATTGAAGCCCAACCCCCGCGGCCCCATCTCGTCCGCTCAGACATCCTCTAGCGGAGCTCCCATGGAATCCTTCCACGCCACCACCATCGTCTGCGTGCGCCGCGAAGGGCACGTCGTGATCGGCAGCGACGGCCAGGTCACGCTGGGCAACACGGTGATGAAGGGCAACGCGCGCAAGGTGCGCCGGCTGGGCAAGGCGGGCGAGGTGGTCGCCGGGTTCGCCGGCGCCACCGCCGATGCGTTCACCCTGTTCGAGCTGTTCGAGCAGAAGCTCGAGAAGCACAACAACAATCTCACCCGCGCCGCGGTGGAGATGGCCAAGGAATGGCGCACCGACCGCCGCTTCGGCCGGCTCGAGGCGATGCTGGCGGTGGCGGACCGCGAGACGTCACTGCTGATCTCCGGCAACGGCGACGTGGTGGAGCCCGAGCACGGCCTGATCGCGATCGGCTCCGGCGGCCCGTTCGCCCAGTCCGCCGCGATGGCCCTGCTCGAGAACACCGAACTGGACGCGCGCACGATCGTCGAGAAGGCGCTGAAGATCGCCGGCGACATCTGCATCTACACCAACCACAACGTGTCGATCGAAGAGCTGTAGGCGCGACCCCGCTCCTCGACATCGTCATCCCGGCGGAAGCCGGGATCCAGTGCCTTCAACCATCACGACGCTGGATTCCGGCTTTCGCCGGAATGACGGACCAAGACCAACCTCTACTGGTGCCCCATGTCCGAATTGACCCCCCGCGAAATCGTCAACGAACTCGACCGCTACATCATCGGCCAGCACGACGCCAAGCGTGCGGTGGCGGTGGCGCTGCGCAGCCGTTGGCGCCGCATGCAGCTGGCACCGGAGATGCGCAACGAGATCACCCCGAAGAACATCCTGATGATCGGCCCCACCGGCGTGGGCAAGACCGAGATCGCGCGGCGCCTGGCCACGCTGGCGAATGCGCCGTTCGTGAAGGTCGAGGCGACCAAGTTCACCGAAGTGGGTTATGTCGGCAAGGATGTGGAATCGATCATCCGCGACCTCGCCGACGTGGCCTACAAGCTGACCCGCGAACAGGCGGCCCGGCGCGTGCGCAGCCAGGCCGAGGACCGCGCCGAGGACCGTATCCTCGACGCGCTGCTGCCGCGCCGGCAGACGCCGACCGACTGGAGCCACGATTCCGCGCCGGCGATCGACAGCGACACCCGCCAGAAACTGCGCAAGCAGCTGCGCGAGGGCGCGCTGGACGAGCGCGAGATCGAGCTGGATTTCGCCATGAACGTGGGCGTGGAGATCATGTCGCCGCCGGGCATGGAGGAGATGGGCGCGCAGCTGCGCCAGATGTTCCAGAACCTGGGCGGGGCCAAGACGCAGAGCCGCAAGCTGGCGATCAAGCTGGCGCGGCCGCT
Organism: Rhodanobacter sp. GW835-FHT13D09; assembly: GCF_058793995.1. Taxonomy (NCBI): domain Bacteria; kingdom Pseudomonadati; phylum Pseudomonadota; class Gammaproteobacteria; order Lysobacterales; family Rhodanobacteraceae; genus Rhodanobacter; species Rhodanobacter sp. GW835-FHT13D09. The sequence continues at coordinate 135,013 of NZ_JBXAGL010000005.1, read as the reverse complement.
GTTGATCGACGAGGAGGCCGGCAAGCTGCTCAACGACGAGGAGGTCCGCGCCCAGGCGGTGGAGGCCGCCGAGCAGAACGGCATCGTCTTCATCGACGAGATCGACAAGGTGGCGCAGCGCTCCGACCACGGCCATTCCGGGGTCAGCCGCGAGGGCGTGCAGCGCGACCTGCTGCCGCTGGTGGAAGGCTCCACCGTAGCGACCAAGTACGGCCCGCTGAAGACCGACCACATGCTGTTCATCGCCTCCGGTGCGTTCTCGCTGGCCAGGCCGTCGGACCTGATCCCCGAGCTGCAGGGGCGCCTGCCGATACGGGTCGAGCTGAGTGCGCTGTCGGTGGACGACTTCAAGCGCATCCTGCGCGAGCCGCACAACGCGCTGACCAAGCAGTACGTGGCCCTGCTCGGCACCGAGGGCGTCGGCATCGAATTCACCGATTCGGGCGTGGACCGGCTGGCCGAGGTGGCGTTCCAGGTCAACGAACGCACCGAGAACATCGGCGCCCGTCGGCTGCACACCGTGATGGAACGGCTGCTGGAGAAGATTTCCTTCGAGGCTGCAGACAAATCCGGCGAAAAGTACCTGATCGACGCCGAACAGGTAGACAAAAACCTGGGAAGCCTGGTCAAGGACGAAGACCTCAGCCGCTACATCCTGTAAACAAGCCGGTCAGGCCGGTCTGCTAAAATGAGCGCCGTGAACAACGTTATTGAACTGAAGAACACCGGCCAGCGCGCCCAGTTGCGCGAGGCGCAGCAGAAGCAGACGCTGGTGCGGTTGTGGCGCGAGGAGCTTGAACACGGCAGCTTCTGCGGCTACGTGGGCGGCGTGGGGCGCGAGTTCTTCCTGCTCTGGGTGGTCGGCGACGGCATCACCTACGACGGCATGTACGTGATGCGCCACCGCGACGTCACCGAACTGGAAGCGCCGGACAAGCACCACGCCTTCATGGAGAAGGCGCTGGTGCTGAAGCACATCCTGCCGCACATGCCGCGCGGCTTCCCGCTGGACGGAATCCGCGAGGTCATCCAGGCCGCCGGCGCGCAGGCGCCGGTGATCGGCGTGCACGTGGACAGCGAGGACGAGTCCGAGGTCTGCTACATCGGCCGCCTGATCGACGTCGAGGAAGACGGTTTCAACATGCAGGAACTCAGCCCCGACGCGGAGTGGATGCGCGAGCCCTCGTTCTTCGCCTGGGACGAGGTCTCCACCGTCAGCCTCGAGGACAGCTACGCGCAATCCCTGCTCGCCGTGGCCGGCCCCGCGCCTGCCCTGCTGCTGCCCGGCGACACCGGCATCGGCCGCGTCCCGTCTCCCTGAGCTCTGCTCCCTCCCCTGCGTCGCAGGGGAGGGACGGGGTGGGGTCGCTCTTCGCCTCCTCTTTCGCGACAACCATCGCAGCTGAAGCCGCCCCGCCAGCCACAGCGGTTAAGCTCTCCCCTCCATCGTGAAACCGGCGCAGGGGAGCGACAGATGGCGCGCATTGTCGTGGTCGGCAGCATCAACATGGATCTGGTCACCCAGGCGCCGCGCTTCGCCGGCCCCGGCGAGACCATCCTCGGCGAGCGCTTCCTCACCGTGCCCGGCGGCAAGGGCGCCAACCAGGCGGTGGCCGCCGCGCGGCTGGGCGCCGCGGTGGCGCTGGTCGGCGCCCTGGGTGACGACGGCTTCGGGCAGCTGCTGCGCGGCGGCCTCGCCGCCGAAGACGTCAACCTGAACCACGTCGCGCGGCTCGCCGACAGCGCCAGCGGCACCGCCTCGATCACCGTCGCCGGTGGCGAGAACCAGATCATCGTGGTGCCCGCCGCCAATGCGCACGTCACGCCCGCGCAGGTCGAAGCAGCACGGTCGCTGATCGGGCGGGCCCACGCCGTGCTGGTCCAGATGGAGATCCCGCTGGACACGGTGGAGGCCACCCTGCGCCTGGGCCACCACCTCGGCGTGCCGGTGATCCTCAACCCCGCGCCCGCGCAGAAGCTGCCTGCCGAGTGGCTGCAGCTCGCCAGCTATCTCACCCCGAACCAGCATGAACTCGCCACCACGCTGGGCGCCGACGAGTCGACGGATTTCCGCGAACTGATGCGCCGCGCCCCGTGTCCCGTGGTGCTCACCCGCGGCGGTGAGGGCGCGTGGTACCGCGACGCCGGCGACCCCGTCCACCAGCCGGGCTTCAAGGTGGACGTGGTCGACAGCACCGGCGCCGGCGACACCTTCAACGGCGCACTGGCGGTGTTCCTGCACGAAGGCCTGCCGCAGGCGGTGCGCAAGGCCTGTGCCGCGGCGGCGTTGTCGGCGACCAAGCTTGGCGCGCAGGGCGGCATGCCGGACCTGCGTGGACTGGATGCTTTTCTCGCGCGGCAGCGCTGATTGACTACTTGCCGATGCAGAACGAGCCGAAGATCGCGCCGAGCAGATCGTCGCTGCTGTAGCTGCCGGTGATCTCGCCGAGCGCGTGCTGGGCGGCGCGCAGTTCCTCGGCGGCGAGTTCGCCGGCGCGGGTTTCGGCGAGGATGCGGGCGGTGCGATCGAGGTGCTCGTACACCGCTTCGAGCGCCAGCACGTGGCGTCGGCGGGCGCTGAAGGCGCCTTCGCCGCTGCCGGCGCCGGCGAGCTGCTTGAGGTGGTCGCGCAAGGCGTCGAGGCCTGCGCCGGTTTTGGCCGAGGCCCACAGCCAGGCGATGCCGTCGCGGGTTTCGGCACGCGGCGCGGCGTGGGCGAGGTCGATCTTGTTGACGAGCACCATGCGTTCGGCGCCGACGGGCAGGGCGTCGAACAGGGCGAGGTCGGCGACGGCGTATTCCGCGTCGGTGACGAGCAGGGCGGCGTCGGCGCGGGCGAGTTCGCCGTGGGCGCGGCGCACGCCTTCGCGTTCGACTTCGTCGTCCGTCTCGCGCAGGCCGGCGGTGTCGGCCAGTTCCAGTGCGATGCCGTCGAGGCTGAGGCTTTCGCGCAGCACGTCGCGGGTGGTGCCGGGAATCGGCGTGACGATGGCGCGCTCGCTGCCGGCCAGCGCGTTGAGCAGGCTGGACTTGCCGGCGTTGGGGCGGCCGACGATGGTCACCTTGAGGCCATCGTTCAGACGCAGGCCACGTTGCGCCTCGCGCAGGAGTTCGGCCAAGGCGGCGCGCAGGGTTTCGAGTCGTGCCGCGATCGCCGGGTCGACGAGGAAGTCGATTTCCTCCTCAGGGAAGTCGATCGCCGCCTCGATGTGCACGCGCAACGCGACCAGCGCCTGCAACAGCGCCTCGACCCTGCGCGAGAACACGCCTTCCATCGACTGCAAGGCGGCGAGCGCGCCGGCCCGCGAGCGCGCCGCGATCAGGTCGGCGATCGCTTCGGCCTGGGCCAGGTCGAGCTTGCCGTTGAGGAAGGCGCGTTCGGTGAACTCGCCGGGACGCGCCAGCCGCGCGCCGAGTTCGCAGACGCGGCGCAGCAGCGCGTCAAGCAGCACCGCGCTGCCGTGGCCCTGCAACTCCAGCACGTGCTCGCCGGTGTACGAGGCGGGGGCGGGGAAATACAGCAGCAGCCCGCGGTCGATCAGTTCGCCGGCGCCGTCGCGGAACGCGGCGAAATGCGCGTGGCGCGGCTGCGGCGCGCGGCCGAGCAGCGCGCGCGCGATCGCCGGCACCGCCGGCCCGGACACGCGCAGCACGCCCACGCCGGCGGCGCCGGGAGCGCTGGCGATGGCGGCGATGGTGTCGGCGGCATGATCGGTCATGGCTCCGTGACTCTAAACGAAAGCCGCCGCGATGGTTGCCCGGTCGCGGCGGCTTTTATTGGAAGTGCGGCCACGGATGGCCGCTCACTTGATCCTGGCGATCAGGGATGAGCGCACTAATACACCCGGCCGCCCACTCGATCTTCGCGATCATGGACGATCGCAAGAGTTACTCATCAGGCAGCCTGTGGCTTGGCCGTGTCCTCACGGTCGATGTGGTGGGTGATCCACCACTGCTGGCCGAGGCCGACGATACCGTTGACCGCGTAGTACAGGCACAGGCCGGCGGGGAAGAAGGCGAACATCACGGTGAACAGCAGCGGCATCACCTTCATCATCTTCGCCTGGGTCGGGTCCATGCCCGCGGCGACCGGGTTCAGCCACTGCGTGCCCAGCATCACCAGCGCGTAGATCACCGGCAGGATGTAGAACGGATCGGGCGCGCTGAGGTCGGGGATCCACAGGAACGGCGCATGGCGCAGCTCCAGGCTGTACTCGAGCACGAAGAACAGGCCGTAGAACACCGGCAAGGTGATCAGCACCGGCAGGCAGCCGCCCATCGGATTGACCTTTTCCTTCTTGTACAGCTCCATCATCGCCATCTGCATCTTCTGCTTGTCGTCGCCGTAGCGCTCCTTGAGCGCCTGCACGCGCGGCTGCAACTTGCGCATGCGGGCACTGGAGCGGTACTGCATGGCGGTGAGCTTCCAGCTCAGCCCCTTGATCAGCAGCACCAGCAGGATGATCGCCACGCCCCAGTTTTTGGTGACGGCGTGGAACTGCGACAGCACCCAGTGCATCGGCACGGCAATGATCTTGAACATGCCGTAGTCGATGGTGAGATCCAGCCCCGGCGCGATCGCATCCAGCGTGCCCTGCACATTCGGACCCACGTACAGGCGCGACTGGCTGGTCAGGCTCTGCCCCGGCGCCACGCTGAGCGCGGGGCCGATGGTACGGATCAGGTAGCGCGGATGCGCGCTGTCCGGGTTGAGGGTCTGGGTGACGTAGTGTTCGGTCTGGCCGGCCGGCGGGATCCAGGCGGTGACGAAATACAGCTTCAGCATCGCCGCCCAGCCGCCCTTGATCGAGGCGTTCAGCTGGTCCTTCGGTTCGGCGAAATTCTTGAACGGCAGCTTCTCGAACTTCTCGCCGGTGTACCAGGCGGCGCCCTGGAAGCTGCGGATCTCCGGATTGGTGTAGTTCGCCAGCCAGCTGCCGCCCTTCGGCGGCTCGACCCGCAGCAGCTGCTGGTAGGCGTTGCCCTGCCACGTGGCGGCGGTGTCGTTGTCGATGCGCTGGCTCACGCCGATCACGTAGCTGCCGCGCTTGAAGGTGTAGGTCTTGGTGACCTTGAGGCCGGCGGCATCCTGCCAGGTGAGGTCGACCTTCAACTCGTCCTGGCCATCGGCCAGCGCGTAGGCGGTCTTCTCGGCATGGAACAGCGCCTGGTGGTTCGGCTGGTCCGCCGGTGCGTTGTCGCTGCTGCTGACCAGGCCGTTCTGGGCCACCGCGTAGTGCGCGTCGTCGCTGGACAGCAGCGCGGTCGGCGGCGGATTCGGCGCCTTGTGCGTACGCGGCGCCTGCGGGTAGGCCAGCAGGTCGGCGTGCACCAGGCTACCGCCGCGGGTGTCCACGGCGAGCCTCAGCACGTCGGTGTCGATGGTGATGAGCTGCGCCGCGGCGGGTGCGGCGGCCGCCGCATCGCCGGCAATCGCCGGTGCAGGCTGGGCGCCTGGCGCGGCAGCGGCCGGGATCGCGCCGGGTACACTGGCGTCCGCCGATGGCATGCCCGCGCTCGCGGTGCTGGCGGCGGGGGCCGGCGGCGGCGGTGCGTAATCCTTCTCCCAGGCCAGGAACAGGAAGTAGGCCACGGCCAGCAGGGCGAACATGAGGAAGGTGCGCGTTTGATTCATCGCGTAGCAGATCCGGGTAACGCCACGACACTTGTCAACGCCGCGGGGACGGGAGGAATGAAGATCAGCGTTCGATTGTGCGGGTGTCGCCGGCGGGCTTCAATGGCCCGGAGGTCGCGGCATGGTTCGCCAGCAGCTTCTTCCACAGGCCGTCGAGCTCGGCCAGCAGTTGCGGTCCCGGCACGCCGGCGGCCTGCTCGCGCGCCATCACCATCATGTCCACCGCCGGCAGCTGGTGACGCACCTGTCGGAACGACTCGCGCAGCAGCCGCTTGATCCGGTTGCGCTCGACCGCACGCTTGGAGACGCGCTTGGAAATCGCCAGGCCGAGCCGGGCATGGCCGAGGTCGTTGTCGCGGTAGCGCATATGAAAACAGCGGCCGCCTGCGCGTCCGCTGCTGGTCCGCAAGGCGGCGAAGTCACCGGGCCGACGCAACCGCGCTTCGCGCGGCAGACCGGCGGTGGACATGGCACCCGTCCCCAATACTTGATCGGTACTTACGGGATCAGGCGCTTGCGGCCCTTGGCGCGACGGGCGTTGAGGACTTTGCGGCCGTCGGCGGTGGCCATACGGGCACGGAAACCGTGCGTGCGTGCGCGCTTGAGCTTGCTGGGCTGGAAGGTCCGCTTCATGGCTTACTCCGAAGGGAATGTGGATAAAAAGGTTGGAGAGTATGTAGGGTAGCCGCCGCCGCTGTCAAATGGCGCCACCGGGCGGCCTGGGTGCGTCCTGTGGATAGCGGTGTGGATATGTGCACGGCGAGGGCGGTCGGGCTGCTGCTAGACTAGTCCGTCCCGTGCGCGCAAGCGCCCAAAGCTGTGGCTGATTTTATCCATGAGTGATCTGTGGCGGCGCTGCCTTGAGCGCCTCGAAGGCGAGCTGAGCGCCGAAGACCTGCACACCTGGCTGATGCCGCTGCAGGCGCGCGAGGATGCCGACGGCCTGCAGCTGTTCGCCCCGAACCCCTATACCCTGGACACCGTGCGCGAACGCTACCTGGAGCGGATCTGCGCGGTGCTGCAGCAGCTGAACGGCAAGCTCTGCCCGGTGCGGCTGGAAGTCGGTTCGAGCTCGACGCGACCGGCCGCCGCAGCCAGGCCGGCCGCTGCGCCCGCTGCCCCGGTCGCCAGCGCCCCCACGCCGGCGTTCAGCCACAACCTGGATCCGCACTACACCTTCGAAACCTTCGTCGAGGGCAAGTCGAACCAGCTCGGCAAGGCCGCCGCGATGCAGGTGGCGACCAACCCCGGCCGCGCCTACAACCCGTTGCTGCTGTATGGCGGCACCGGCCTGGGCAAGACCCACCTGATGCACGCCGCCGGCAACCTCATGCGCGAGCGCAACCCGGACTGCAAGGTGCTGTACCTGCGTTCGGAGCAGTTCGTCGGCTCGATGATCGAGGCGCTGCGCGCCAAGAGCATGGACCAGTTCAAGCAGCGCTTCCGCTCGGTCGATGCGCTGCTGATCGACGACATCCAGTTCTTCGCCGGCAAGGACACCACGCAGGAGGAGTTCTTCCACACCTTCAACGCGCTGTTCGAATCCAAGCAGCAGATCATCCTCACCTGCGACCGCTACCCGAAGGAAGTGGACAAGCTGGAGCCGCGGCTGAAGTCGCGCCTCGGCTGGGGTCTGTCGGTGGCGATCGAGCCGCCGGATTTCGAGACGCGGGCGGCGATCCTGCTGGCCAAGGCGCACGACAAGGGCGTGGCGGTGGACGAGCACGTGGCGATGCTGCTGGCCAAGCGCATCCGCTCCAACGTGCGCGACCTCGAGGGCGCGCTGAACACGCTGGCCGCGCGGGCGAACTTCTACGGCAAGCCGATCACCACCGATTTCGCCGAGGAGACCTTGCGCGACCTGCTGGCTACGCACGCCCAGGCAATCACCATCCCGAATATCCAGAAGATCACCGCCGAGTACTTCAACGTGCGCCTGCAGGATCTGCTGTCCAAGCGGCGCGTACGTTCGCTGGCGCGGCCGCGGCAGATCGCGATGACCCTGTCCAAGGAACTCACCGAGCACAGCCTGCCGGAGATCGGCGAGGCGTTCGGCGGGCGCGACCACACCACCGTGATGCACGCCTGCAAGACGATCCGCAAGTTCATCGAGACCGACGCACGGATGCGCCAGGACTGGGAGCAGCTGATCCGCACGTTGAGCGGCTGAAACCGGTCGGCGCGCAAAGTTTATGGATAAGCGGCAGCCCAAGCTGTGGATAATGGGTGGATGGAATTGCACTGGGAGTTATCCACAAACCGTCCACCGTCAGCCCGCTGCTCCAGGCACACCCGTTTGATCGTTCAATTGTTTGATTGGCATACAAAAAATAGGATATAAACCTTATCCACCGCGCCAACAACAACCACTAAACTTCTTTTAAAGACAGAACAGCAGGTATAGGGGAAACGCAGCCATGCAATTCAGCATCCAAAGAGAAGCCCTGCTCAAGCCGCTGCAGCAAGTCGTGGGCGTCGTGGAGCGCCGGCAGACCCTGCCCGTGCTGGCCAACCTGCTGGTCAAGGTAGGCCACGGCCGGCTGTCGCTCACCGGTACCGATCTCGAAGTGGAGATGGTGGCTACCGCGGAAGTCGAGAAACCGGCCGACGGCGAGATCACCATTCCCGCGCGCAAGCTGTTCGACATCGTGCGTGCGCTGCCTGATGGCGTGCGGATCGACCTCAAGCTCAACGGCGACCGCGTGGCGCTCAGCGCCGGGCGTAGCCGCTTCACGCTGACCACCCTGCCGGCGGCCGAGTTTCCCACCATCGACGAAATCGAGCTGGTGGAAAAGGTGAGCTTGCCGGAGGAAGTGTTGCGCGACCTGATGGAGCGTACGGCCTTCGCGATGGCGAATCAGGACGTGCGCTACTACCTGAACGGCATGTTGCTGGACCTGCAGGAACATACCCTGCGCTGCGTGGCCACCGACGGCCATCGCCTGGCGATGAAGGAAACCGGGCTGCAGAGTTCCGTAAGCACCCGCCGGCAGATCATCATTCCGCGCAAGGGCGTCAACGAACTGGTCGGCCTGCTGGAATCCGGCGACGGCGAGGTCGAGCTGGAGTTCGGCCGCAATCACCTGCGTGTGCGCCGCGGCGACGTGGTGTTCACCTCCAAGTTGATCGACGGCCGGTTCCCGGATTATGAGGCGGTGATCCCGTTGGGCGCAGACAAGACCGCTACGCTCGATCGCGAGGTGCTGCGCGGCGCGCTGCAGCGGGCCGCGATCCTGTCCAACGAGAAGTACCGCGGCGTGCGGCTGGAGCTCTCGCCGGGCAAGCTGCGCATCGTGGCACACAATCCGGAGCAGGAAGAGGCGGTGGAAGAGGTCGAGGCCGACACCCATGTGTCCGACCTCGCGGTGGGTTTCAACGTCGGCTACCTGCTTGATGCGCTGTCCGCATTGCGCGGTGAACAGGCTCGGCTCAGCCTGCGCGACGCACAGTCGAGCTGCCTGGTGCAGGAGCATGACAACGAGCACGCTCGCCACGTGATCATGCCGCTGCGGCTCTGACGCCCACCGCATGGCCTGCATATCGGGCAGTAGGCAAGGGCAACGCCGGGGCGTCCGCGAGGAACCCCGGCGTTGCCGTTTACGGGAACTCTGCCGATGAGGCTGGAGCAGTTGCGGGTGCGCGGGTTGCGTTGCCTGGGCGACGTCGGCATGGAACTGGATCCGGCGCTCAACGTGTTCACGGGCGCCAATGGCGCCGGCAAGACCAGCGTGCTGGAAGCGGTGTTCCTGCTTTCGCATGCCCGCTCGTTCCGCAGCGGTGCGAAAGAGGCGTTGCTGCAGCGCGGCGCCTCCCAGCTGTCGATTTTCGGCGAGCTGCATCACGTCGACGGGCGCACCGGCCGGGTGGGCCTGGGCCGCGACGGCGTGCGGTGGGAAGCCAGGCTGGATGGCGCCAACGTGGCGATCGGCCAGCTGGTCCGCGAATGCGCGGTGGTCTGCTTCGAGCCGGGGTCGCATGCGCTCATCGCTGGTGCCGCGGAGGAGCGCCGCCGCTACCTGGACTGGGGCGTGTTCCACGTGGAACACGAATTCCTGGCTGGCTGGCGGCGCTATCAGCGGGCGCTCAAGCAGCGCAACAGCCTGCTGCGTTCCGCCATGCTGGCCGATGACGCCTTGTTCGCACCATGGGAGGCCGAACTGACCCAGTCCGCGCTGCAGATCGACCAGCAACGCCGCGCCTATCTGGATCTGCTGCGACCGAAGCTGCTGACCAGCGTCGGCGGCCTGTTGCCGGAGTTGGGTGCCCTCGAACTGCGTTATCGGCGCGGCTGGCCGGAGGAACATGAGCTGGGCCGCCAGCTGCGCGAGCAGCGGGGCAGGGATCTGGCTCGCGGACATACCACGCTTGGTGCGCACCGCTCCGACTGGTCGATCGCCTTCGAGCACGCGCCGCTGCGCGAGCACCTTTCCCGTGGCCAGGAAAAGCTCACGGCGCTGGCCTGCATGCTGGCTCAGGCCGAGTTGTATGCCGAACGCCGCGGCGAGTGGCCGATCGTTTGCCTGGATGACCTCGCCTCCGAACTGGATCGGACGCACCAGGCCGCGGTGGTTGCCCAGCTGGCGGCGGCCCAGGCCCAGGTCTTGCTGACCGGGACGGAGCTGCCGCAGGCTTTGCAGGGGCTGCCGGCGCGCGTGTTCCACGTGGAACAAGGCGAACTGACGCGCCTGCTATAATCAGCGGGTTGCATCTCCCTCAGAGGGCATAACCCTGTCCGGCCTTTCACGGCGCCGTGTCGGGCGGGTCGCTGGCGCCAGGAAACGGTCGACGCATGAACGAATCCATCAACGAATCGCACTACGACTCCAGCAACATCAAGGTTCTGAAGGGACTGGAAGCGGTGCGCAAGCGCCCGGGCATGTACATCGGCGACACCGATGACGGCACCGGCCTGCACCACATGGTGTTCGAGGTCGTCGACAACGCGATCGACGAGGCGCTGGCCGGCTATTGCGACAGGGTCGTGGTCACCATCCTCGATGACGGTTCGGTGAGCGTCAGCGACAACGGTCGCGGCATTCCGGTCGACATCCACCCGGAGGAGGGGCGTTCCACCGCCGAGGTGGTGATGACGGTACTGCACGCCGGCGGTAAGTTCGACGCGAATTCGTACAAGGTCTCCGGCGGCCTGCATGGTGTGGGCGTCTCGGTGGTGAACGCCTTGAGCGAGCACCTGTGGCTGACCATCCGCCGCGATGGCCACGAATACCTGCAGGAATACGCACACGGCGAGCCGCTGTACCCGCTGAAGGAAGTCGGCCCGTCGGACAAGCGCGGCACCCTGGTGCGCTTCCTGCCCAGCCCGGCCACGTTCACCCACAACATCGACTTCCACTACGAGATCCTGGCCAAGCGCCTGCGCGAGTTGGCCTTCCTCAACTCCGGCGTCAGCATCGAGCTGAAGGACGAGCGCGGCGAGGGCCGGCAGGATACGTTTGCCTACGAGGGCGGCATCCGCTCGTTCGTGCAGCACCTGGCCCAGCTGAAGACCGCGCTGCATCCGAACGTGATCAGCCTGAGCGCGGAGCAGGACGGCATCACGGTGGAAGTGGCGATGCAGTGGACCGACTCCTACCAGGAGACGATGTTCTGCTTCACCAACAACATTCCGCAGCGCGACGGCGGCACCCACCTCACCGGCTTCCGCGCCGCGCTGACCCGCTCGCTGCAGAACTACATCGAGAAGGAAGGCCTGGCCAAGAACGCCAAGGTCGCGCTGTCCGGCGACGACATGCGCGAAGGCATGATCGCGGTACTGTCGGTGAAGGTGCCCGACCCGAAGTTCTCCTCGCAGACCAAGGACAAGCTGGTTTCCTCCGAGGTGAAGACTGCGGTGGAGCAGGCGGTCAACGAGAAGCTGGGCGAATTCCTGCTGGAGCACCCGAGCGAGGCCAGGGCGATCGCCTCCAAGGTGGTCGACGCCGCTCGCGCTCGTGAAGCTGCCCGCAAGGCGCGCGAGATGACCAGGCGCAAGGGCGCGCTGGACATCGCCGGCCTGCCCGGCAAGCTGGCCGACTGCCAGGAAAAGGATCCGGCGTTGTGCGAGCTGTTCCTGGTCGAGGGCGACTCCGCCGGCGGCTCGGCCAAGCAGGGCCGCAACCGCAGGACCCAGGCCGTGCTGCCGCTGAAGGGGAAGATCCTCAACGTGGAGAAGGCGCGCTTCGACAAGATGCTGTCCTCGGCCGAGGTCGGCACCCTGATCACCGCGCTGGGCACCGGTATCGGCAAGGAGGAGTACAACCCCGACAAGCTGCGCTACCACCGCATCATCCTGATGACCGATGCGGACGTCGACGGCTCGCACATCCGCACCCTGCTGCTGACCTTCTTCTACCGCCAGATGCCGGAGCTGATCGAGCGCGGCCACGTCTACATCGGCCTGCCGCCGCTGTACAAGGTGAAGCAGGGCAAGCAGGAGCTGTACATCAAGGACGACACCGCGCTGAATGACTACCTGATCTCCAGCGCGGTGGACAACGCCTCGCTCACCTACAGCCCGGACGCGCCGCCGGTCAATGGCGAGGCGCTGGAAAAGTTGCTGCGCGGCTACCAGCAGGCGCTGGACCAGATTGGTCGGTTGTCGCATCGCTTCGACGCGGCCGTGCTCAACGCGCTGCTCGAACATCCGCCGATCGAGCCGGCGCTGTGGACCGACCCGGGCGCGATGCAGGCCTGGCTGGATGGCGTCGCCCGGCGCCTGGCTGCCAGCGGCCTGGGCAAGCCGCACTATCGCCTGGCGCTGCGTCCGGCGCACGGCGAACAGCCGCCGGCCATCGAGGTGGTGAAGGAGCAGCACGGTCTCAGCCATACCTGGCTGCTGCCGCAGCCGTTCTTCGCCAGCAACGAATACCGCCCGCTGCTGGCGGTCAGCCGGCAGATCGCCGGCATGATCCAGCCCGATGCCGTGGCGCGCCGTGGCAGCGCCTCGCGTGGCGTGCTCAGCTTCCTCGATGCGCGCAACTGGCTGCTGGAGGAGGCCAAGAAGGGCCGCAGCATCCAGCGCTTCAAGGGTCTGGGCGAAATGAATCCGGAGCAGCTGTGGGACACCACGGTGAATCCGGAGACCCGGCGCATGTTGCAGGTCGGGATCGAGGACGCGATCGCGGCGGACCAGATGTTTTCGATGCTGATGGGCGAGGCGGTCGAGCCGCGCCGCGATTTCATCGAGGCCAATGCGCTGAAGGTCGCCAATCTGGATATCTGAACCGCTCGCGCCGGCGCGACGTTTTCCGGTGCATCCGGTATCGGGCCGGCAGGTTCAGCGGAATCAGCAGGCTGGCATTCGCCGGGACGTCCGACGAAACACGAAATAATCGACGCAGCGGCGGGGATTACCGCCAAGCAATTGATTTTTAACAAGCTTTGATGCGGCACTGCAACTTGTTATTCCCGGCCGGGTCGGGGTACGCTTCGTAATCCCCCGCGTCGTTACGACACGCCCAGACATTACGAGGATCACCATGAAGCATGCCCGAGGGTTAACCATGCTGGCCGGCGTTGCGCTGTTGCTGGGCGTGGCCAGCAGCCCGGCGCTGGCGCGCAAGAGCGACGATGCCAAACCCAAGAAGGAAGTGCTGTATCCGAACGCGACCCGCGTCGAGCCGAAGCTCGACCTGACCAGCGAGAAGGACCAGAAGAACATCAACGAGGGCCTGGACGCGGTCAACGAGGGCGACAAGGCCAAGGCCGAACAGGTCCTGCAGCCGATCATCGACGGCAGCAAGAGCAAGTACGCCCAGGCGCTCGCCCTGCAGGGCATGGCCAGCCTCCATTACAACGACGGCGACATCAAGGGCGCGATCGCCTCGCTGCAACGCTCGCTGGCGCTCGGCGTGATGCCGAACGACACCTACTTCCAGCTGATGTACATGCTGGCGCAGTTCCAGATGGCCGACGAGCAGTACCAGCCTGCGCTGGACACGATCGCCAAGTGGCGTGCCGAAGGGAAGAAGGAAACCGCCGACTCCTACGCGCTCGAGGGCAACGCCGACTATCGCCTCAACAAGTATCCCGAGGCGATCGCCGCGATCAACAAGGCCAAGTCGCTGACCGACAAGCCACAGCCGACCTGGGACCAGATCCTGATGGCCAGCTACTCCGAGTCCGGCCAGAACGACAAGGCCGCCGCGCTGGCGCAGAGCCAGCTCAGCGCCAATCCGGATGACCCGAACGCGCTCAACAACGCGGTGGCGGTGCTGACCCAGGCGCAGAAGTATCCGCAGGCGATCCAGATGCTGGAGAGTGCCCGCGCCGCCGGCAAGCTCAGCAAGGACACGCAATACGTGAACCTCGCCAAGCTGTACCTGATCACCGGCCAGGACAGCTCCGACCCGGCGCCGAACGCGACCAAGGCTGGCCAGGTGCTCGAGGACGGCATCAGCAAGGGCGTGGTCAAGGCCGACGCGGATACCTACGTGCTGCTCGGCCAGTCGGCCGAACTGGCCAACAACACCGGCAAGGCGATCGACTACTACAACAAGGCCGAGCCGACCGCCACTGACGGTGAGCCCGCGCTGCGCAGCGGGCGCCTGCTGCTGAGCGAGAACAAGTACAGCCAGGCCAAGACCCTGATCCAGCGGGGCATCGACAAGGGCGTCAAGCACAAAGGCACGGCCTACATGCTGCTGGCCGAGGCCGAGCGTGGGCTGAAGAACAAGCCGGCCACGATCGACGCCATGAAGAAAGCGGCCCAGGATCCCGAGACGGCCGCGAAGGCCAAGGCATGGCTGCAGAAGAGCGGCGCGGGCTGATCCGCAGCGCCGTGGCGAGCTCCGTGGTGCGGATGGACGTCCATGTTTCCTCCCCCACGGAGCTATACAAATGCCATGCTCTGTTGTACCGTTGAAAACCTTTCCCTGCGTATCCCCAGTGGCTAGTTCTTTCCGGGTTCCGTCCACGCATCGGACGGCTTCGGGCCAAGCCCTGCGGCAACGTTCTCTTCCGTTGATCAGCTTCAGACAGTGACAGATGGCCTCAAGTAACGAAGATATCGGGCGCGAGCCGTTTAGCTGGAAGCGCACCTGGGCATTGGCAGTTGCCATCGGACTGCATGCGTTCGCGTTCCTGTTGATCGTGGCGCCGATGGCGCCTCCGCATCAGGACCACAAGGAAAAGGAACGCATCGTCCAGGTGAACTTCATCGAGCCGCCGCCGCCGCCGCCGCCACCGCCGCCGCCGCCGCCGGAACCGCCGAAGCAGCCGCCGCCGAAGATCATCCAGCAGATCAAGCCGCCACCGACCCCGCCGCCGCCGACGCCGCCGCCGCCGGTAGAGGAGGTGTCGAGCAATGCGGTGGCTGCTGCACCGCCCGCGCCGCCGGCACCGCCGGCGCCGCCGGCGGACATCACGGCCAGCTCGGATCTCAGCTACAACAGCCGGCTTCAGCCGAAGTATCCGCCACAGGCGATCCGCCAGCGGCATGAGGGTACGGTCGTGCTGATGATCCTGGTGGGTGTGGATGGCACGCCCAAGGACATCCAGGTCGACAAATCCAGCGGCTACCATGAACTTGATCGTGCCGCGATGGATGCTGCACGCCGTTGGCGCTTCAATCCAACGATCCGAAATGGACAAAAAGTTGAAGGGTACGCACGCGTTCCGGTCAACTTCAATCTCAGCCAGCTGTAACCGGGTTCGCCCGGTTACGGTTACAGTTCACGCTTGACTTCCCTAGGGTAGCGTTATGTTCCTACAGACTCCTGATACGACCGGTGCCGCACAGGCGATGGGTGGCAACACCAATGCCGAAGCCATGAAGCAGATGGGCTTCGACAACCTGATCCAGAACTTCGACTGGCTAGGCTGGGTGGTCTTCGTGACCCTGGTCGCGATGTCGTTCCTGTCGTGGTACTTCATCATTGCCAACGGCATCCGCAATGCCACCGTGAAGGCCCGCGCCGACAAGGTCATCAACGGCTTCTGGGGCAACGGCTCCACCCAGGACGCGATCCGCGAACTGGAAGCCCAGCCGCGCAGCGAGCCGTTCTCCAAGATCGCGCTCGACGCCGCCTCGGCAGTCGCCCACCACCAGCAAGCCACGGCGGCGGCAGGCACCACCGGTCGCCTGGCCGAGTCGCTGAGCCGTTCGGAGTTCATCGACCGCGCCCTGCGCCAGGCCGTGGCCCGCGAGAGCCTGCGCCTGGAAGGCGGCATGACCCTGCTCGCCACGGTGGGTTCGGCGGCGCCGTTCGTCGGTCTGCTCGGTACCGTGTGGGGCATCTACCACGCCCTGATCCGCATTGCCGCTTCCGGCAACGCGTCGATGAACGCGGTGGCCGGCCCGGTTGGCGAGGCGCTGATCATGACCGCGTTCGGTCTGTTCGCGGCTATCCCGGCACTGTTCGCCTACAACTTCTTCAGCCGTTCGAACCGCGTGGTCTACGCCCGCTTCGACGAATTCGCGCACGACCTGCACGACTTCTTCGCCACCGGTTCGCGCGTCGAAAGCCAGAAGTGAGGGATTGACCCATGGCAGTCAGCCTAGGTGGCAATTCCGGCGGTCCGATGTCGGAAATCAACGTCACGCCGCTGGTCGACGTGATGTTGGTACTGCTGATCATCTTCATGATCACCGCGCCGCTGATGTCGCACTCCATCACGATCGACCTGCCCACCGCGAATCCCAAGACACCGGATTCGGAGATGGTGGTGCCGCCGCTGGATCTGGCGGTCAAGCAGGACGGCAGCATGTACTTCAACGACCACCAGGTCACTGAAGCCGAGTTGCGGGCGCAGTTTGCGGTGAATGCGCAGAAGTCGCCCCAGCCGGAACTGCAGATCCGCGCGGACAAGGGTACCGAGTTCAAGATCGTCAAGAAGATCATCGGTGACGCCAAGGATTCGGGCATGGTGCATGTCGCATTCATGACCACTGACGCACCGAAGGGGTGACGAGATGGCTTTCACTACCAACACCAGTGGACCGATGTCGGACATCAACGTCACGCCGCTCGTCGACGTGATGCTGGTGCTGCTGATCATCTTCATGATCACGGCGCCGGTGCTCGCGCACCGGATCCAGGTCGACCTGCCGCAGCCGAATCCGAATGTGGTTCCGCCGACCAACCCGCCGGATCCGATCCACCTGAAGATCGACCAGGGTGGCGCGCTGTACTGGAACGATACCCCGGTCGACGAACTGGGCCTGAAGGCACAGTTCGCGGTGATCGCCCAGCAGAGCAACCAGCCGGAAATCCAGATCGCCGCGGCCGACGCGGTGGCCTACGAGCATGTGGCGCGCGTACTGGCTGACGCGAAGAGCTACAAGCTGGTGAAGATCGGGTTCACCGAAAACCTTTGATCCGGCGTCCCAGGGCAGCATCAAGCACGAAACCCCCGCCTTGCGCGGGGGTTTTCGTTTGCATGGGAAACCCCTCTCAGCGCAGGATCTGCAGATAGTTGCGCACTGTGCTGGCCAGGCCCTCGTACAGCGCCTCGCCGATCAGCGCATGGCCGATCGAGACCTCGGCCAGGCCGGGGATCGCCGCCTTGAACGTGCCCAGGTTCGCCTGGCTGAGATCGTGCCCCGCGTTCACCGCCAGCCCGGCCTGCTGCGCGTGTCGCGCGGTGTCGGCGCAGGCGGCCAACGCGGCCTGGGGCTGGCCTTCGGCAAAAGCATGCGCGTAAGGCCCGGTGTAGATTTCGATGCGCTGTATGCCGATCGACGCGGCCAGCTCGAAACCCTGGCAGCCGGCGTCGACGAACAGGCTGACTCGGCAACCGAACGCCAGCAATTCATCAACCAGCGGCTGCAGCCGCACGAGATCGCGGCGCAGGTCGAAGCCGTGGTCGGAGGTGATCTGGCCGTCGCCGTCGGGCACCAGGGTGACCTGGGTCGGGCGCACCTCGCGGGCCAGCGTGAGCAGCCCGGGATAGGCGCCGCGGGCGGCGGCAAACGGATTGCCTTCGATGTTGTATTCGACCCGACCGCGCAGGATCGCGGCCAGCGCACGCACGTCGTCGGGACGCACGTGGCGCAGGTCGGGGCGCGGGTGCACGGTGATGCCGCCGCAGCCCGCGTCGATGCAGGTCTGCGCGGCGCGGCAGATGTCGGGCTCGTCGCCGCCGCGCGAGTTGCGCAGCACGGCGATCTTGTTGAGGTTGACGCTGAGCAGGGTCATCGCGGACGGGCGCTCCCGGGTAGAGCCGTGGATGGGGCAACGCCGGCGGCGCTGCCGGCGGGGTCGGAAACAGTGCGCCGATCAGCCGCTACTCGCAAGCGTGCCGAAGCGGATGTCCCGTTCGCCGCCACGCCAGGCCAGCGCCGCGACCAGTTCCGGTGCGATGACGAGCCGCCGCAACTGCCAGGCGGCGGCGTCGTCGCCCTCGAGTCGCAGCAGGCTGGGTCGCTCGGCGGTGCCGGCGATACTGAGCCGGTCCAGGCCGAACGCGAGGCCGCGTCCCAAAGCCTTCAGCACCGCTTCCTTGGCCGTCCACAGTTCGAGAAAGGCCGCACTGCGCGCGGCTGGCGGCAACGCGACCAGGGTGGCGGCCTCCTCGACGCTGAAGTAGCGCTCGGCGATCGCCAGCGCGCGGGGACGGGGACGCAGGCATTCGAGATCGATCCCGGGCGTGACGTGCCGGCCCACCGCAACCAGCGCGTGGACGCCGCTGTGCGACCAGTTGAAGTCGAGCGAGGGATCGTGCCCGCCGGCCAGCGCCGGCCTGCCGTGCGCGCCATCCGTCAGCGCCACCCGGTCCGCCGGCACGCCGAGGTAGGCGGCCAGCACCGCGCGCAGCGGTCCGCGCCCGTCCCGCGGGTGACAGTCCAGTCGCCACACGTGAATCTCGTCATCGCGCAGGTGCTCTGCTACGTTGGCAAGCGTCGGTAGGCGCGCGGCGATCATCCGCGCATGGTGCCGCCCGCACGGGCGGCGCACAAGCGCAGGCCCGGGCCTGCGCCGTACGGAAACGGGTTCGAGTAAGTAAGAGGGGTGATGCATTGATCCAGGGCTGGCTGCTGCTGCTGGTGTCGCTGCTGTATGTCGGGCTGCTGTTCGTGGTGGCCTATGCCGGCGACCGGCGGCCGCTGTATCCGCGCCAGCCGCGGCTGCGCCCGATCGTCTACAGTCTCGCGCTGGCGGTGTACTGCTCGTCGTGGACGTTCTACGGCGCCGTCGGCACGGCCGCGCGCGACGGCCTGGCGTACCTGCCGATCTATCTCGGTCCGATCCTGCTGTACGTGCTCGGCTTCGGTCTGCTGCGCCGGCTGGTGCAGGTGGTGAGACAGCGCAACATCACCTCGATCGCGGACTTCATCGGCGCGCGCTTCGGCAAGTCGCACGGCCTGGCCGCGCTGGTGGCGGTGATCGCAGTGGTCGCGGTGGTGCCGTACATCGCGCTGCAGTTCAAGGCGGTGGCCATGTCGTTCGGCGTGCTGGGCGGAACCGCTCTGGGCGCGGTCAGGACCGGCGGTATCGACAGCGCGATGTGGTGCGCGGCGCTGCTGGCGGTGTTCGCGATCCTGTTCGGCACGCGCAGCATCGACGCCACCGAGCATCACCACGGCATGATGCTGGCGATCGCACTGGAGTCGCTGATCAAGCTGCTGGCGTTCGTGGCCCTGGCCGGCTACGCGTTGTGGCGTGGGCCGGGACTGGCCGACACGATGCAGCTGCCGCTTGATCTGCTGGGCCATGGGGCGCCGCCAGGCTTCCTCGCGCAGACCATGCTGGCGTTCTGTGCGATGTTCTGCCTGCCGCGGCAGTTCCAGATCGGCATGGTCGAGTGCGAGGACGCCGGCGACCTCCGCCGCGCGCGCTGGATGGTGCCGCTGTATCTGGTCATCGTCAGCGTGGCGGTGCTGCCGATCGTGGCGGCCGGCATGCGCATGCCGATGCTGCACCAGGGCGGCGCCGATGCGTGGGTGCTGACCCTGCCGATGGCGCATGGCGACCGCGGCGTGGCGCTGTTGGCCTTCATCGGCGGCTTCTCGGCGGCCACCGGCATGGTGATCGTGGCTTCGGTGGCGCTGTCGACGATGATGAGCAACGACCTGGCGATGCCTGCGCTGCTGCGCATCCGCCGGCTGCGGCTGGAGCAGCGCAGCGACCTGTCGCAGCTGGTGCTGGGCGTGCGCCGGATCGCGATCATCGTGCTGGCGCTGATGGCCTACGCCTACTACCGGGTGGCCGCGAACGCGGAGAACCTGGCCGCCACCGGCCTGCTCGCGTTTGCCGCGGTGGCGCAGTTCGCGCCCGCGCTGATCGCCGCGCTGTACTGGCGCGGCGCCAGCCGCCGCGGCGTGGCGACGGGTCTGCTCGGCGGTTTCGCGGTGTGGCTGTATACCTTGCTGCTGCCGGCGGTGGTGCGCTCGGAGCAATGGCTGCGCGATGGTCTGTTCGGCTGGGACTGGCTGCGCCCGCACGCGTTGTTCTACCTCAGCGGATGGGATCCGGTGATGCATGGCACGTTCTGGTCGCTGCTGGTCAACGCCGGCTGCCTGGTGTTCGTCTCGCTGCGCTTCCGGCCTAGCCTGGAGGAGCGCCTGCACGCGGCGGTGTTCATGGACGCCGACCCGGCCAGCCGCGGCGGCGCCGGCGACTGGCGGGGCCGTGTGGCGGTGGCCGACCTGCGCACTATCGCCGAGCGCATCGTGGGCGAGCGCAGCAGCGTGCGCGCGTTCGACGAGTATGCGCAGCGGCGCGACAAGCCGCTGTTGCCGGGCGAGGCGGCCGACCGCGCGCTGATCCAGTACACCGAGCGGCTGCTCGCCTCGGCGGTGGGTGCGGCCAACGCGCGGCGGATCCTGATCAGCGCGCTGTCCGGCAGCGGCCTGGACCTGGCCGAGTCGGTGGCGCTGCTGGACGAGGCTTCGCAGGAACTTCGCTTCAACCGTGAACTGCTCTCCACCACGCTGGAGAACGTCTCGCAGGGCATCAGCGTGGTCGATGCGCAGATGCGGCTGGTGGCGTGGAACCGACGCTACCTGGAGCTGTTTGAATATCCCGACGGCATGGTCCACGTGGGCGTGCCGGTGGCGGAGCTGATCCGCTGGAACGCTGAGCGCGGCGAATGCGGGCCGGGCGAGGTCGAGGCACACGTGGCCAAGCGCATCCAGTACATGCGCGCCGGCTCGCCGCACCTGTTCCAGCGCGTGCGCCCCGACGGCACGGTGATCGAGATGCGCGGCCGCGCACTGCCCGGCGGCGGCTACGTCACCACCTACACCGACGTTACCGCGTACAAGCACGCCGAGCAGGCGCTGATCGAGGTGAACGAGACGCTGGAGCAGCGCGTCGAGCAGCGTACCGCCGAGTTGTCCGAGGCGCTGGCCGCCACCGCGCAGGCGCGTCGCGCGGCGGAAACGGCGAATATCTCCAAGACGCGCTTCCTCGCCGCCGCCAGCCACGACCTGCTGCAGCCACTGAACGCGGCGCGCCTGTTCACCTCGGCACTGCGCCAGCATTCCGGGCTGGACGCCGAGGCGAGCGGGCTGGCCGAGCGCATCGACGCCTCGTTCCGTGCTGCCGAGGACCTGCTCGACGCGCTGCTCGATATCTCGCGGCTGGATGCCGGCCGCTACCAGCCCGAAGTCGGCGGCTTCGCGCTCGCCGAACTGTTTGATTCGCTGAAGGCGCAGTTCGCGGTGGTCGCGGAGCAGCGCGACCTGCGCCTGCGCGTGGTGCCGACCACTCTCGCCGTGCGCAGCGATCCGCAGCTGCTGCGCCGGATCCTGCAGAACCTCCTCTCCAACGCGCTGCGCTATACCAGCCGGGGCGGCGTGCTGCTGGGCGCGCGGCGGGTGGGCGGCGAGGTGCGCATCGAGGTGTGGGATTCCGGCCCCGGCATTGCGGCGGAGCAGCGCGCGCGCATCTTCGACGAGTTCCAGCGGCTGGAACACCCCTCGCCATGGGGCGAGAAGGGGCTGGGCCTGGGCCTGTCGATCTGCGACCGCCTCGCCGGCATGCTCGGCCACCGGCTCGACCTGCATTCACGGGTCGAGCACGGCAGCTGCTTCGCGGTAACCGTGCCACGCTGCGAGGCGGTGCCGGTGCGGCGTCAGCGGGTGGAGCGCGCCGGCCCGGACAAGCAATTGCCGCTGACCGTGCTGTGCCTGGACAACGACGCCAGCATCCTCGACGGCATGCGCGCCCTGCTCAGCCGCTGGGGCGTCGATTGCCGCACCGCGCTGGACGTGGTGCAGGCCCGCACCGAGCTGCGGCATGGGCCCGTCGACCTGATCCTGGCCGATTACCACCTCGCCGACGGCGTCGACGGCCTGCAGGCGTTGCAGCAGCTGCGCGACGCGCTGGGCGAGCTGCCGCCGGTGGCGATGATCACCGCCGACGGCAGCAGCGAACTGAAGCAGCGCGCGCGGGCGAGCGGCTACCCGGTACTGCACAAGCCGGTGCGCCCGGCCGCGCTGCGTGCGCTGCTGACCGCGCTGGCGCGACGGCAGGGCGAGGACCGCCCTGCCTGAGCCGTGATCAGCGCGGCAGGCTGGAGTGGCCCATCAGGAACTCGTCCACCGCGTGCGCGCACTGGCGCCCTTCGCGGATCGCCCAGACCACCAGCGACTGGCCGCGGCGCATGTCGCCGGCGGCGAATACCTTGTCCACACTGGTGCGATAGCCGCCGTGCGCCTCGGTGCCGGCCCTGGCGTTGCCGCGGGCATCCTTCACCACGCCGAACGCATCGAGCACGCCCTGCGCAGGCGCGACGAAGCCCATGGCCAGCAGCACCAGGTCCGCCTGGATCTCGAACTCGCTGCCGGCCACCTCGTGCATCTTGCCGTCCTTCCACTCCAGCCGGACGGCGGTCAGGCTCTTGACCCGGCCCTTGCCGTCGTCATTGAAGCACTTGGTGGCCACCGCCCAGTCGCGCTGGCAGCCTTCCTCGTGCGAGCTGGAGGTGCGCAGGCGGATTGGCCAGTACGGCCACACCAGCGGCTTGTCCTCCTGCCGGGGCGGCTGCGGCAACAGCTCGAACTGGGTCACCGCCACGGCGCCCTGGCGGTTCGAGGTGCCCACGCAGTCGGAGCCGGTGTCGCCGCCGCCGATGACGACCACCTGCTTGCCGGTGGCGAGCAGCTGGTCCTGCAGCACGTCACCGGCCACCACGCGGTTCGCCTGCGGCAGGAACTCCATCGCGAAATGCACGCCCTGCAGCGCGCGACCGGGCACCGGCAGGTCGCGCGGGGTTTCCGCGCCGCCGGTGAGCACCACCGCGTCGTATTCCTGCCGCAGCTGTTCCGGCGCGATCACGCGGGGGTTGCCGTGCTGCCCGGCGTCGGCCGCGGCGCCGACGAACACGCCGGTGCGGAACTGCACGCCTTCGCCGCGCATCTGCTCCAGGCGCCGGTCGATGTGGCCCTTGTCCAACTTGAAGTCGGGGATGCCGTAGCGCAGCAGGCCGCCGAGGCGGTCGTTCTTCTCGAACACCGTCACCGCGTGGCCGGCGCGGGCCAGCTGTTGCGCGGCGGCCAGCCCGGCCGGGCCGGAGCCGACCACGGCCACCTTCCAGCCGGTCCTGCGTGCGGCCGGCTGCGCCACCACCCACCCTTCCTCCCACGCCTTGTCGATGATTTTGTGCTCGATCGACTTGATGCCCACCGCGTCGTCGTTGATGTTCAGCGTGCAGGCCGCCTCGCACGGGGCGGGACAGACGCGGCCGGTGAACTCGGGAAAGTTGTTGGTCGAATGCAGCACGTCGATCGCGCGCTTCCAGTCCTGCCGGTACACCAGGTCGTTGAAGTCCGGGATGATGTTGTTGACCGGGCAGCCGTTGTGGCAGAACGGCACGCCGCAGTCCATGCAGCGCGCCGCCTGGGTCTTCGCCTGTTCGTCGTCCAGGTGCTCGGTGAATTCGCGCCAGTGCTTCTTGCGCTGCGCGGGCGCCTCGCTGGTCTCCTGCAGGCGCGGGTATTCGAGAAAGCCGGTGATCTTGCCCATCTGTGCGTTTCCCCTGGACTCAGGCCGTGGCCTTCTCGATGGATGCGGCCGCGGTCTCCCGCGGCGGTTGGGCCAGCGCGCGCTTGTACTCGTGCGGCATCACCTTGACGAAATGCGTGCGCGCATTGCTCCAGTCATGCAGGATCGACTTGGCGCGGAAACTGCCGGTGTAGCGGAAATGCGCCTCGACCAGCCGGCGCAGGATCGCCTCATCAGTCTCGCCGGGCGCACCGCGGGTGACGGGATGCCACAGTGCCCGCGGCACCCGCAGTTCCTGCTCGACGCCGGAGAGCAGCGGTTCCAGGCCGACCATGGCGAGGTTGCAGCGTGACTGGAAGCGCAACTCGGGATCGTAGACGTAGGCCACCCCGCCGGACATGCCGGCGGCGAAATTGCGGCCTGTTTCGCCGAGCAGGACCACGGTGCCGCCGGTCATGTATTCGCAGCCGTGGTCGCCGACGCCCTCCACCACGGCGGTGGCGCCGGAGTTGCGCACGGCGAAGCGCTCGCCGGCGACGCCGTTGAAGTAGGCCTCGCCTTCGGTGGCGCCGTACAGCACCGTGTTGCCGGCGATGATGTGCTCCGGGCCGAAGCCGTGGAAGTCGTTCGGCGAGCGCACGATGATGCGTCCGCCGGACAGGCCCTTGCCCACGTAGTCGTTTGCCTCGCCGACCAGGTCGAGCGTGATGCCGCGGGCCAGGAACGCGCCGAAGCTCTGTCCGGCGGTGCCGTCCATCTGGATGTGGATGCTGTCGTCGGGCAGGCCGGCGTGGCCGTGGCGGCGCGCCACCTCGCCGGAAAGCATGGTGCCCACGGTACGGTTGACGTTGCGCACGCCGACGATGAAGCTGGTGCGTTCGCCATGCTCCAGCGCGGGCCGGGCTTTCTCGATCAGGGCGTGGTCGAGCGCCTTGCCGGCCTTGTCGAGACCGTGCTCCTGTGCGGCCACGTGCCGCCGCGCTACCGCCGCCGGCACTTCGGGGCGGTGGAACACGCGGCTGAAGTCCAGTCCGCGTGCTTTCCAGTGCGCGATGCCCTGGCGGAGGTCGAGCAGATCGGCGCGGCCGACCAGCTCGTCGAAGCGGCGGATGCCCAGCTGCGCCATGATCCGGCGCGCTTCCTCGGCCACGAAGAAGAAGTAGTTCACCACGTGCTCTGGCTTGCCGCTGAACTTCCGGCGCAGCACCGGATCCTGCGTGGCCACGCCGGTGGGGCAGGTGTTGAGGTGGCACTTGCGCATCATGATGCAGCCTTCCACCACCAGCGGCGCGGTGGCGAAGCCGAATTCGTCGGCGCCGAGCAGGGCGCCGATCACCACGTCGCGGCCGGTCTTCATCTGGCCGTCCGCCTGTACCCGGATGCGGCCGCGCAGGCGGTTCAGCACCAGGGTCTGCTGCGTTTCGGCCAGGCCCAGCTCCCATGGCGTGCCGGCATGCTTGATCGACGACCACGGCGAGGCGCCGGTGCCGCCGTCATGGCCGGCGATCACCACATGGTCGGCCTTGGCCTTGGCCACGCCGGCTGCCACCGTGCCCACGCCCACCTCGGACACCAGCTTCACCGAGATCGACGCCTGTGGGTTGCAGTTCTTCAGGTCGTGGATGAGCTGGGCCAGGTCCTCGATCGAGTAGATGTCGTGGTGCGGCGGCGGCGAGATCAGGCCCACGCCGGGCACCGAGAAGCGCAGCCGGGCGATGTAGTCGGAGACCTTGTGGCCGGGCAGCTGGCCGCCTTCGCCGGGCTTGGCGCCCTGAGCGATCTTGATCTGGATCTGGTCGGCCGAGACCAGGTAGGCCGCGGTGACGCCGAAGCGGCCGGAGGCCACCTGCTTGATCCGCGAACGCAGCGAGTCGCCGGCCTGCAGTTCGAGGTCGCGCTCGATGTGCGCTTCGCCGAGCAGGCCGGCGACGGTGTCGCCCTGCTTGATCGCCACGCCACGCAGCTCGCCCTGGTAGCGCGCCTCGTCCTCGCCGCCCTCGCCGGTGTTGGACTTGCCGCCGATGCGGTTCATCGCGATGGCGAGGGTGGTGTGCGCCTCGGTCGAGATCGAGCCCAGCGACATTGCGCCGGTGACGAAGCGCTTGACGATCTCGCCGGCCGGTTCCACCTCGTCCAGCGGAATGGCGGCGGCCGGATCGGCGCGGAACTCGAACAGCCCGCGCAGCGTCATCAGCCGCCGGCTCTGTTCGTTGACCAGCTGCGAATACTCCTGGTAGGTCTGCGCGTTGTTGGCGCGGGTGGCGTGCTGCAGCTTGGCCACCATGTCCGGCGTCCACATGTGCTCCTCGCCGCGCACGCGCCAGGCGTACTCGCCGCCCGCGTCCAGCGCGTCGGCCAGCACCGGGTCGTCGCCATAGGCGGCGGCGTGCAGGCGCAGTGCTTCCTCGGCCACCTCGAACAGGCCGATGCCCTCGATGTTGGAGGTGGTGCCGGTGAAGTACTTGTCCACCAGCTCGCGGTTCAGGCCCACCGCCTCGAAGATCTGCGCGCCGGTGTAGGACATGTAGGTGGAGATGCCCATCTTGGACATCACCTTCTGCAGGCCCTTGTCGATCGCCTTGACGTAGTTGCGGATCGCCTTGTCCGGCGCGATCCCGTCGCCGGCAGCGGCGAAGTGCTGCGCCAGCACTTCCATCGCCAGGTAGGGGTGGATCGCCTCGGCGCCGTAGCCGGCGAGCAGGGCGAAGTGGTGCACCTCGCGCGCCGAGCCGGTCTCCACCACCAGGCCGGTGCTGGTGCGCAGGCCCTTGGTGACCAGGTGCTGGTGCACCGCCGAGGTAGCCAGCAGGGCGGGGATCGCCACGCGCTCGCGGTCGCTGCGCCGGTCGGACACGATCAGGATGTTGTGGCCCTGGCGGATCGCGTCGGTGGCCTGCGCGCACAGCGAGGCGAGGCGCGCCTCGATGCCTGCCTTGCCCCAGGTCGCCGGGTAGGTGATGTCCAGCTCGAAGCTGCGGAACTTGCCCTTGGAGTAGCGCCCGATCTTGCGGATCTTGGCCATCTCGGCGAAGTCCAGCACCGGCTGGGCCACCTCCAGCCGCAGCGGCGGGTTGATGTTGTTGATGTCCAGCAGGTTGGGCTTGGGCCCGATGAAGGACACCAGCGACATCACCAGCTGTTCACGGATCGGATCGATCGACGGGTTGGTGACCTGCGCGAACAACTGGCGGAAATAGCTGTACAGCGGCTTGCTGCGCTCCGACAGCACCGCCAGCGGCGAATCGTTGCCCATCGCGCCGATCGCCTCCTCGCCGGCCTGCGCCATTGGCAGCAGCTGGAACCTGAGGTCTTCCTGGGTGTAGCCGAAGGCCTGCTGGCGGTCGAGCAGGCTGTCGACGGCATGCGATTCGGCACGCGGCTCCGGCAGCGCGTCCAGCTTGATCCGGATGTGCTCGATCCACTGCTTGTACGGCCGGGCGTTGGCCAGCTGGTCCTTCAGTTCCTTGTCGTCGATGATGCGGCCCGCTTCCATGTCGATCAGCAGCATCCGGCCCGGCTGCAGCCGCCATTTCTTCACGATGCGCGACTCGGCGACCGGCAGCACGCCGGCCTCGGAGGCCAGGATCACCAGGCCGTCGTCGGTGATCAGGTAGCGCGCCGGGCGCAGGCCGTTGCGGTCGAGCGTGGCGCCGACCTGGCGGCCGTCAGTGAAGGCGATCGCGGCGGGGCCGTCCCACGGCTCCATCATCGCGGCGTGGTATTCGTAGAACGCGCGGCGGTTGTCGTCCATCAGCGTGTGGCGTTCCCATGCCTCGGGAATCATCATCATCATCGCGTGCGACAGCGGGTAGCCCGCCATGGTCAGCAGCTCGAGGCAGTTGTCGAATGAGGCGGTGTCGGACTGGCCGGGATAGATCAGCGGCCACAGCTTGGCCAGGTCGTCGCCGAGTACCGGCGAGGAGATCGCGCCGGTGCGCGCGTTGATCCAGTTCACGTTGCCCTTGACCGTGTTGATCTCGCCGTTGTGCGCGATCATGCGGTACGGGTGGGCCAGCTCCCACGCGGGGAAGGTGTTGGTGGAGAAGCGCTGGTGCACCAGCGCCAGCGCCGACACGGTGCGCGGGTCGGCCAGGTCGAGATAGTACTGGCCGACCTGGCCGGCCAGCAGCAGGCCCTTGTAGACCACCGTGCGGCTGGACATCGAGGGGACGAAGTATTCCTTGCCGTGCTTCAGGCTCAGCGCGCGGATCGCGTGGCTGGAGGTCTTGCGGATGACGTACAGCTTCCGCTCCAGCGCATCGGGCACCATCACGTCCGGCCCGCGCCCGATGAAGATCTGCCGCACCACCGGCTCGGTCGCCTTGACCGCCGGCGACATCGGCATTTCGGCATCGACACGCACGTCGCGCCAACCCAGTACCACCTGGCCTTCAGCCCGCACGGTGCGCTCCAGCTCCTGTTCGCAGGCCAGCCGCGAGGCGTGCTCCTTGGGCAGGAAGATCATGCCCACGCCGTACTCGCCCGGCGGCGGCAGCTGCACGCCTTGCTGCGCCATGTCCTCGCGGTAGAGCTGGTCGGGGATCTGGATCAGGATGCCGGCGCCGTCGCCCATCAGCGGATCGGCGCCGACCGCACCGCGGTGGTCCAGGTTGCGCAGGATCAGCAGGCCCTGCTGGACGATGTCATGGCTTTTCCGGCCCTTGATATGGGCGACGAAACCGACGCCGCAGGCGTCGTGTTCGTTGGACGGGTTGTACAAACCCTGTGCGTGCGGCTGAGCCATGTTCTCCACTCCCAGTATGGGGAGGATCGACTATAGTGCGCCGCAACAAAGGAAAGCAAGAAAATCAAATAGCCGTATATAAGGCTGTTTGATGCCAGGTGCCGGCGCCGCGGAACGATGGTGGACCCGCGCCGGGTCGGATGCCCGCCCCGCCGGCAGCTTCAGCGGCCGGCCCGGACGGTTCAGCCGGGGTCGGCCGGCATGGCCGGCAGGCCTTCCTGGTCGACCGCCAGCTGGCTGGCGATCAGCGCGACCTGGGTGCGGTTGTTGACCCCGAGCTTGCGCATGATCGCGGTCATGTGCGCCTTCACGGTGGCCTCGGAGACGCCCAGCTCCCACGCGATCTGCTTGTTCAGCAGGCCCTCGGCGATCATCGTCATCACGCGGAACTGCTGCGGCGTGAGCGCGGCGACCTGCGCGGCGGCAGCCGCTTCGTCGGGCCTGAGTTCGGCGGGATTGCCGAGCAGGGCCGGCGGCAGCCAGACGTCGCCGTCCAGCACGGCGCGGATCGCCGCCACGATGTCGGGGCCGGCGGTGGACTTGGGGATGTACGCCGAGGCGCCGTGCGCCAGTGCGCGGCGCGCCACCTGCGCCTCCTCGTGGCCGGACACCACGATGGTCGGCAGCCCCGGGTACTG
The DNA here is from genome assembly GCF_058793995.1 of Rhodanobacter sp. GW835-FHT13D09. Lineage (NCBI taxonomy): Bacteria > Pseudomonadati > Pseudomonadota > Gammaproteobacteria > Lysobacterales > Rhodanobacteraceae > Rhodanobacter > Rhodanobacter sp. GW835-FHT13D09. The sequence continues at coordinate 106,108 of NZ_JBXAGL010000005.1, read as the reverse complement.
GCCGCGGATATGCGCCAGCGCGGAATAGCCGCGCGCACCGGGCATGTGCAGGTCGAGCAGCAGCAATTCGGCGTCGGGGAACTGCTCGATCAGACCGAGCAGGGTGTGCACGCTGTCGGCAGCATGCACGCGCGCCTGCGGCAGCGCGGCCAGCACCGCGCGCTGCAGGGCGTCGCGGAACAGCGGATGGTCGTCGGCGATCAGGATGTCGGGCATGGCGTTCGAACCGTCACCCCGGCGAACGCCGGGGTCCAGTGACTTGCGCCCGAAAGGCGCTGGATGACCGGCGTCCGCCATTGAAAAGCGCTTCCGGCTTGCGCCGGAATGACGAAGAAAGGGCTCACTTGATCAGCCGCTCGTCCACCAGGTTCTTCACCACGCCGGGATCGGCCAGGGTGGTGATGTCGCCGAGCTGGTCGGGGAGGTTCTCGCCAATCTTGCGCAGGATCCGGCGCATGATCTTGCCCGAGCGGGTCTTCGGCAGGCCGGGCGCCCACTGCAGGTAGTCCGGCGTGGCGATCGGGCCGATCTCCTTGCGCACCCAGGCGATCAGTTCCTTGCGCAGCTCGTCGCTGCCGGTTTCGCCGGCGACCAGGGTGACGTAGGCGTAGATGCCCTGGCCCTTGATCTCGTGCGGGCAGCCGACCACGGCGGCCTCGGCCACCTTCGGGTGCGCCACCAGCGCGCTCTCCACCTCGGCGGTGCCGAGGCGGTGGCCGGACACGTTGATCACGTCGTCGACACGGCCGGTGATCCAGTAGTAGCCGTCCTCGTCGCGGCGCGCGCCGTCGCCCGAGAAATAGTTGCCGGGATAGGCGCTGAAGTAGGTGTCGATGAAGCGCTGGTGGTCGCCGTAGATGGTGCGCACCTGGCCGGGCCAGGAGTCGGTGATCAGCAGGTTGCCCTCGGCCACGCCTTCCAGCACCTGGCCGTCGGCGTCGACGATGGCCGGTTTGACGCCGAAGAACGGCAGCGTGGCCGAGCCGGGCTTGGTGGCGATCGCGCCGGGCAACGGCGAGATCATGATGCCGCCGGTCTCGGTCTGCCACCAGGTGTCGACGATCGGGCAGCGGCCCTCGCCCACCACGTGGTAATACCACTCCCACGCCTCCGGGTTGATCGGTTCGCCGACCGAGCCGAGCAGGCGCAGGCTGGCGCGCGATGTTTTCTTCACCGGGCCCTCGCCCTCGCGCATCAGCGCGCGGATCGCGGTGGGCGCGGTGTAGAACAGGCTGACCTTGTGCTTGTCGATCACCTGCCAGAAGCGGCTGTGGTCGGGATAGTTCGGCACGCCTTCGAACATCACCGTGGTGGCGCCGTTGCAGAGCGGGCCGTACACCACGTAGCTGTGGCCGGTGACCCAGCCGACATCGGCGGTGCACCAGTAGACGTCGTCCTCGCGCAGGTCGAACACCAGTTCGTGGGTGTAGCTGATGAACACCAGGTAGCCGCCGGTCGAGTGCTGCACGCCCTTCGGCTTGCCGGTGGAGCCGGAGGTGTACAGCACGAACAGCGGGTGCTCGGCCTCGACCGGGGTGGGCGCGCAGTCGGCCGACTGGCCTTCCATCAAGGTGTGCCAGTAGCGGTCGCGCGGCGACTGCATGTTCACCGCGCCGCCGGTGTGGCGCACCACGATCACGGTTTCCACGCTGTTGGTGCCGGGGCGCTCCAGCGCCGCGTCCACGTTGACCTTGAGCGGAATGTGCTTGCCGGCGCGCAGGCCTTCGTCGGCGGTGACCACCACCTTGGCCTGCGAGTCGGCGATGCGCCCGGCCAGCGAGTCGGGCGAGAAGCCGCCGAACACCACCGAGTGGGTGGCGCCGAGGCGGGCGCAGGCCAGCATCGCCACCGCCGCCTCCGGGATCATCGGCAGGTAGATCGCCACGCGGTCGCCCTTGGCCACGCCGAGGTGCTTCAGCGTGTTGGCGAACCTGCACACTTCAGCATGCAGCTCGCGGTAGGTGATCCGACGCGATACCTTCGGGTCGTCGCCCTCGAAGATGATCGCGACCTTGTCGCCGCGCTTCTCCAGGTGGCGGTCGAGGCAGTTCGCCGACACATTGAGTTCGCCATCCTCGTACCAGCGGATGTGCAGGTCGTCGCGCCTGAACGAGACGTCCTTGATCCGGGTCGGCGCGCGGGTCCAGTCCAGCCGCTGGCCGACGCGGCCCCAGAAGCCCTCGGGATCGCGCACCGACTCGGCGTAGAGGCGCGTGTAGTCGTCGTGGCGCAGGCGCGCGGCGGCGGCGAACGAGGGATCGACCGGGTAGAGCTTGGACATGGCTGGGCTCCTGCTGGCTGGGTGCCGGGAACGGCGAAGGAGGAAGCCGCGGCAGGCGATGGCGCCCGGCGGCATGCGGGTTTCGAGTGTAGCCCGATCGCTGCGGCGTCGGCTCCGCGGCGGCGTCTCGACTTTGGTCGAACTTCGACCAATGGCGAATAGTCGCCCGCGCTGCAGCATGGCCATGCTCGGCCCGTCATCGACCTTGGGGAGACGCACGCATGACGACGCGATACACGAACCGTTACAAGGCGCTTGCCCTGAGCATGGCCTGCGCGCTGGCACTGCCGCTGGCCGCGCATGCACAAAGCGACACGCGCGAACGGCAGCTCGAGCAGCGCGTGGCGCAGCTGGAGCAGCAGTTGAACGAGCTGAAGGCGATGATCAAGGCGCAGAAAGCCGCGCCGGCGCCACAAACTCCAGCCACGCAGAGCGTGGCCGCCGCCCCCGCGTCCACGCCGACCTTCAGCAGCGCACCCGGCGTGTCGGTTGCGCTGCACGGCTTCATCAGCGCCAGCGCGTTCAGCCAGAACAGGAGCTTCACCTACGGCAACGGCCAGAACGCGCTGTTCCCGATCCCCGGCTCGAAGGGTACGCTGTCCGGCGTCGACGTGCGCAACACGCGCTTCTGGCTCGATTTCAAGGGCGCCAAGTTCGCCGGTGACTGGAGTGGCGGCGGCCGCATCGAGATGGACTTCTTCGGCGGCTTCAACGGCACCGGCGCCTACAGCCAGCAGCAGGCGACGCCGCGCCTGCGCCAGGCCTACATGGACCTGACCAATCCCGAGACCGGTACCACGGTGCGCATCGGCCAGCAGTGGGACCTGATGTTCCCGATCGACAACTCGCCCACCTCGCTGGCGCACATCGCGTTCCCGCTGGGCTTCGGTTCCGGCTACGGCGGCTGGCGCTTCCCCGGTGTGGTGGTGATGCAGGACATCAACCACGGCAGCACCGGTGCGCAGTGGCGTTTCGACGTGGCGGCGTTCGAGGGCAACTGGAGCGGTCCCGGCAACAACATCAACTATCTCACTGCCGGCAATGCCGGTTTCCGGCCGCAGCTGGAGGCGCGGCTGCACGTGCAGGACAAGAACTGGCTAGCATATTTTGCCGCGCACTACAGCAAGGTCAACCTGCGCGGCGTAGAGGGCACGGCGCCCACGCCGATCCGTTCCGAAGTGACCAGCGTGGGCTACGAGGTCGGCGGCCAGTGGAAGCCCGGTCCGTGGACGTTCAAGGGGCTGGCCTACGCCGGCAACGGCCTCGGCGAGATCTTCGGCGCGATGTCGCAGTTCGGCGACATCAAGGAACGCGGCGGCTTCGTGCAGGCCGGCTACAGCTTCACGCCGAACTGGGCCGTGTACGCGTTCTACGCGTACAGCAAGCCCGACAGCCAGGACGTGATTACCTGGATGGGCCATGGTGCGACCGGCCTGCTGCGCAACCGCCAGGCCGCATTGAGCCTGCAGTACACCGCCGGCGCCTATGACCTCAGCGCCGAATGGATGCACGACAAGATCGACTCCACCAGCAACGGCACCAATCGCAAGACCACCACCGGCAATCAGGTCAGCCTCAACGCGCTGTATCGCTTCTGAGGTTCATGGCGGCGTGCCCCGGTACGCCGCCGCCCAACCTCCCGCGAAACCGGGAGGATGACGAGGCGCGGCCCGGGGCAAGGGACGGTCCGCGCCTTCCGACTTCTCCCCAGGGTTCCGGGCAGAGGCAATCCACTATTTCGGGAGGGGAAACATCATGGCCACCAATGCCATCGACGCCATCGGCAGCAATGCCGGCGACGCACTCGACGTCAACCACAAGCGGGTGATCCTGGCCTCCAGCCTGGGCACCGTGTTCGAGTGGTACGACTTCTACCTGTACGGCTCGCTCGCCGTGATCATCGGCCACCAGTTCTTCTCGGGCTTGAATGAAGCGAGCCAGCTGGTGTTCGCCCTGCTCGCGTTTGCCGCCGGCTTCGCGGTGCGCCCGTTCGGTGCGCTGGTGTTCGGCCGGGTCGGCGACCTGGTCGGGCGCAAGTACACCTTCCTGATCACCATCGTGATCATGGGCCTGTCCACCTTCTTCGTGGGCCTGCTGCCCAGTTACGGCTCGATCGGCATGGCCGCGCCGGTCATCCTGATCGCGTTGCGCATGCTGCAGGGCCTGGCGCTCGGCGGCGAGTACGGCGGCGCTGCCACCTATGTGGCCGAACACGCACCGAAGGGCAAGCGCGGCCTGTACACCAGCTTCATCCAGATCACCGCCACCTTCGGCCTGTTCCTGTCACTGCTGGTGATCCTGGGCTGCAAGTGGATGCTCGGCGGCAAGTTTGACGACTGGGGCTGGCGCGTGCCGTTCCTGCTGTCCTCGCTGCTGCTGGCGGTGTCGGTCTACATCCGCCTGCAACTGGCCGAGTCGCCGGTGTTCAAGCAGATGAAGGAGGAGGGCAAGCAGTCGAAGGCACCGCTGACCGAGTCGTTCGCGCGCTGGGGCAACCTGAAGCTGGTGATCCTGGCCCTGCTCGGCGCCACCGCCGGCCAGGCCGTGGTGTGGTACTGCGGCCAGTTCTACGCGATGTACTTCCTCGGCAGCACGCTGAAGATCGATGCCACCACCACCCAGCTGATGATCGCCGCGGCACTGCTGATCGGCACGCCGTTCTTCGTGGTGTTCGGCTGGCTGTCGGACAGGATCGGGCGCAAGCCTGTCGTGCTGGCCGGCTGCCTGCTCGCCGCGCTGACCTATTTTCCGATCTTCAAGGCGATCACCCACTACGGCAACCCGGCGATCGAGGCGGCCAGCGTGACGGCACCGATACGGGTGCAGGCCGACCCCGCCGGCTGCAGCGTGCAGATCGACCTGATCGGCAAGAAGGTCTTCACCAGCTCCTGCGACGTGGCCAAGAGCTACCTGGCCAAGCGCGGCGTGCCGTACGAGAACGTGGTGGCAGCCGCGGGCACGCCGGCGGTGGTGACCATCGGCGGCCAGCAGTTCCCCTCGTTCGAGGGCGGGGCCCTGTCCAAGGCCGACTTCACCGCCCAGAGCAAGGCGTTCGGCGACGGCGTCGGCAAGGCGCTGGCCGCTGCCGGCTACCCGGCCAAGGCCGATCCGGCGCAGACCAACAAGCCGATGCTGGTGCTGCTGCTGACGATCCTGGTGCTCTACGTGACCATGGTCTACGGCCCGATCGCCGCGTGGCTGGTGGAGATGTTCCCCACCAGGATCCGCTACACCTCGATGAGCCTGCCGTACCACATCGGCAACGGCTGGTTCGGCGGCTTCCTGCCCTCGGTATCGTTCGGCATCGTGGCGGCCACCGGCAATTTCTACGCCGGCCTGTGGTATCCGGTGGTGATCGCGGCGATGACCTTCGTCATCGGCATGCTGTTCGTGCGCGAGACCAAGGACGTCGACCTCCACGACTGACCCACCGTGCGGCGTGGGTACCCGGAACGCAGCGGCATCAGCCGCTGCGTTTTTCGTCGTCGCCGACTGGCCGAGCGGCGATTCAGGCGCGCCCGATCAGGCCGATGACCGCCAGAAGGCGACGCACCGCGCGCGTTTCGCGGGTGCGTTCCCGATGACGGTGGCAGAGGTACCTGATGCGCGAGGCGATGGTCGCCGGGCCGGGGCTGCAGCGCGCCGGCCTAGCGCACGCTGCGGTCGTGCTTCAGCGGGTCCTTGCCTTCGCGCAGCCGCCTCAGGTCGTACTCGGACAGGCTGTCCTCGCGCGCGTTGCCGGTGATGCGCGCGTGCACGAAGGCCAGCGTGGTGGCGAAGATGCCGACCAGCCCGACCAGCAGCCAGAACCCCCAGGCGCCGGCACCGTGGCGGCTGAAGCACAGCACGAACGCGAACACGGTGAAGGCGAGCAGCAGCCAGCGCATGGGGAAGCCCCGACAGGTGGAAACGCGCCGCCGGAGGCGGCGGACGGCCGCATCATAGCGCCGCCGTCGTGCGTTCCGCGCGAGCCGGATCACGCCGCGCAAAGATGTCGCGACGGCTGAGACGTCGCCGCGCGAAACTGCCTCGATGGATAACTCTTCGCCGCCGCCGATCTCGCCGGAACAGCTTCCGGCGACACGGCCGTTCAAGGGCCGCGGCGCCGCCTCCAACCCGGAAGGCCGCTTCGAAAGCATCCGCCACCAGGCCGAGGATGACGGCTGGCAGAGTGCGCTGCTCGACGAGGTTGCGCCGCGCCCGCCGACCTGCGTCACCGAGGAACGCGCGAAGAGCGTGATCAGCCGCAACGACTCGCCGGACATCGCCTTCAGCCAGGCGATCAACCCGTACCGCGGTTGCGAGCTGCTGCATCTATTGCTTCGCGCGGCCCTCGCACAGCTACCTCAACCTGTCGCCCGGGCTGGACTTTGAGACCAGACTGCGCGCCAAGGGCAACTTCGCCGATGTGCTGCGCGCGGAACTGGCGAAACCGGGCTACGTGGTCAGCCCGATCAACATCGGCAGCAACACCGACCCCTACCAGCCGGTCGAGAAGCGCTGGCGGCTGACCCGCGCCGCGTTGGAGCTGCTGGCCGAATGCCGCCACCCGTGCACCATCGTCACCAAGAACGCGCTGGTCGAGCGCGACCTCGACATCCTTGCGCCGATGGCGCGCGAACGGCTGGTGCAGGTGTTCGTCTCGGTCAATTCGCTGGACAACCACCTTGCCGCCAAACTCGAACCGCGCGCCAGCGCGCCGCACCGGCGGATCCAGGCGATCCGCACGCTGGCGGCGGCCGGCGTGCCGGTCGGCGTGCTGGTGGCGCCGATCATCCCCGCGCTCAATGACCAGGACATGGAAGCGGTGATGGCGCAGGCCGCCGACGCCGGCGCGCGCTGCGCCGGCTACACCACGCTGCGCCTGCCGTACGAGCTGAAGGCGCTGTTCCGCGAATGGCTCGTGCTGCACGCGCCGCAGCGCGCCGGGCACGTGATGAGCCTGGTGCAGCAGATGAACGGCGGCCGTGACTACGACAGCAACTTCGCCACCCGCATGCGCGGCCAGGGCGTGTTCGCCGACCTGCTGCGCCGTCGCTTCGACGTCGCCTGCCGCAGGCACGGCTTCGGCCGCGCCCGCGAACTCGTGCTCGACACCTCGCGCTTCGTGCAGCCACGCAAGTTGTCGCCGCAGGGTGAATTGTTCTGAAGGCAGCGGTTGGCTGACCAGGCCGCCATGGCGCTTACCCGAACCGCTGGCGCAGGCGACCCAGCTGTATCCGATTGTCCTCGGCGATGCGGCGGAAGTCCGCGCCCAGTTGCGGGTGTTGCGCCACGCGCTGCCAGAACGCGGCGGCCAGCCCAGCGGCCCATTGCCAGTGTGCCATTGCGGCGGGCAGTGGCGATGGCGGCTGGTACTCGCGTGGTGGCAGGCTGCCATTGGCGGCTGGCCGGTACAGCATCGGCAGCATGTCGTAGCCAGGCGTCAGCTGCAGCGGCAAGCCATTGTCGAGGAAGAAGCCGAGGTTGCCGAAGTGCATGTCGGTGTTGCCGATCATCTGGCCGAACCACCAGCGCTGGCGGATCTGCTCGACGGCTTCATGATCCAGCCAGCCGCCGCGCTGCATGCGTTCGGCCGCGTTCGGCCAGTTGTCGCGCACGCCGTCATGCGCATCGCTCCACGACGCCAGCGAGACGAAACCGCGACGGCCATGGGTGCCGAGCCGGTCGAAGCGGGTTGATTCCAGGCAGAGTTGCCCCTGCGACCAGACCAGTTCATCGCGTGCGCCGGGGTGGCCGCGTTCGGCCAGCAACTGGCTGGCGAGGTATTCGCAGATCAGCAGGTCGGCCCAGCGCCGGGCCACCGGGTTGCCTTCAACCGGCTCGCTGAACTTCACGATGACATGGCGCAGCGAGCCACCGGCGTCTGCGACGCAGGCGGTGAACTTCGGCTGTTCGCCGGCAGCGGAGGAACCGGCCTGTTCGCCGGCCAGCGTGGCATGCGCCAGCGCGGCGTAACGCTTGGTCCGCTGCGCCGAGGGAATCGGTTCAGGCGTGGCGCGCAGGGCGTGGTCGAGTGCCTGCCCGCCGAGCACGAAATTGCCCGGCCCGTCCTCGCCGCGCAGTAGCAGGGCGGCGAGCACCGCGTCTTCGTTCCAGCGCAGGATGTCCGGATCCAGGCCAAGCTCGTGCGCGCAGCGCTGCCCGAACAGGCGACCGAGAAAGCCCTGTGGCCGCATGTCGTCGAGAAACCACGGCAGGCCGGGAAAGACGCCATCGTGGAACTCGTCGCGCAGCCAGTCGACCGGCTGTTCGGGGCGGACCAGGCAACCATTCCCATGCAGCGCGATCAGCTGGCCGAACGCCTGCGGCCGGCCATCGGCGTCGATGCGGTAGAGCGGCCAGCGATCGCCCAAACCGCGCACGTTGCGCGTGGCGGCGTAGCGCGAACGGCGTGCCTGTCCGATCCGCACCACCTGGTCGCCGGCTGCGGCCAGCCAGCGCGAAATGCTCGGTTGGCTGGCGCCAATGGCCAGCCCGAGTTCGCGCGCAGTGGCTAGCCGGCGCGCCCGCAGCGCGTCGATGAGATGTGCGGGCGATGGGCGCTGTCCAGCCATGATTTGAATAAATACATGAATAGATTAAATTATTCAAGTATCATTTATATCAACAACTTAAAAAGTATCATGGTGTCACCATGAATAGATAATCAAGGCTATCCCCCGCGGCCGTCGGCCGGCAGGTATTGCTGGAACCAGCCCAGCGCCCGCTGCAGCACGTCGCGCTGGTGGGCGGGGTCGACGAAGTGGTGGCCCTCGTTCGGGTACACCACCAGCGAGGTCGGCACGCCCTGCGCGCGCAGCGCGCGCCACATTTCGAACGACTGCGGCGCGGGGCATTCGGCGTCGCGGTCGCCCACCACGATCAGCATCGGCGTCTTCACCCGCTTGATGAAGTTGATCGCCGAACTCTTCGCGTACACCGCCGGGTCGTCGTAGACGCTGGCGCCGAAGAACGGCGGCATCCACTGGTCGATCAGGTTCTGGCCGTAGTAGCTCTGCCAGTTGGCGATGCCGGCGCCGGCCACCACGGCGCGGAAGCGCTGGGTCTGGGTGGGCGCGAACATGCTCATGAAGCCGCCGTAGCTCCAGCCGGTGAGGCCGAGCCGCTGGTCGTCCACCGGCAGCTTCTTCTCCACCGCGTCGACGCCGGCGAGGATGTCGCGCAGGTCGCCGTAGCCGAAGTCCTTGCGGTTCGCCTGCACGTACTGCTCGCCCTGGCCGAAGCTGCCGCGCGGGTTCGGCATGAACACGAAATAGCCCAGCGCGGACAGCGGCGCGCCGCCGTAACCGACGCCCGGCCAGCGCGGGATCACCGCGCTCGACGGGCCGCCGTGCACCACCACGATCATCGGGTAGCGCTTCTTCGCGTCGTAGTTCGCCGGATACAACAGCCAGCCCTGCACGCGGAAACCCTCGTTGTTCCATTCCACCGACTCGGCCCTGCCCCAGGCCGGCTTCAGCGCGGCGTTGAACGAGGTCACCGCCGGCGGCGGGGTACGGTCGAGCGCACCGGCATGCACTTCGGTGGCGGCCGCATACGAGCTTTGCAGGAACGCGATGCTCTTGAGATCGGCCGACAGCGACATCGCCATCGCGGCGCTGCCGTCGCCGATGCTGGCCGGCACGGTGAAGTGCACAGCTTGCTGCTGCGCGCGGTCGGCGCCGACGGCGTAATCGACCAGCTGGCTCTGGCCGTTGCTGACCTGGCTGACCAGCATCGAATGCGCTCCGCTCCAGCGCAGCCACGCCGGCGTGACGCGGATGCCCGGAGTGAGATTGACCAGCGTACCGCCGTTGGCCGGCACCGCGTAGATGTCGCCGCCGGTGGCGCCCTGGTCGCTCATCAGGCCGCCGATGAAGGCGATCCGCGTGGCGTCCGGCGACCAGCGCGGCAGCGCGATCTGCAGGCCGCGCAGCGAACCGCTGGCGGCGCTGGATGCATCGACGAGCACGCGGGCGACGGCATCCTGCCGCGCATCCTGCACATAGAGCTTCGCCACCCACCAGTTGTTGTCGCCCGGCGGCGGCGCGGCGGTGTAGGCGATGCGCGTGCCGTCCGGCGACCAGTCGAACTCGTACGCGTACATGCCGGCCGGCGTCAGCTCGCGCGGCGCGCCGCCGGCCAGGTCCAGGCTGGCCACGCGCTGTACTTCCAGCCCGCTCACGCCGATCTCGCCGGCGGCCGGCTTGGCCGCGGTCACCGCGCTGGCGTGGCGGGTGGCGCCGACCACGTAGAGGAAGCCGAGCGACCTGCCGTCGGCGGTCCACTGCAGTGAACTCACGTAGCCTTGCAGTTCGGCCAGCCGGGTTGGCATGCCGTTGCCGCGGGTATCGGCCAGGTAGATGGCGTTCCGCATCGCCTTCGTGCTGGTCAGGTCGACGCTGCAGTCGGACACGAACGCGAGGCGGCGCGAATCGGGCGCCCAGGCGATGCCGGATTCGGCGCATGCGCCCGGCGTGGCCGCGGCGCTCACGCGACGCGCATGGCGGCCGTCGGTATCGGCCAGCTCGATCGCCGGCTTGCCGTCACGCTCGATCACCCATGCCAGCTGTTTGCCGTCCGGCGAGATCGCCACCGCCTGGATCGACTGCGCCTTGCCCAGCTGGGTCAGCACCTGCCCGATGCGCGGGTCGGCCGTGGGGGTGGCGGCGAAGGCATGCGATGCCAGCACGAGGGCCAGGAGCGACAGGGAGGAGATCAGGCGCGAATGTTTCGGCATGAGGGGATTCCGGGCAGTGGAAGCCGCGACGCTACAACCCGGCATCGCGCGCGCCAAGTGCGGGCCGGCATGGGCGGCGGCGGCGCTCAGTGCGTGGCGGTGGCCGCCTGGCGCGATGCCGCCAGTGCGGCGAGCTTGGCGCGGATCGCGGGGATCGCCGCCAGCGCCGCTTTCTCGCCGGCCAGGATGGCCAGGTTCTTCCGTTCGAAATCGGTGGGGCCGATGCCGCGCAGCTGGGGCCGGATCACCACGTCCGCGCGCGCGCTTTCCTGCGCAGCCAGTTGCCGGCCCATGATGGTGATCGACTGGCCGACGATGCCCACCATGCCTTGCGGGTTGTTGCCGTCCGGGGCGGCGGAGATGTCCACCGCGATCACGAAGTCGGCGCCGAGCTGGCGCGCCGCATCGATCGGGATCGGGCTGACCACGCCGCCGTCGACGTAGTGCCTGCCGCGGATCTCCACCGGCTCGAACACGCCGGGAACGGCGGACGACGCGCGTACCGCGCGACCGGTGTCGCCGCGTACGAACACTGTGCGCTGGCCGGTCTCCAGCTCGGTGGCGACCGCGGCGAACGGCCGCTTCAGCTGTTCGATCGGCTGCTTGTGCAGCAGCTGGTTCACGTAATCCTGCAGCGCCTGACCCTGCACCAGTCCGCCGGAGAACAGCCGCACGTCGCGGATCTTCGCTTCGTCGAGGCCAAACGCGGTCTGCTGCAGCGCGAACGCGTCCATGCCGCCGGCGTACAGTGCGCCGACCACGCTGCCCGCGCTGGTGCCGGCGACCACGTCCGGATGGATGCCGCTGGCCTCCAGCATCTTGATCACGCCGATGTGCGCGAAGCCCTTCGCCGCGCCGCCGCCGAGCGCCAGGCCGATCCTCAGCGGCGCCGGCGGCGGTGCCACGGGCGGCGGCACGGGTTTGACGGCGTGCGTGCAGGCGCCCAGCGCGAGCGTGGCGAGCAGCGGCAGCAGGCGACGGAAGGGCATGGGTCGATATCGGCAGAAAGTTCAGATTCGGTTCCTCCCCCTGCGCAGCAGGGGGAGGTCAGGAGGGGGTGCTTTTGAGGTGGAGCAAAGAGCGGACCCCACCCCAGCCCTCCCCTGCGAAGCAGGGGAGGGAGTCAATCAGCCCAGCGCGCCGTCGGCTTCCCGGTGGTAGTGCGTGGCCACTTCCACCTCGGCCTTCGAGCCGAGGAACACCGGCACGCGCTGGTGCAGGCCTCTCGGCTGCAGTTCCATGATGCGCTGGCGGCCGGTGGTGGCGGCGCCGCCGGCCTGCTCGATGATGAAGGCCATCGGGTTGGCCTCGTACATCAGGCGCAGCTTGCCGCCCTTGTCGAGGATCTTCGCGTCCAGCGGGTAATAGAACACGCCGCCGCGGGTCACGATGCGGTGCACGTCGGCCACCATCGAGGCGACCCAGCGCATGTTGAAGTCCTTGCCGCGCGGGCCTTCCTTGCCGGCCAGCAGCTCGCCGATGTAGCGCTGCATCGGTGCCTGCCAGTGGCGCTGGTTCGACATGTTGATGGCGAACTCGGCGGTCTCGACCGGAATGCGGATACCGCGGCGGCTGAGGATGAAGCTGCCCACTTCGCGGTCCAGCGTGAACTCGTGGGTGCCGTGGCCGAAGGTCAGCACCAGCACGGTGGACGGCCCGTACACCACGTAGCCGGCGGCGAGCTGGGTGGTGCCCGGCTGCAGGAAGTGTTCGGCCTTCGGTTCGGTCACGCCGTCCGGGCAGCGCAGCACCGAGAAGATCGTGCCGACCGAGATGTTGACGTCGATGTTCGAGGAACCGTCCAGCGGGTCGAACAGCAGCAGGTGCTGGCCCTTCGGATAGCCGTCCGGGATCTGCTGCGGGTCTTCCATCTCCTCCGAGGCGCAGGCGGCGAGGTGGCCGCCCCATGCGTTCGCCTCCAGCAGGATCTCGTTGGAGATCACGTCCAGCTTCTTCTGCGCCTCGCCCTGGATGTTGCCCGTGCCGGCTTCGCCCAGCACGCCGCCCAGCGCGCCCTTGCCGGTGGCCACGCCGATGCGCTTGCAGGCGCGCGCGACCACTTCGATCAGCAGCGAAAGTTCGGCATTGATGTGGCTGGCGCGGCGTTCCTCGATCAGGAACTGGATCAGCGAGACGGGTTTCATGTCGGGTCCATGGCAAGAGGAAGCGCCATTGTCCGGGCTCCGGCTGAACAGTGCCAGCCTGGCACCCCGCGTGCCCGCGTCCGGCCCGGCTGCTGACATCACGTTGGCAGCAAGGGGTCGGCAAGCTGTACCTCCATAGCGGAGGGACACGACATGCGCGACCTGGTTTATTTCCTGGTGTTCGACGGCTTTGCCGACTGGCAGGCCGCACTGGCACTGTGCGAGATCCGCCGCCCCGGCGACTGGCAGGTGCAGGCGGTGGGCTTCTCGATGGCGCCGGTGGTCTCGATGGGTGGCCTCATGGTGCAGCCCGAGCTGAGCCTGGCCCAGATGGATCTCAATCGCGCGGCGCTGCTGATCCTGCCCGGCGGCCACCTGTGGACGCGCGGCGAGGGCCTGGCCGCGGTGGCCGCCGCGCGCCGCGTGCACGCGGCCGGCGCGCCGGTGGCCGGCATCGACGGCGGCGTGCTGGCGCTGGCCCGCGCCGGCCTGCTGGACCGCTGCCGGCACACCGCCAACCACGCCGGCCACATCGACGCCCACGTTCCCGACTACCGCGGCGCCGAGCAGTACGACGCCGGCGTGCTCGCGGTCAGCGATGGCGGCACGCTTACCGCCAGCGAGCTGGGCAGCGTGGAGTTCGCCCGCGAGGTGATCCGCACGCTGGACCTGTACAACGCCAGCGACCGCGAGCACTGGTTCCGCCTGTACAAGCAGGCCCTGCCGCCGCCGTGGTTGGCGGGCGCCACTGCGGCCGCGGCCTGAGGGGGCGGTCATGAAACGATCCACGCTCGATCGCGCGCTGATGGCCTACCGGCCGCTGTACCTGAATGGCCTGCTGCTGGACGGCCAGTACCGGCTGCCGACGAAGGCCGCGCGGGAGGATGCGCCGCACCGTCCGGCGCACCGCCACCGCCTCACCCTGCTGGCCCTGACCGGCCTGCGCCATGCCTTCTCGTCCCTCCGGAGCCCACGATGACCAGGAAGACCTACCACGGCAGCTGCCACTGCGGCGCGGTGCGCTACGAGGCCGACCTCGATCTAGCCACCGGCACCACCGGCCGCTGCAACTGCTCGATCTGCCGCAAGATGCGCAGCTGGGGCATCACCATCAAGCCGCAGGATTTCCGCCTGCTCGCGGGCGAGGACGCGCTGTCCGATTACCAGTTCGGCACGCGCAGCGCGCACCACCTGTTCTGCCGCCATTGCGGCGTGCATCCGTTCGGGCGCGGCCACGTGGAGCAGATCGGCGGCGACTACGTCTCGGTCAACCTTGCCTGTCTCGACGACGTCGAGCCGCAGGAGCTGATCGATGCGCCGCTGCGCTGGTGCGACGGCCGCGCCAACAACTGGATGAACCCGCCGGCCGAGACGCGGCATCTCTGAGGAAGCGACCATGGCCAGACCCATACTCAACCTCGACGAGCTGGAGCCGATCCCGCTCGAAGTGCTGAACAAGCAATACGGCGGCGGCCCGATGCCGGCGAAGTTCGGCGGCGGCATGGTGCCGATCGGGCATCCGCTGGGTGCGAAGAAGCTCGGCTACAACCTCACCGTGGTGCCGCCGGGCAAGCGTGCATTCCCGTTCCACGCACATCGCGTCAACGAGGAAATGTTCTTCGTGGTCGCAGGCGCGGGCGAAGTGCGGATCGGCCACGAAACCTGGCCGATCCGCGCTGGTGACGTGATCTGCTGCCTGCCTGGCGGCCCGGAAGCTGCGCACCAGATCGTCAACACCGGCGACGCCACGCTGCGCTTCCTCGCCGTGTCCAGCATGGAGACGCCCGAGGTCTGCGAATACCCGGACTCGGGCAAGTTTGCCGTTATGCATGTCGCGGGCAGGGATGCGGACGGCAAGCCGCAAGGTTTCCGTCACGTTGGCCGGCCGACCGACGGCCGCGACTACTGGGACGGCGAGTAGCCAGCACTGGCGATCGATCCGCGGGACAGCCACCATGCGCGGATGCGTCGAGCCGATCGCCTGTTCCTCATCATCCACGCCCTGCGCGGCCGGCGTACCGCGCTGCAGGCGCGCTCGCTGGCGCAGACGCTGGGCGTGTCGCTGCGCACCGTGTACCGCGACGTCGCCGACCTGCAGTTGTCCGGCGTGCCGATCGAGGGCGAGGCCGGCGTCGGCTACGTGCTGCGCAAGGGTTCGGACATCCCGCCGCTGATGTTCACCGCGAACGAACTCGAGGCGCTGGTGGTCGGCACGCGATTCGTGCAGGCCTTCGCCGGCGACAAGCTGGCCGGCGATGCCCGCGCGGCGTTGCTGAAGATCGAGGCGGTGCTGCCGCCGGAGCTGCGCGAGCGCGCCGCGCGCACGCGCATCTACGCGCCGGTGTGGCGCGACGAATACAAGCTCGCGTTCGCCGCCCGCATCGATCGGCTGCATGCCGCCATCGAGGCGCGCCAGGTACTCCGGCTGACGTACAGCGATGAGGGCGGCAATGTCAGCCGGCGCGAGGTCGAGCCGCTGTGCCTGGCGTTCTGGGGCGGCAAGTGGACGCTCGGCACGTGGTGCCGGCTGCGCGAGAGTTTCCGCAACTTCCGCCCCGACCGCATCGATGAGCTCGCCGAGACCGGCGAGATGTTCGATGACCGGGCCGGCCACGATCTGGATGCCTACCTGCGGTCGATGCGCGGCTACTACGCCGGCATGGGATAGCCGTCCGTCCGCGCAGAAACTTGCGCGCCACACCAGGCTCTTATCGGCCCGGCCCGGCTCGGGTACGCTCGGCGGCACGGCATCTGTCCGGAGGAGTCGCGCCATGTCGTCAGGCCTGCATCACCCGTTGTTGTCGATCGCCCCGGCCAAGCTGCGGCCGACCCAGCTCACCGTGGGCCGGGCCGAGGTCGCGGGCAAGCGCGCGGAATGGGAAAGGCTCGGCAGGAAGAGGCGCAAGGAGCTGATCCAGGCGCACTGGTTTCCCGGTGTGCTGGGGCCGAAACAGCGCGTCTACATCGTCGACCACCATCACCTCGGGCTGGCCTTGCTGGAAGAGGGGGTGAACAGCGTGCCGGTGATGATCCAGCGCGATTTCTCCTGGCTGGAGCCGGACGTGTTCTGGCGCACGATGGAATTCAACCGCTGGGCGCATCCGTACGACCAGCACGGCACCCGCACCGACTACACCGCGATCCCGGCCAGCTTGAGCGAGATGGCCGACGACCCCTACCGCACCCTCGCCGCGCGGGTGCGCACGGCCGGCGGCTGCGCGAAGGACGCCACGCCGTACGCGGAGTTCCTGTGGGCGGATTTCTACCGCCGCCGCCTCAAACTGCCGGGCGGCAAGGTCGGCGCGAAGGCGCTGCAGCAGGCCCTGCTGCTGGCGCACAGCCATGACACGGCGTACCTGCCGGGCTGGAGCGGGCTGATCGAATGAACGCGGGCCCGGCACCTGCGTCCGCGGCGGGTTCCACCTTCGGCGTCGATGTCCTGGCCGGCGTGTCGATCGCCGGCCTGCTGCTGCCCGAGGCGGTGGCGTACGCCGGCATCGCCGGGCTGCCGCCGCAGGCCGGTGTCATCGGCCTGTTCGCCGGCCTGGCGTGTTACGGCCTGATCGGCCGCAGCCGCTTCGCGGTCGTTTCGGCGACCTCGTCTTCGGCGGCTGTGCTGGCGGCGGCGACGCTGGCGCTGGCCGGCGGCGACGGCGCGCAGCGCCTCGCCACCGCGGCGATGCTGGTGGTGCTGGCGGGCGGCAGCTTCCTGCTCGCCGGGGCGGCCCGGCTGGGCGCGCTGTCGAACCTGATCGCGCGGCCGGTGCTGCGCGGCTACGCGTTCGGCCTGGCCTGGGTGATCGCGGTGAAGCAGTTGCCGCACGTGTTCGGGGTGTCCACCCGGCACGGCGATGTGGCGCGGGTGCTGGTCGAGCTGGTCGAACAGTTCCGGCAGTGGCAACCGGCCGCGATCGCCGCCGGTGCGGCCGCCCTCGGCTTGCTGTTCCTGTGCGGGCGGGTACGGCGCCTGCCGGGCAGCCTGCTGGCGATCGTGCTCGGCATCGCCGCTTCCGGCTGGCTGGCCGGGCAGGGCGTGGCGCTGGTCGGGCCGGTGCATCTGGCCCTGGCATGGACGGCGCCGGCATGGCCGGAGTCGTCGCAGTGGCTGCCGAACATCGAGCTGGCGGCGGCGCTGATGCTGATCCTGTATGCCGAGTCGTACAGTGCCATCCGCAGTTTCGCCTTGAAGCACGGCGATCCGGTGCGGCCGAACCGCGACCTCGTCGCGCTCGGCGTGGCCAATATCGTCTCGGGCCTGTTTCACGGCATGCCGGTCGGCGCGGGCTACTCGGCCACCTCGGCGAACGAGGCGGCCGGCGCGCAGTCGCGGCTGGCCGGACTGATGGCGGCGGCCACGGTGCTGCTGCTGGTGCTGCTGTTCCTGCGCTGGATCGAGCGCATCCCCGAGCCGGTGCTGGCGGCGATCGTGATCCACGCGGTGAGCAAGTCGTGGCGACTGGCGGTGTTCCGGCCGTACCTGCAATGGCGGCGCGACCGGCTGGTGGCGCTGGCCGCGGTGCTGGCGGTGCTCGCCCTGGGCGTGCTGGATGGCCTGCTGTCCGCGATCGCGTTCAGTCTGCTGCTGCTGCTGCGCCAGCTGGCGACCCCGCGGATCAGCGTGCTCGGCCGGCTCGCCGACAGCCACGACTTCATCGACACGAAGCAGCACCGGGCGGCGCGCGAGCAGCCCGGCATGGTGATCCTGCGGCCGGAGGAACCGCTGTTCTTCGCCAACGCGGAACCGACGCTGGCGCTGGCGCGCGAGCGGATCGGCGAGCGCGACGGCATCCGCGTGGTGGTGCTGAGCCTGGAGGAATCGCCGGACCTGGACGGCACCACCGTGGAGGCGCTGGCGGATTTCGCCGCCTGGCTGCAGACTCGAGGGATCGCGCTGCGCGTGGCACGATTGAAGGATGCCGTGCACGCGCTGTTGCTGCGCGCGGCATTGCCCCAGCTGCCGCCCGCGGCTTTGGCCTACTGGAGCGTGGAAGATGCGGCGAAGCCGCCCGCCGCGCCGTCACCGGCAGAAGGAATGGTTTCGTGAGCATGGCAACGAGAGTGGCGTGGCTGGGCCTGGGCGCACTGGTCCTGGCGACGCCGGCATGGGCTGGGCAGGATGCGGCGGCACGTTTCAGGCAGGTCTACCAGCAGGAATGGAGCTGGCGCAGCGCGCAGTCCGGCGTGCTCGCCTCCGGCGAGGTGCAGCCAAGCGGTGGCCGGCTGGACAACGTCGACGCCGCCAACCAGCAACGCCGGCTGGACTACTGGCAGAAGGTGCTGGACCGGCTCGACGCGATCGATCCGCGGCAGCTGTCCGCCGAAGACCAGGTCAACTACGCCGTGTACCGTGCGCAGATCGGCAACCTGCTCGCCGCGCAGCGGTTCAAGGCGTGGCAGATGCCGTTCAACAGCGACTCGGCGTTCTGGTCGGACATCGGCTACGTGCTGGGTGGCGACCGCCTGCGCACGGCCGACGACTATCAGCGCTATCTCGACCGGCTGGAGCAGATCCCGGCCTACTTCGACCAGCAGACCGCGAACATGCGCGCCGGCCTCAGGCGCGGCTTCAGCGTACCGCGGGCGGTGCTGGACGGCCGCGACGCGTCGATCGCCGCGGTGGCCCAGCTGAAGGACCCGACCCAGAGCAGCTTCTATGCGCCGTTCAGGCAATTGCCGGCGTCGATCCCCGCCGACCAGGCGCAGGCATTGCAGGGCCGGGCGCTGCAGCGCATCCGTGACGAGGTGATCCCCGCCTACGCGAAGCTGCTGGCGTTCTTCCGCAACGAATACGTGCCGCGGGCGCGCACCACGCTGGCGGCGGAGGCGTTGCCCGACGGCAAGGCCTACTACCGTCAGCAGATCCGCGAGTACACCACGCTCGAACTCGATCCGGACGACATCCACCGCATCGGCCTCGACCAGGTGGCGAAGATCCATGCGCAGATGCTGGAGGTGATGCAGGACACCGGCTTCAAGGGCAGCTTTGCCGACTTCCTGAAGTTCCTGCGCACCGACCCGCAGTTCTACGCGAAGACGCCCGAAGAGCTGCTGATGCGCAGCGCCTGGGTGGCCAAGCAGGTGGACGGCCAGATGCCGCGCTACTTCGGCCACCTGCCGCGCGCGCACTTCACCATCCAGCCGGTGCCGGCCGACATCGCGCCGTACTACACCTCCGGCCGCGGCGGCGCGGACACCTACCTGGTCAACACCTACGACCTGAAGTCGCGGCCGCTGTTCAACGTGCCGGCGCTGACCCTGCACGAGAGTTACCCCGGCCATGCGCTGCAGCTGGAACTGGCCGACGAGCAGCACGACCAGCCCGCGTTCCGCCGCAACGGCTACATCTCCGCTTACGGCGAAGGCTGGGGGCTGTACTCGGAATACCTCGGCAACGAGATGGGCATCTACCACACGCCATACGAGCGCTTCGGCTACCTCAGCTACCAGATGTGGCGCGCCTGCCGGCTGGTGGTCGACACCGGCGTGCACCATCTCGGCTGGACGCGCCAGCAGGCGATCGACTACCTCACCGAAAACACCGCGCTGTCCGCGCGCGAGATCGCCAACGAGGTGGACCGCTACATCAGCTGGCCGGGCCAGGCGCTGTCGTACGAGCTGGGCTACCTGAAGCTGCGCGAGCTGCGCGCGAAGGCGGAGCAGGCGCTGGGCGCGAAGTTCGACCTGCGCCATTTCCACGACACCGTGCTCGCGCTGGGTTCGGTGCCACTGCCGGTACTGGAGCAGCGCATCGACCGCTTCATCGCCGACGGCGGCCCGGAGCCGGACTACGCGTGCGACTGCGCGAAGGCAAAGGGCGCTGCGGCGCACTGAGCCGCCGGAACGGGTCGTTGGCTTTGCTGCATTGGTGGAGTATTATTCGAAACAACTTCACAGGGAGAGTCAGGCGTCATGACTGCCCATCCGACCCGCATTGCCGAAGCCGCGTCCCGCTACGCGCCGCCGGACACGCTTGCCGACCCGGCGCTGCGTGCGTTCTTCCGGTTGGCCGAACACTGGAGGCTGCGCATCGCCGATCAGCGCCGCCTGCTCGGCGATCCGCCGGAATCCACCTTCTACAAGTGGAAGCGCCAGCAAGGCGGCGCGTTGGGGCGCGATACGCTGGAGCGGATCAGCTATCTGCTCGGCATCTGGAAGTCGCTGCAGATCCTGTTCCCCGACCCGGCCCAGGCGGATGCCTGGCTGCACAAGCCGAGCACCGCACCGCTGTTCGGCGGCCATTCCGCGCTGGAGCGCATGCTGTCCGGCAACGTGGCCGACCTCTATGTGGTGCGTCAGTACCTGGATGCGCAGCGCGGGTGAAGCGGCGCGGCGACAGGCGTCGCGGCGAGCGAGACGATGGCGCCCCAAGCTCTGCTCCCTCCCCTACTTCGCAGGGGAGGGAGCATATTCTGGAACCCCTGATGCCAAATGAGCTGCCCCCCCTCAAACGCATCCGCTGGAGCCAGGCGTACCGCATCGTGCCCAGCCGCTTCCCGCCGGTCGGCGTGTATGACCGCATCGCCGATCCGGCCGACCTCGATGCGTTGTTCGCGATCGAAGCGCTGACCAATCCGCGCCTGCGCGAAGAGGCCGGCGTGCTGAAGCTGGTGCCGGAAGAGCACCGCATCAGCGGGCCGGGCACGACGCCGGTGATGGCCGCGTTCACCCATCTCAACCCGGAAGGCAGCCGTTTCTCCGACGGCAGCTGGGGCGTGTTCTACGCCGCGCACAGCGTACCCACCGCGGTCGAGGAAACCGTGTACCACCGCGAACGTTTCCTCGCCGCCACCGGCGAGCCGGCCTGCGAGGTCCAGATGCGCTGCTACCGCACCAGCGTGGACAGCCGCCTGCACGACATCCGCGGCGGCTGGAAGGCCGAGCACGATCCGGACGTCTATACGGCCAGTGTGAAAATGGCTCGCGAACTGCGCGGGGGCGCCTCCAACGGCATCGTCTACGACAGCGCCCGCCACCGCGGCGGCGAATGCCTGGCCGCGTTCCAGCCCGACGTGGTGGCACCCTGCACGCAGGCGCAGCACCTGGTCTATCGCTGGGACGGCAAGCGCATCGCGCAGGTGCTGGCGGTGTCGGAACTGCCGCGGCCGCGCTAGTCTTCAGGCAGGCACGATCAGGGCGAGGCAGACGATGAAAGGCATGCGCAAGCTGTGGTGGATCCTGCTGCTGTGGCCGCTGCTGGCCACCGCGCGCGACAACCGCGAAAACGACCATGCGCAGTGGAACCGGGAGATCGCCGCGTTCCAGGCCGCGGATCGGGCGCAGCCGCCGGCGGCGGGTGCGGTGCTGTTCATCGGCAGCTCGTCGATCCGCATGTGGACCTCGCTGGCGACGGACTTCCCCGAACTGCGCACGATCAACCGCGGCTTCGGCGGCTCGGAGATCGCCGACAGCACCTACTTCGCCGACCGCATCGTGGGGCCGTACCACCCGCGCGCGATCGTGATGTATGCAGGCGACAACGACCTGCAGGACGGCGACAGCCCGGTGCGGGTGCGCGACGACTTTGCCGCGTTCGTGCGCAAGGCGCGCTCGTATGATCCCGGCGTGCCGATCGCGTTCATCGCGATCAAGCCGAGCATGGCGCGCAAGGCGTTGCTGCCGAAGATCCGCGAGGCGAATGCGCTGGTGCGCGCGTATGCCGCCAGCCAGCACGGCGTCGCCTACCTGGACGTGTTCACGCCAATGCTCGGCCAGGACGGCCTGCCGCAGCCGCGCTGGTTCATCGCCGACGGCCTGCACATGAACCGGCAGGGTTATGCGTTGTGGACCGGGGTGGTGACACCGTGGCTGGACGCCACGCTGCGCTGACCGGGCGGCTCAGGTGTCCGCGTTGGTGGCCCAGCCCACGCGATCGCCGCGGGTAAACACGCGGTCGCCGTCGAGCACGTCGCCGGCGGCATGTGCAGGCAATGCCTTGAGCTTCGCGTAGATCGGCGTGAAGTCGGGATGCGTCGCCTCGAACAGCTGCTCGAAGCTGTCGATCACGAAGTAGGTCTGCTGGTAGGTGTCGATGCGGTAGCGCGTGCTCATCACGCGCTCCAGGCCGAAG
The DNA here is from genome assembly GCF_058793995.1 of Rhodanobacter sp. GW835-FHT13D09. NCBI lineage: Bacteria > Pseudomonadati > Pseudomonadota > Gammaproteobacteria > Lysobacterales > Rhodanobacteraceae > Rhodanobacter > Rhodanobacter sp. GW835-FHT13D09. The sequence goes on along the minus strand of NZ_JBXAGL010000005.1, from coordinate 83,894 downwards.
CCGATACGGTTCGGCGAGGGCGAATCGAGCGAATAGATCGACTCGCCCTTGGAACTGACGATGCCGGCGCCGTAGATGCGCATGCCTTCGGCGGTGTTGATCAGGCCGAATTCCACCGTGTACCAGTACAGCCGGGTCAGGTTCATCAGTGCGTCGGGGCCGATCGCGAACGCCTTCATGCCGCCGCGGCCGTAGGCCTGCATGTAGTCGGCGAACACCGGGTTCAGCAGCAGCGGCACGTGGCCGAACAGGTCGTGGAACAGGTCCGGCTCGCTGAGGTAATCCAGCTGATCGGGTTTGCGGATCCACCAGCTGACCGGAAAGCGGCGATTCGCCAGATGGTCGAAGAACACCTCGTCCGGCAGCAGGCCTTCCACCGCCACCAGTTCCCAGCCGGTGGCCTTGCCCAGCACCTTGTTGAGTTCGGAAAACCGGGGGATGCCGCCGTCGCCCAGGCCGAAGCGTTCGACGCCGGCCATGAATTCCCGGCAGGCGCGCGCGGGAAGCAGTTCTCGCTGGCGCTTGTACAAGGTGTCCCACACCTCGTGGTCGGTCTTGCTGTAGCCGGCCCACGGCTGCTCGACCACGCCGGTGGCGTACACCGGCACGTAGCCGCGATCGGTCTGCTGGTGTTCGACTTTGCGCGGCGTATCCATGGCGTGCTCCGGTGCGGGCGTGGACTGATCTCGCCACAAGCTTACGGTGGTTCGCCCGCACGAAGATTGCTTTGTTGCCGAAGTCACCGCCTAGAGTGCATTATTATTGCGCATTTATCAGTAATTCCGGACATATATTGCATATGACGACACTCGATCGCACCGACCTGCGTCTGCTCGCCGTGCTGCAGGGCGAGGGCCGCATCACCAACGCCGAGCTGGCCGAACGGGTCAGCCTGTCGCCGTCGGCATGCCTGCGCCGGCTGCAACGGCTGGAAGCGGACAGGATCATCACCGGCTACGCCGCGCAGATCGATCCGCAGGCGGTGGGGCTGGGCCTGCAGGCCTTCGTGCGGGTGCAGCTGACCAAGCACGAGAGCGCGGCGATCGAAGGCTTCGTCGAGCGTGTCAACGGCTGGGACGAGGTGGTCGCCTGCCATGCGCTGACCGGCGACATGGATTACCTGCTGCACGTCTATGTGGCCGATCTGCAGGACTTCTCGCGCTTCCTGCTCGACCATCTGCTGAACGCCACCGGCGTGGCCGATGTCAATTCCAGTTTCGTGCTGCGCACGGTGAAGCGTTCGCCGTCGCTGCCGCTGGGCCAGCTGGAACGTTGACGCTCAAGCGGCCTCGCCGGCCAGGGCCAGCGGTGCGTCACTGCTGCGCCGACGGATGCGCAGGGCGAGGAAGGCTGCCGCCACGCCGGTGGCGCCGGCGATCACGAACGGCATCAGATAGCTGCCCAGCTGCACGCGCAGCACGCCGGCCATGAACGCAGCCGCGGCGGCACCTACCTGATGGCCGGCCACCACCCAGCCGAACACCACCGGCGCGTCGCGCTCGCCGAAGGCATCGGTGGTGAGGCGCAGCGTGGGCGGCACGGTGGCGATCCAGTCCAGCCCGTAGAACACGCCGAACAACGACAGGCTGTACAGCGAGAAATCGGAATACGGCAGATAGATCAGCGACAGCCCGCGCAGGCCGTAATAGGCGAACAGCAGCTTGCGCGGGTCGACACGGTCGGTGAGCCAGCCCGAGGCCGTGGTGCCGAACAGGTCGAAGATGCCCATCATCGCCAGCAGCCCGGCCGCGCGTACCTCGGGAATGCCGTGGTCGCCGCACAGCGCGATGAAGTGCGTGCCGATCAGGCCGTTGGTGGTGAAGCCGCAGACGAAGAAGGTGGCGAACAGGTACCAGAACGCGCCGCGCCTGCTGGCGCGCCGCAGGGCGCCCAGGGTCAGCGCAAACAGGTTGCCGCTAGCGGCGCCGGCATCGGCGGGCTCGTCCGGCCCGGCGCCGTAGCGGACCAGTCCGATGTCGGCCGGCCGCTCCGGCAGCAGCCACAGCACCAGCGGCAGCAGCGCGAGGCAGCAGGCGGCGATGGTCAGCACCACCGCGCGCCAGCCGGCGTACTCGGCGATGGCGGCCAGGCCCGGCAGGAAGATCAGCGTGCCGGTGGCGGTGCTGGCGGTCAGCAGGCCCATCACCAGGCCACGATGGCTGCTGAACCAGCGCCCGACCACGGTGGCGCCCAGCACTACCGCCACGCAGCCGGTGCCGGCGCCGGACAGCACCCCCCAGCTCAGCAGCAGCTGCCAGGGCCGGGTCATCGCGGCGCTGCCGGCGGCCGCCAGCGCCATCACGGACAGCGCGATGAGCAGCACGCGGCGGATGCCGAAGCGCTGCATCAGCGCCGCGGCGAACGGACCCATCAGGCCGTACAACAGGATGCCGACCGCGGCGGCGGTCGAGATGCTGTCCCGGCTCCAGCCGAAGGCGCGGCCCAGCGGCAGCATCAGCACGCCCGGCGTGGCGCGCATGCCGGCCGAGACGAGCAGGGCGAGGAAGACCACCGCGAGTACCACGAACGCGTAGTTTTGGCCGAACGGCCGTGAGCGCTGTATAGTCATGTTACCGATCGGTACGGGCGGGAAGCGCAGCGTACGTACCGCTCGGTAACATTGTCAACCGGTCATGCTCAATCAGGTCAGGCCATGTCCCGCCGTTCCAGAACCAGGGAAGCTCCCCACGCCGAAGCGCCGCGCCGCGCGGCCGACCGCATCCGTGACACCGCTTTCGAGCTGTTCTACCGCGAGGGCATCCGTGCCATCGGGGTGGAGGAGATCGTCAACCGCGCCGGCGTCACCAAGCCCAGCCTGTACCGCGCCTTCGAATCGAAGGACGAGCTGGCGGCGGCCTATCTGCGCGACTACGACCAGCGTTTCCGCCAGCGTTTCGAGGAATTGGCGGCGAGCCACCCCGGCGATCCGCGCGGCCAGCTGCTGGCCTATCTGGAGGGTCTCGCGGCGCGCGCCAGCAGCGTCGGCTACCGCGGATGCGGACTGACCAACGCGGTGATCGAATATCCCGACCCCGCGCATCCGGCGCACCGGGTCGCGGTGGACAGCAAGCGTGCACTGCGCGAGCGCCTGCGACACCTGAGCGAGGCGATCGGCGCACGCGATCCGGCGGCGCTGGCCGACGGGCTGCTGCTGCTGATCGAAGGCAGTTACGTTTCCGGCCAGACCTTCGGCGACGAGGGCCCGGCGCGCATCCTGGCGCGTGCCGCGCGCTGCCTGATCGACGCCAGCCTCGAAGGCTGAAGCGCGAAGTTTCGAACGCCGGCCGCGTCACCCGCTGCGACGATGCGCGCACGTACTGCCGAAGCGGGGGCGCATTGACGCTAAACTTGCCGGACTGATGAGCACCGATACCGATACCTATACCGTTCCCGAACGCGATCCGCTACGTCCGCTGCGTTATGTGTGGCGGGTGCCGTTGGTGCTGCTGCACATCGTGGTTGGCATCGCGCTGTGCGCGTTGGTCCTCAGCTGGAACCAGCAGGCGGTGATGAAGGACGGCCGCGAGCCGTTCGCGCACCGCATGATCCGCTGGTGGTCGGTCAGGCTGTTGCGCATCCTCGGCCTGCGCTCGGTGCGTTTCGGCGAACCGCTGCGCGATCCGGTGCTGTTCGTCGCCAACCACACCTCGTGGATCGACATCGTGATGCTGCACAGCCAGCGCGCGGCCTGCTTCGTGGCCAAGGCGGAGATCGCCGACTGGCCGCTGGTCGGCTGGCTGGCCCGGAACGGCGGCACCATCTTCCACCGCCGCGGCAGCAACCATTCGCTGTCCACGGTGATGCAGGCGATGGTCGAGCGCCTGCGCGGCGGCCGTTCGGTGGCGGTGTTTCCGGAAGGTGGCACCGGTTACAACGGCGTGCTGAAGGTGTTCCACGCGCGCATCTTCCAGGCCGCGCTGGATGCCGGGGTGCCGGTGCAGCCGGTGGCGCTGCGCTTTGCCCGCGACGGGCGCCGGGTGGTCGACGCCGGCTTCCGCGAGCACGAGAGTTTCGTGCACAACATCGTGCGCATGCTGGGCGAGGCGCCGCTGGACGCCGAGGTGCGTTTCCTGGCGCCGGTGCCGGCCACCCCGGAGGCGCGCCGGCGCATGGCCGAGCTGTCGCGCGAACGCATCGCCGCCGCACTGGAAGACCACATCGGATGAATCTGCTGCACGGAAAGGACTTCCGACCGCCCTGGCCGCTCACCAGCGGCCACATCCAGACCATGCTGTCCTCCAGCGGCGTGCGCCGCATGCTGCTGCCGCGCGCGGCCACGGCCGTGCAACGCGGCGCCGAGGCGGTGGTGGTGGACGGCGGCGGCGGCGTGCGCCTCAGCGGCGCGTACACCGCGCAGCAAATCCGGCCGCAGCCGCGCGGCCTGGCCGTGCTGTTCCACGGCTGGGAGGGCAGCGTCGATTCCACCTACGTACTGCAGACCGGCAGCCGCCTGCTTGCCGACGGCTGGGACATCTTCCGGCTGAACTTCCGCGACCACGGCGACAGCCACGGACTCAACGAGGCGCTGTTCCATTCCTGCCGCATCGACGAGGTGGTGCACGCGCTGGGCGACATCGCGCAGCGCTGGCCGTCGCGTCCGATCGCACTGGCCGGCTTCTCGCTGGGCGGCAATTTCGCGCTGCGCGCGGCGATGCAGACCTCGCGGGTCGGCATTCCGCTGAGCTACGTGCTGGCGGTATGCCCGATCATCGATCCCGGCGAGGGCCTGTTCTCGCTGGAGGAAACGGCGCCGTGGTTCTACCAGGCCTACTTCATGCGCAAATGGCGGCACTCGCTGCAGGCCAAGCAGAAGGCGTTCCCGCAGCACCGGTATTTCGAGATGTCCGAACTGAACCAGCACCTGCGCGGGCTGACCGAGGCGATGGTGCTGCGGCATACCGACTTCCAGTCGCTGCAGCAGTATCTGGACGGCTACTCGGTGGCCGGCGACATCATGCAGTCGCTGCAGATTCCCGCCACCATCCTCACCGCCCGGGATGACCCGGTGATCCCGGTCAGCAGCTTCGAGAGGCTCGAACTGCCGCCCAACGTCGAGCTGGACATCGCGTCGTACGGCGGCCACTGCGGCTTCATCTGCGGCTGGGGCATGACCAGCTACACCGACGACTACATCGCCACGCGCTTCAATGCGGTGGCGGATGCCGGCGCCGCCCCAGGCTGAATCGGCTGGCGGCGGCCAGCCACGGCCGGGCATGTTGCGACGCGGTTTGACAGGTTCGATTTAGATCGATACAAATCCCATCATACCGGCGTCTCTCCTCCCGTTTTCCGCGCATCGGCAGTCGTCGCGGACGATGTGAAACGCCGCCACCGCCACACCGACGCAGAGGGCTGGCCGTGACCGGATCGCCGTTGACGAAATTCGCGCATGCCGGCCGGCGCCTGTGCCGCGGGCTATGGCTGATTGGCCTGCTGCCGACGCTGGCGATCGCGGCCGCACCGACGACCTTCCAGACCTCGTTCGAACCCGGGCAGCCGATGCCGTCGGCCATGCGGCCCACGGCGCCGTTCTCCGTCGACGTGGCCGGTGGTCCCGGCACGACGGCGGCGCTTGCCGCCATGCCCGGAGCCGGCTTCAGCGGGCTGCATTCGCTGCATTACCGCGGCAGCGCCGGTGGGCAGCAGCAGGCGGAACTGTATGCGGTGAACCTGCCGGTGCAGCCGGATACGCAGCTGTCGTACCTGGTCTTCCCGCTCTCGAACGCGGGCGACCTGCGCAACCCGGCCAATTACGTGGCGGTGGACCTGCTGTTCGACGACGGCAGCCGGTTGTCCACCCGCGGCGCGCGCGACCAGCACCGGGTGGGCGCCTCGGCGCGCGCGCAGGGCGAGGGCCGCACGCTGTATCCAGACCAGTGGAATCAGCTTTCGATCGACGTCGGCGCCATCGCCGCCGGGCGCACGATCAAGCGCATCGTGCTGATGCACGACGGCCCGGCCGCCCGCTTCGAGGGCTACCTGGACGACCTGCGTATCGGCGCCGCACCCGCCGATGCGCGCCGACGCCCCAGCGCGTTCGTCGACACCCGCCGCGGCAGCAACTCCAACGCCCGCTTCTCGCGCGGCAACACCTTTCCCGCGGTGGCCGTGCCGCACGGCTTCAACTTCTGGACGCCGGTGACCGACGCCGGCTCCGACTGGATCTACCAGTACCAGCAGCGCAACGGCGCCGACAACCGCCCGCGGCTGGAGGCGTTCGCGCTGTCGCACGAGCCGAGCCCGTGGATGGGCGACCGGCAGACCTTCCAGCTGATGCCGGCGGCGATGGCGCATGGCGCGCCCAGCGCGAACCGCGCGGTTCGCGCGCTGAGTTTCAGCCATGCCAATGAAACGGCGCACGCGCACACCTACCGCGTGGCGTTCGACGACGGTATCGTCGCCGAGGTCGCGCCGACCGACCATGCCGCGATGTTCCGCTTCACCTTCGCGGGCAAGCGCTCGCAACTGGTGTTCGACAACCGCGACGACCACGGCGGCATCGTGCTGGATCCGGCGACGCGCAGCTTCAGCGGCTGGTCCGACGTGAAGAGCCGGCTCTCCGCCGGCGCCACCCGGCTGTTCTTCTACGGCACCCTCGACCAGCCGGTCAGCGAGAGCGGGCGCCTGGGCGGTGAAGGGCGCGACCACGTCGCCGCGTGGTTCGGCTTCGACACGACGAAGACGAAAGTGGTGAACCTGCGCATCGCCACCTCGCTGATCAGCCTGGAGCAGGCGCAGCACAACCTGGCGCTGGAGATTGCGCCGGGCGAGAGCTTCGACGACGTGCGCGGGCGCGCGCAGCAGCAATGGGATGCGCAGCTCGGCATCGTCAGCGTGGATGGCGCCAGCGCCGATGAACGGACCACGCTGTACTCCAACCTCTATCGCCTGTTCCTGTATCCGAACGAGGCCTACGAGAACACCGGCAGCGCGGCGCAACCGCGTTACCGGTATGCCAGCCCGTTCTCAGCGCCGACCGGCCAGGACACGCCGACGCACACCGGCGCGCGGATCGTCGACGGCAAGCCCTACGTCAACAACGGCTTCTGGGACACCTACCGCACCGCGTGGCCGGCCTACGTGCTGCTCACGCCCGCGAAAGCCGGCGAGATGATCGACGGCTTCGTACAGCAGTACCGCGACGGCGGCTGGATCGCACGCTGGTCGTCGCCCGGCTACGCCGACCTGATGGTCGGCACCAGCGCCGACGTGGCATTCGCCGATGCCTGGCTGAAAGGCGTGCGCCACTTCGACGTGCGCGCGTTCTACCAGTCCGCCCTGAAGGACGCCACGGTGGTCAGCCCGCTCGCCGGCACCGGCCGCAAGGGGCTGCAGCGTTCGATCTTCAACGGCTACACCGACACCGGCGTGGACGAGGGGCTGTCCTGGTCGATGGACGGCTACATCAACGACTTCGCGATCGGCAACCTCGCCGCCGCGCTGGCGCGGCAACCGGCGGCGGGCGATCCGTATGCCGCGCATTACGCCGACGATGCGCTGTATTTCCGCCAGCGCGCGCTGGGCTACGCGAACCTGTTCGATCCCGCGACGGGCTTCTTCGTCGGCCGCGATGCGGTGGGCAAGTGGCGCTACGACTCGAAGGATTTCGACCCGCTGCGCTGGGGCGGCGACTACACCGAGACCGATGCCTGGAACATGGCCTTCCACGCGCCGCAGGACGGCGCCGGCCTCGCCGCGCTGTACGGCGGCCGCGCCGCGCTGGCGGCGAAGCTCGACGCGTTCTTCGCCACGCCGGGCGAGTTCCACGTCGGCAGCTACGGCGAGCCGATCCACGAGATGCTGGAGGCGCGCGACGTGCGCATGGGCCAGTACGGCCACAGCAACCAGCCTTCGCACCACATCATCTACATGTACGACTTCGCCGGACAGCCGTGGAAGGCGCAGGACAAGGTGCGCGACGTGCTCAGCCGCCTCTACGTCGGCAGCGGAACCGGCCAGGGCTACCCGGGCGACGAGGACAACGGCGAGATGTCCGCCTGGTACCTGTTCAGCGCCGCCGGTTTCTATCCGCTGCGCATGGGCACGCCGGAGTACGTGATCGGCGCGCCGTATTTCCCGCACATGGACATCGCACTGGAGAACGGCAGGCACCTGGTGATCGACGCGCCGGCAGTGAGCGACGTCAACCGCTACGTGCAGGGCCTGCGCGTCAACGGCCAGCCGTGGAACAAGCTGACCCTGCCGCATGCGCTGCTGGCGGCGGGCGCCACGCTGGAATTCACGATGGGACCGCGACCGTCGCGCTGGGCCAGCGACGATGCGGCGCTGCCGTCGTCGCTCACCGCGCAGGGCCGGCCACAGCCGCTGCGCGACTTCACCGACGACGGACAGGGCAAGCTGCGCAGCGTGCCGGCCCTCGCGCAGCTGTCCGCGCTGTCCGACAACGACTCCACCACCGAGGTCGCGCTGCCGGCCGCGGCGACCACCCTCCAATGGCACTTCGCTCAAGCACGCGAGGTCGCGGAGCTCACGCTCACCTCGGGCGCCCGTATCGCGGCACCCTCCGGCTGGCAACTGCAGGCCTCCCGCGACGGCCGGCACTGGCGCACGCTGGATGCGCGGCAACACGAGCGTTTCGCGTGGCCGCACCAGACGCGCGCCTTTGCCGTGCATGCACCGGGCAACTACGCGTATTACCGGCTGCGCCTCGATCCATCGGCGGATGCTGCGCCGACGGCGCTGGCCGAAATCGAGCTGCTCGGATCGGACGCGGCGGGTCCGTAAGAGCGGGCGCCTCAGAGTATCGTCGTCAGCACCCGTTGGCGCATCCAGCAGGCGATGCTCATGCGGTCGCGCGTGGCCGGCAGCACCTCGTGCTCGAACTGCGCGGAGAGGAACAGCAGCAGGCTGCCGGCGTGCGGAAGGATGTCGCGATGCGAGCCGCCGTCAAGGTACAGCCGCAGCGCGCCGCCGTCCGCCGCCAGCCAGCCTTCGTTGAGGTAGTACACCGCCGACACCACCCGCGCGTCGCTGTCGCGCAGGCGGTCGAGATGACGGGTGTAACCGGCGCCCGGCGGATACACCGCGTAGTGCGCCTCGCATTCGACCAGACCCAGCATCAGCTCGCGGTTGAGCGCGGTCCGCAGCGCGTCGAGGCGATCCATGAACGCCTGCTGCGCCGCGCTCATCGCCCCGGCGTGGAACCACTGCGTGCTGTCGCCGCGCAAGGGCGTGGCCGTGCGCGCGGCGCCCACCCGCGCCGGCGTCAGCCGACGCGCCTCGTGCAAGGCGCGGCATTCGGCCGCCAGCGCCTGCGTCTGTGCGGCCGGCAACAGGTCCGGCAGCACGCACCAGCCATCCCCGGCCAGCGCGTCCATCGCGCCGTCGAATGCGTTCGAGTCGATGTTCATCGGCACCAGTGTAACCGTGCAGGGCCGAGCTATCGCCCGCGCAGTGGATCGAGCAGCGACGACAGCCCGTTGTGATCCAGCTCCAGCATCAGCGCGAGCGCGCCCTTCTGAAAGCCCCTGCGTGGGTTAGCTTAAATAAAGCTTGCCCGCTTCGTGTATGGGTTAAGTCGCACGTCAAAGATTTTTGTGCTCAATATCTTCGGGAGTGAAGTTGCCGTTTCGAATGCGTTCTCGTCTTCGGGACTCGGCCTCTTTACCTGCGTGAAGAAAATAGAGCATTGATGTAGCACCGCCAGCGCTAGGTTCGCCTGCAAATTCGAACATAGTCGTACTTTGGTGGAAGTGCATTGAGACTGTGTTGAGAACATTGTCCATGGCCGCTAGCGCTTCCTTCACGTGTGCCCGAGAAGCTGGTGCCAGCGGCTGCGCCGCTTGGTCAAGCGCCAACGCGAGGTCTCCGTGAGCAAGTCGCCGATTTCGCCAGTCTCTGGCAAATGCGGATGCTGTGCCAAGCGCGATCAGCCGACTCTCGACTTCATTTCTTAGCGTCGAGTTAGCCAGTAGAACGAGTAGGCGTTTGAAGGAGAGATTGTCTTTCCCTGATGATTTCGGAGGATCGGTTAGCCGAGCGATATGAAGGAAGACATCCTCCAGGAGGCTGTCTTGAACTATTCGGAAGAAATTCGGCGCGGTCTCATTCAAGAGCGCGATCCGTTTGGGGCTTGTTCCGAACAGATCAACATAGTGACCCCATTTTTGGTGGAGCCGGGATAGCTGTTGCCAAAGTGCCGAGTAAGTACCGCCAAGATCGGCACCCATTGCAGCCAAGTTTTTCGCTTGAATTTGTTCGGCAGTGTGAGCGCTGGAGTTTGAGTAAGTCATTTTGCGTCCTGACGCTGGAATCAAGAAACCCCGTAACCGGGAACGGAGCGAGGTCGTAGCAGTGCCCGATCCACTTGAGGAAGGCATCTTCCATGTGCATCGCGCTTCGATGCTCAACGCAAGGGTGATTCGCTAGCCTTGACGCGTCCACCATCATGGCTTCACAAAGCGCAGCGTCATCCGGTCCGACTCGCCGATCGCCTTCATCTGCGCATGCTCGCCGCCGGGGCCGGCCAGGTCGGGTGGCAGGCGGTGCACGTTGATGTCTTCCGGGTCTTTCGGGTTGGCATTGATCTCCGACACGCCGGCCACCCGGAAGCCGGTCTTGAGCGCCAGCGCAATCAGGTAGTCCTCGGGCAGGCGGTGCAGGGCCTTGCTGCTGTCCGCAGCGTCGGCGAACGGTTTGGCGCGGTGTTCGGTGACGCCGAACACGCCGCCGGGCTTGAGCACATGGAACGCGGCCTGGAACACCGCGTCGAGAGTGGCCGGGCTGTGGTTGAGCCAGTCGTGCGTGTTGCGGAAGGTGAGCACCATGTCGGCGGAGTTGTCGGCGCCGAGGTTGACCGGGTCCGGCGGGGCGAACGGGATGACTTTCGCGATATGCCCGTACAGCGCCGGGTCGGCCTTGAGCTTGGCGGTAAACTTCGCCGAGGTCGGCGGTGCGGCCTCGATCAGATGGCCGTGCGCGTAGAGGAACGGCGCGAGGATCTCGGTATACCAGCCGCCACCGGGCGACAGCTCGATCACCGTCATGTCCGGCTTGATGCCGAAGAATTGCAGGGTCTCGGCCGGGTGGCGGTACGGGTCGCGCGCCCGATTCGCGGCCGAACGCCAGTGGCCGTCCACCGCCTGCTGCAACGCCGCGGCAGTGCTGCCGGGTGCAGAGGCAGGGATGCTGCCGGCGACAATGGGAAGCAGGGCAACAGCCAACGGAACGAGCAGCTTGCAGGCGCGATGAAACATGGTTCGGCCCTCCTGACGGTGGGCGTCCAAGACTACGCCGAAACATGGGTGCGGACGTGGGCGGGACGTGCTGTCGATCGGGCAAGTGCGGGTGGTGTCACTTCGTGCTTCACGCGCGCCCGTATACGCTGTGCGTTCCCCACGATCGAGGAGCAATGCCATGCGCCTGCTGCTGTCGTTGCTGCTGGTCCTGTCGTCGCTGCCGGCGCTGGCTGCGCCGCCGCTGAGTCGGCTGACCCTGCCGAAGGGCTTCCACATCGCGCTGTATTCCGACCAGGTGCCGGGCGCGCGCGAGATCGCGTTGGGCGCGAAGGGCACGGTGTTCGTGGGTTCCAACGATGCCGGCAAGGTCTACGCGCTCACCGATACGAAGGGCGACGGCGTCGCCGACAAGGTGCGGGTGATCGCCAGCGGCCTGCAACTGCCGGTGGGCGTGGCGTTCAAGGGCGGCGACCTGTACGTCTCCGCGGTGAGCCGCATCCTGGTGCTGCGCGACATCGGGAACCATCTGGACGATCCGCCGAAGCCCGTCGTGGTCACCGACCGACTGCCCACCGAGACCTATCACGGCTGGAAGTTCATCGCGTTCGGCCCGGATGGCAAGCTGTACGTGCCGATCGGTGCGCCCTGCAACATCTGCGACCCGGGCCCGGATCACGGCAAGCTGATCCGCATGAACCCCGACGGCAGCGGCTGGCAGGACGTGGCGCGCGGCATCCGCAACTCGGTGGGCTTCGACTGGCAGCCCGGCACGCACCGCCTGTGGTTCACCGACAACGGCCGCGACATGATGGGTGACGACATGCCCAGCGACGAGCTGAACGAGATCGCCCGCCCCGGCGAGCATTTCGGTTATCCGTACTGCCACCAGGGCGACACGCTCGACCCCGAGTTCGGCAAGGGCAAGAGCTGCAGGGATTACGTGCCGCCGGTGCTGAAGCTGGGCGCGCACGTGGCTGCGCTGGGCATGCGTTTCTATACCGGCAAGCAGTTTCCCGCCATCTACAAGGGCGCGATCATCGTCGCCGAGCACGGCTCGTGGAACCGCACGAAGAAATCCGGCTACCGGGTGATGGCCGTGCGCCTGAACGGCAGCAGGGTAGTCTCCTACGAGCCGCTGGTCAGCGGCTTCGAGCAGGACGAGAAGGCCTGGGGCCGTCCCGCCGACGTGCAGCCGCTGCCCGACGGCAGCCTGCTGGTCAGCGACGATCTCGCCGGGGCGGTGTATCGGGTGACGTACAAGCCGTGAGTTTCGCGCCGTGCCTATGCCAAGTGCGATTCCTGCCTGCGCAGGAATGACAGCTAAAAGGCGGCATGCCCAACATCACCTCACCGTCATTCCTGCGCAGGCAGGAATCGCATTTTCCACCTGGAGAAAAAGCCATGGACTGGCGACAACCCTGCGTCTACATGCTGGCAAGCAAGAAGAACGGTGTCCTCTACGTTGGTGTCACCAGCGGCCTGGTCAAACGCATTTGGCAACACAAGAACGACGTGGTGATGGGTTATACCCACCGCTACGGTGCGCATACGCTGGTGTGGTACGAACTTCATCCCACCATGGAGTCGGCGATCCTGCGCGAGAAAACGCTCAAAGCCTGGAAGCGCGACTGGAAGATGCGGTTGATCAACGAAGGCAATGCCGAGTGGCGTGACTTGTATCCGACTATTCTGTAGGCATTGAAGTGCGATGACCAGCTTCGCTGTTTTGAAGCACCTCCGGCCTGCGCCGGAATGACGAGATAAAAAGCCCTGCGACCGTCATTCCGGCGCAGGCTGGAATCGCACTCCACGTTCCATGCAACCCGAGTGGAGACACACCATGCAACTACGCAGTGACAACTTCGCCAACGGCCAGCCGATTCCCGCCGAGTTCGCGTTCGGCAGGCGCGGCGATCCGGTCGCGCTGTCGGACAACCGCAGCCCGCAGCTGGCGTGGAAGGATGCACCGCCGGCCGCCCGTTCGTTCGTGCTCACCTGCATCGACCCCGACGTACCCAGCCGCGGCGACGATGTGAACCAGGCCGGGCGCACCGTGCCGGCGGATCTGCCGCGGGTGGAGTTCGCGCACTGGCTGATGGCGAATATCCCCGCCGAATGCGGCGAACTGGCCGCAGGCAGTTGCAGCGACGGGATCACCGCGCGCGGCAAGCACGAGCCGTTCGGGCCGCCGGGCAGCGTGCAGGGCGTCAACGATTACACCGGCTGGTTCGCCGGCGACGCCGCGATGGGTGGCGACTATCTCGGTTACGACGGCCCGTGCCCGCCGTGGAACGACGCGCTGCTGCATCACTACCACTTCAAGGTCCATGCGCTCGACGTGGTCGCGCTGCCGCTGGTCAAGGGTTTTTCGCTGGCCGAATTGCGCGCGGCGATGGCCGGCCACGTGCTGGCCGAGGCGGAACTGGTCGGCACCTACAGCCTGAACCCGGCCGTCGCCGGCTGAACGCACGCCGGCGCAAACGTCGGCATCGCGTGCACGGCAGCGTCGACACCCTTCACACCCGCATGGCATGCGCTGTGGGTGAATGGCCCCGTGCGGTTTCCCCGCCGCCATTCCCTGCAGATGAGGACGCCTTCATGCTTCACTATGCCCTGGTTTTCCTGATCATCGCGATCATCGCCGCCGTGCTCGGCTTTGGCGGCATCGCGGGCGCGGCGACCGGAATCGCGAAAATCCTGTTCATCATTTTCCTGATTCTCGCGGCCATCGCGTTCTTCCGCCGCGGCGCTTGAACGGTGCAGCCATCGCATCGTGTCTGTGCCACCATGAATCTTCTCCGGAGCATGCAATGAACAAGCAAGTCCAATCCCCCGAACAGGCCGCCGGCGACCGCATCGACGAGCGTGCCGAGCGGATCAAGCAGGCCACTTCCGAGGCGGTGGCCAGCACCAAGGAAAAAGTGGATCGCGCCGCCGACCACGTCGAGGAAGGCCTGCACCGCGCCACCGACAAGGCGGCCGGCGCCGCGCACAAGGCCAGCGACAAGGCCGCGCAGGTCAGCGAGCGCGGCCGCGAGGTCTACGACGAGACGATGGACCGTGCCGACGCGTGGCTGGGACAGGTGCGCGACTACGTGCGCGAGAAGCCGGTGCAGTCGGTCGCCATCGCGCTCGGCGCCGGCTGGCTGCTCGGCCGCATCCTGCGACGTTGAGCGTCGCGGGACCGGGCATGCACGACGAGGATGCAGCATCCCCCGAAGCGACGGCGCCGGATCCGGCGCCGTCGTCGTCTGGCCTGCTGGCCGAGATCGGCCAGCTCGGTCGCGCGGTCAGGCGGCTGTTCGGCGCGCAACTGCATTTGCTGGCCGCGGAACTGGGGCTGGCGCGCAGCGCGGTTTCTTGGATGCTGCTGGCGGGCCTGGCCGCCACCGTCGCCGGCGTCGGCCTGGGCCTGACCTTGCTCGGTCTGGCGGGCGTGCTGCTGGCGGCGTGGTTCGGCTCGTGGATCTGGGCGCTGCTGGTGCTGGCGGTGCTGCAGGTGCTGTTCCTGCTCGCTGCGATCGGGCTGTTCCGCCGCTGCATGCACTGGATGAGCCTGCCCGCCACGCGCGGCGAGTGGAGTGCGATGATGCGCGAGACCCTGCACAAGGCCGAAGCGGACGCTGCGGCCGAGCCGGGCGACGGGGAGGATCGGCGATGAGCTTGTTGAAGCAGAAGGCCAGGGTGCAGGCCGCGCGCCTGCGCGTGCGCGCCGCGCGGCATGAGCTGGGCACACCGGCGGCCGCCCTGCTGGCGCGCGGTCGCGAATATCCGTTGACCACGGTGGGTACGGCCGCCGGCGCCGGTTTCGTGCTGGGCAGCCTCAACGTGCACCCGCTGCGGGTACCGGGACTGGCGTCGTTGCTTGGCGGCGGCTTGGCCGAGGCGGTAGCCCATGGTGCGCGGCTGATCGCCGAACTGGGCGTGATGGAGCTTGGCCTCGCCGCGGCGGGCAAGGCGGATGCGGGTGGCGGCGAATCCGCATGAGCGACCCCGAAACACTCCCGCCGGCGCTGGATGTCGTCGACGACGTTGCCGCGACGGCGCGGCCGGCCGAGGGCATTCCGGATGAACCGGCCGTGCAGGTTGCGCGCCGCCTGAACGTGGCGCGCGCCACGCGCCGCCACCTGCTTGCGGTGCGCATGGTGCTGAATGCGCTGCTGCTGCTGGCCCTGCTGTACACCGTCACGCTGGCCAGGGCGCTGCTGATTCCGCTGGTGCTGGCCGCCTTCATCGGCCTGGCGCTGAATCCGATCGTCGCCTTCGGCGCACGCCTGCGCCTGCCGCGCTGGCTCACCGCCAGCGTGCTCATGCTGGGTCTGATCGTCGGCATCGGCAGCGGCGTGGGGCTGCTGGCGCAGCCGGCAGTCGGCTGGTTCCACGGCGCGCCAGCGGCGATCAAGAGCTTCGTGCCGAAGCTGCGCAGCTTCACCCGCCCGCTGGAAGCGGCGAACCGTGCCACCCAGACCCTGGTCAGCGGTACCGGCACGCACACGTCCGTGGCGCCTGCCACGCCGATATCGGTGAGTGCCTGGGACGTGGCCTCCACCGCGCCGAAGGTGCTCGCCGCGGTACTCGGCGTGCTGCTGCTGGTGTTCTTCTTCCTGATCTATGGCGATTCGATGCTGCGCCGGCTGGTCGAGATCACTCCCGGCTTCGCCTACAAGCGGCATGCGGTGAGCATCGTGCGCGGCATCCAGAGCGAGGTGTCGCGCTACCTGCTCACCGCGCTGCTGATCAACGCCAGCCTCGGCGCGGTCACCGCCGGCATGCTGTGGCTGTACAAGGTGCCCGACCCGCTGCTGTGGGGCGCGGTGGCGATGTTCGCGAACTTCATCCCCTACGTCGGCGCGATCGTCACCACCGCGCTGCTGGCGGTGGTGTGCATGCTCTACGCCAGCGACGCCAGCTTGAAAGTGTTCCTGCCGGTGCTGACCTTCGCCGGCATCACCGCGGTGGAAGGCAACCTGATCACGCCATTCATCCAGGGTGCCAGCATGCGGCTGTCGCCCATCGCGATCCTGCTATGGCTGCTGGTGTGGGGCTGGCTGTGGGGCATCCCCGGCGCACTGCTGGCGGTGCCGATGCTGACCTGCACCAAGCTGATTTGCGAGCGCGTGCGCGGCTGGGAGTGGTTCGCGCATATCGTGCAGCGCTGAGCGCCCGCAATCGGCGTAACCTCACCGGGATGTGGCCTCGCCGTCGCGGAAGAACCGTGCGGTTGCCACCGGGATGGTCCGAATCGCTGCCACGAGCAGCTGCATGCAGACAGGGGAGCAATGATGGAAACCAGCAACACGATCCACCTTGGCCGGCGGCGCTTCCTGCAGGCCTCGGCCATGGGTGCGGCGGCCTTGTCGACGAGCCTGCTGGCGGGCGAGGCCATGGCCCGACAGGGCGCCGACTGCGCCAGCTTGCCGCCTTCGATCATGGCGCTGCAGCCGGTGCAGTCGCAGATCGTCCCCATCACCGACGCCGAACGCAGGGCCCGCCTGAACCGGGCGCAGCAGCTCATGGCCGAAAACAAGATGGATGCCATCTTCATGGATGGCGGCGCCTCGCTGAACTATTTCACCGGCATGCACTGGTTCACCAGCGAGCGGGTCATGGGCATGCTGCTGCCCAGGTCGGGAGATCCGATCTACATCACGCCCGCCTTCGAACAGAGCCGCGCGCTGGAGCAGATCAAGTTCGGCCATGACGTGCGTGCCTGGCAGGAGCACGAAAGTCCCTATGAGAAGGTCGCGCAGATCATGGCCGAGCTGCACGCGTCCACCGGAACGCTGGGCATCGAAGACCAGGTACCGTTTTCCCGCGCCACCAACATCGGCTATGCGATGCCGCACGTGCGGCTCGTGTCCGCCATGCCGGTTACCGCCGGCTGCCGTTCGATCAAGAGTCCGGCCGAACTGGCTCTGATGCAGGTTGCCAACAACGCGACGCTGGCGGTGTACCACGCCGTGTGGAAGGCGCTCGAACCCGGCATGACGCAGCAACAGGTGCTGGACTGGATCGGTGCCGCCTACGGACGTCAGGGGCTGGTAGGCGAGGCGATCGTCAATGTTGGAAAATACACCGCCCAGCCGCACGGTTCGATCGCCCCGCAGAAAATCGTTGAAGGCACGGTAGTGCTTATCGACGAGGGCTGTTTCGTGGAAGGCTATCAGAGCGACATCACCCGTACCTTTGTCCTGGGCAAGGCCTCCGACAAGATGAAGAAGGTATTCGGCATCGTGCAGAAGGCGCAGCAGGCGGCGCTGAAGGCGGCGCATCCGGGTGCCACGATGGAGTCGGTAGATGCCGCCGCCCGCAAGGTGATTGTCGACGGTGGCTACGGACCGGACTACAAATATTTCTCGCACCGCCTCGGTCACGGCATCGGCATGGATATGCACGAGTGGTACTACCTGGTGCGCGGCAACAAGCGGAAGATCCTGGCAAACATGACCTTCAGCGATGAACCGGGTATCTACATTCCCGGCGAGTTCGGCGTGCGGCTCGAGGACATCATGTATGTCACCGATGACGGTGCGCGCTGGTTCACGCCACAGAGCCCGTCCATCGAGCGGCCTTTTGGCTAGGCGTTCCGCCGGACGATTCCGTTGATCAAAACCGGGAGGGCAGGCGCCAGCCGTACCAGCCGCGGCAGCGCCACGCCGAACGCGATGCGGTGGATCGCGAACGTGCGTCGCGCCGGCGTTGGCTCGCGATGATCGTGCCGCGCCGGGATTCACCACGGGATCGCTTCGCCGTCGCGGAAGAAGCGCCCGGTCGGCGCCGGTGCGGCCAGACTGGCGGCCCACACGATGCCGGCGGCGCCGACGCTCACCGGCCGGCCGCCGGGGCCGCCGAGTTCGGTGGCGACCCAGCCCGGGCACACCGCGTTGACCGCGATGCCGCTGCCTTCCAGTTCGGCCGCGAGCGTGCGGGTGTACGCGTTGAGTGCGGACTTGGAGGTGCGGTAGGCCACGCAATGGCCGCTGTTCGACCCGCTGGCGCCGCAGCCGCTGGAGACGTTGACGATGCGGCCGTAGCCGTGCCGGCGCATCAGCGGCAACAGCGCGCTGCTCAGTCGCCAGGTGCCGAACAGGTGGGTTTGCATCGCGTCCAGCGCCGGCGCGAGGTCGGCGTGGCTGGCATGGGCGTCGTGGTCGTAATGGCCGCCGGCGTTGTTGACCAGCACATCGAGCCGGCCGTAGGTCAGCTCGACCCAGCGCGCCAGCGTATCGACCTGGTCCTGGCAGGTCACGTCCAGCTGCACCGCGACTACCTCGCCGTGGCCGCCGGCCAGCTGGCGCGCCGCGTGCAGGCCCTTGTCCAGGTCGCGCGCGCCCAGCAGCACGGTCATGCCGTACCCGCTGAGCTGCCGCGCCACCTCGAAACCGAGGCCGCGATTGGCGCCGCTGACCAGCGCCACGCGATAGACCGGCGTGGCGGCCGGCAGGCGCCGGGCCGGGCGGCTCATGGCATGCCGGCCCGGGCCACGGCGCTGCAGCGTTCGTCGCCGCAGGCCTGCCAGCCGCCGCCGAGCGACTTGTACAACGCGACGGCGCGGGTGTTGATCGCCGCCTCGGCCTGGGCCAGGTCATCCTCGGCGGCGAGCTGGGTGCGCTCGGCGTCGAGCAGTTCGAGGAAGCCGGTGGCGCCTTCCTGGTAGCGCACGCGCGCGAGGTCGGCGGCGCGCTTGCTCTGCGCGGCCTGCTCGATCAGGCGGTCGACGCGGATG
Organism: Rhodanobacter sp. GW835-FHT13D09; assembly: GCF_058793995.1. NCBI lineage: Bacteria > Pseudomonadati > Pseudomonadota > Gammaproteobacteria > Lysobacterales > Rhodanobacteraceae > Rhodanobacter > Rhodanobacter sp. GW835-FHT13D09. The sequence goes on along the minus strand of NZ_JBXAGL010000005.1, from coordinate 64,970 downwards.
CGCTGCTGGTTGAAGCCGGTGACGGCGTTGTCGATGTCCTCGATCGCTTCGAGCACGGTGCGCTGGTAGTTCGCCTGCGCCGCATCGGCGCGCGCCTCGCTGGCGTGCAGGTTGGCGCGCACGCGCTGCACGTTGAGGCCGGCCCAGCTGATGCTGGGCGCCAGCGACCACGCGCGCGTCGAAGGACTGCCGAAATCGTTGCTGCGCCCGGACAGGAAGCCGAGGAAGCCACCCAGCGTGATGTGCGGGAAGAAATCCGCCTTGGCCACGCCGATGCGCGCGGTGGCGGCGGCGTATTCGCGTTCGGCCGTCCGCACGTCCGGACGGCGTGACAGCACGTCGCCGGCGTCGCCGATCGGCAGGCTCGCCGCGATCGGGATGAAGCTCTTCGGCGACACGTCGATGTCCAGCTCGCCCGGTCGCGCGCCCAGCAGCACGGCGAGGCGGTACTCGCTGGCGCTGGCCTGGGCCTGCAGCAGCGGCAGCTGCGCCTGCACCGCGGCGAGCCGCGCCTTCGCGCTGGCCACGTCCTGCTCCGCGCCGGAGCCGAGCTGCTGGCGCACCTCGGTGAGGTGCACGGTCTGCTGCTGGTTGTCGATGTCGCGGCGGGCGATGTCCAGCCGCAATTGGTTGCCGCGCAATTCGAAATAGTTGCGCGCGACCTCGGCCAGCAGGCTGACCTGGGCATCATGCAATGCCGCTTCGCTGGCGCCGAGGTCGGCGCCAGCCGCCTCCACCGAGCGGCGTACGCCGCCGAACAGGTCCAGCTCCCACGAGGCATCGAAGCCGGCCTGGTAGGTCGTGGTGGTACGGCGCTGCGTGCCGAAGCCGGGCTGCTGGCCGCGGCTGCGGGTGTAGTTCACGCGGGTGTCGATCGTCGGCAGCTGGTCGGATTTCGCACCACTCAGCAGCGCGCGCGATTCCTGCAGACGTGCCACCGCGATGCGCAGGTCGAGGTTGTTCGCGGCGGCACGCTGGATCAGTGCATCCAGCACGGGATCGTTGAACTGCTTCCACCAGGCGGCCTGGAACTGCGCGTTGTTTTCCTGCGCGGCGTCCAGTCCCTGCAGCTGCGGCGCGGCAATCTTCGCCGCATGGTAGTCAGGACCCACGCTGGCGCAGCCGGCCAGTGCGAGGGCGGCTGCCAGCAGCGACGCTCGAAGAACCACCACCGTCATCCCGGCGAAAGCCGAGCGGTGGGGTGTAGGGCGGGCACTGCCCGCCGTGGTGCCCGCGTCGCCTGCTGTGGCGGTGTGGCGGACGATGCCCGCCCTACGGTTACCTTGCCGGGCGAGATCCTGCGGCGCTGTGGGTCCGGACATTGTCATGAGGGTTTTCATCAATGGTTCTCCAGCGCCGGTAGCGCATGCGCGGCGGCGCGTTCGGCCGCGCGCGCCTCGCGGCGCTCGACCAGGGCGCGGATGACGACGTAGAACAGCGGCGTGTAGATCAGCCCGAAGATGGTCACGCCGAGCATGCCGGCGAACACCGCCACGCCCATCGCGTGGCGCATCTCGGCGCCGGCGCCCTGCGAGGCGACCAGCGGCACCACGCCCATGATGAAGGCGAACGAGGTCATCAGGATCGGGCGCAGCCGCAGCTTCGCCGCTTCCAGCACCGCCTCGTGGCGGCTCATGCCTTCATGCTGGCGTTCGCGAGCGAACTCCACGATCAGGATCGCGTTCTTGCACGCCAGTCCGACCAGCACGATCAGACCGATCTGGGTGAAGATGTTGTTGTCGCCGCCGCTGAGCCACACGCCGGCGATCGCTGACAGCAGCACCATCGGCACGATCAGGATCACCGCCAGCGGCAGCGACCAGCTCTCGTACAGCGACGACAGCACCAGGAACACCAGCAGCACGCACAGCGGGAACACCAGGATCGCGGTATTGCCGGCGAGGATCTGCTGGTAGGTCAGTTCGGTCCACTCGAAGCTGATGCCGTTGGGCAGGTTGTCCCTCGCCAGTTTCTCCATCGCCGCCTGCGCCTGGCCGGAACTGAAGCCCGGCGCGGGGCCGCCGTTGATCTCGGCGGTGGCGTAGCCGTTGTAGTGCTGCACCCGGTCCGGGCCGGCACCCTGCTGCACGGTGACGAACGAACCCAGCGGCACCATCTGACCCTGCGCGTTGCGCGTCTTCAGCTGCAGGATGTCCTGCGGCGTGTGCCGGAACGCCGGATCGGCCGAGACGTTCACCTGGTAGGTGCGGCCGAAGCGGTTGAAGTCGTTGACGTAGAGCGAGCCCAGATAGGCCTGCATGGTCTGGTACACGTCGGCCAGGTTCACGCCGACGGTCTTGGCCTTCTCGCGGTCCACCTCGGCGTCCACCTGCGGCACGCTGATCTGGAAGCTGGAGAACAGCCCGGCCAGCGCCGGATCCTTGCGGCTGGCGGCGATCAGGTTCTGCGTCTGCTGGTACAGCTCGTCGAAGCCGCGGTCGGCGCGATCCTCGATCTGCAGGCGGAAGCCGCCGATCGTGCCCAGCCCCATCACCGGCGGCGGCGGGAACACCGCGATGTACGCGTCCTGGATCGCGGCGAACTTCTGGTTCAGCGCGCCGGCGATCGCGCCGGCCGACAGCGATGCGTCACGGCGTTGCTCGAACGGCTTCAGCGCGACGAACACGATGCCGGAGTTGGTCGAGTTGGTGAGGCCGTTGATCGACAGCCCGGGGAAGGCCACCGCATGTTCCACGCCCGGCTGCTGCAGGGCGATCGCGCCCATGCGCTGGATCACGTCCTCGGAACGGTCGAGCGAGGCTGCGTCGGGCAGCTGCGCGAACGCCACCAGGTACTGCTTGTCCTGACCCGGCACGAAGCCGGTCGGCACGTGCGAGAAGCCGAACCAGGTCAGTGCGATCAGACCGGCATACACCACCAGCGCCAGCTTGCCCTTGCCCACGATGCGCTTCACGCCGCCAACATAGCGCTCCGAGCCGCGATGGAAGACGCGGTTGAACGGGCGGAACAGCCAGCCGAATGCGCGATCGATGCCGCGCGTGAGGCGGTCCTTCGGCGCGTCGTGGCCCTTCAGCAGCACGGCGGCCAGCGCCGGGCTCAGGGTCAGCGAGTTGAACGCGGAGATCACCGTGGAGATCGCGATGGTCAGCGCGAACTGGCGGTAGAACTGGCCGGTGAGGCCGCTGACGAAGGCGGTGGGGATGAACACCGCGCACAGCACCAGCGCGGTGGCCACGATCGGCCCGGTGACCTCGCGCATCGCCTGGCGCGTGGCCTCCTTCGGCGACTGGCCCAGCTCGATGTGCCGCTCCACGTTCTCTACCACCACGATCGCGTCGTCGACCACGATGCCGATCGCCAGCACCAGGCCGAACAGGCTCAGCGCGTTGAGCGAGAAGCCGGCCAGGTGCATCACCGCGAAGGTGCCGATCAGCGACACCGGCACCGCCACCAGCGGGATGATCGAGGCGCGCCAGGTCTGCAGGAACAGGATCACCACCAGCACCACCAGCAGGATCGCCTCCAGCAGCGTGTGCGCCACCGCCTCGATCGAGCCGCGCACGAACACGGTCGGGTCGTACACGATGGAATAGTCGACGCCCTGCGGGAACTCCTTCTTCAGCTGCGCCATGGTGGCGCGCACCTCGTCGGAGATCTGGATCGCGTTGGAACCGGGCCGCGCGAAGATCGGCAGCGCCACCGCGGGCTTGTTGTCGAGCAGGCTGCGCAGCGCGTAGTTGTTCGAGCCGAGGTCGACCTTGGCCACGTCGCCGAGGTGGATGACACCGCCGCTCGCATCGGTGCGCACGATGATGTTGCGGAAGTCGTCCTCGCTGACCAGCCGGCCGCGGGTGTTGATGTTGAGCTGGAACGCGGCCTTGCCCGGACCCGGCGGCGCGTTCAGCGCGCCGGCGGCGACCTGCACGTTCTGCTCGCGGATCGCGGCGATCACGTCGCCGGTGGTGAGCGAGCGCTGCGCCAGCTTCTGCGGGTCCAGCCACACGCGCATCGAGTACTCGCCGGCGCCGAAGATCTGCACGTCGCCCACGCCGTCGAGCCGACCCAGCACGTCCTTCACGTGCAGTCGCGCGTAGTTCGACAGATACAGCATGTCGTAGCGCTGGTCGGGCGAGATGAGGTGCACCACCATGGTCAGGTCGGGCGAACTCTTCTGCGTGGTGACGCCCAGCCGCTGCACTTCCTCGGGAAGTTTCGGCAGTGCCTGCGCCACGCGGTTCTGCACGTCGACCTGGGCGGTGTCGAGATTGGTGCCCAGCGCGAAGGTTACGGTCAGCGTCATCGCGCCGTCGCTGGTGGCCTGCGAGGAGGTGTACAGCATGCCCTGCACGCCGTTGATCTGTTCCTCCAGTGGGGTGGCGACGGTTTCGGCGATCACCTTCGGGTTGGCGCCGGGGTAGGCGGCGCGCACCACCACGGTGGGCGGCACCACCTCGGGGTATTCGCTGATCGGCAGCTGGAACACCGCGATGGCGCCGGTGATCACGAACAGCAGCGACAGCACGGCGGCCATGATCGGCCGGTCGACGAAGAATTGGGCGATGTTTTTCATGCAAAAGATCCTCGACGAAGCCGGTTGACGGCTTCGGTCTTTCTTTGCTCCTCCCCCTGCGCAGCAGGGGGAGGCGGGGAGGGGGTAACGCTCTTGCGCTTGCTTTGCGTCAGACTGGAGGGCTTCACCCCTCCCCAACCCTCCCCTGCTGCACGCAGGGGAGGGGGCGCATCGTCAACCCTGCGGTACCTTTGCTGCCGCCGTATTGGCCTGCGCCGTGCGCTTGTCCACATTCGGCGCATCGCCGCGCTCCACCAGCGCCTTGTCCGCCGCATCCAGCCGGTAGCCCATCGCCACCTGCTGCGGGTTCACCTGGACGCCGGGGCGCACGCGCTGCAGGCCGTTCACCACCACCACGTCGGTCGGCGCGAGGCCGCTGTCGATCACGCGCAGGCCATGGAACAGCGCGCCGGTGTCGACCTTGCGGTACTGCACCTTGTATTCCTGGTCGACCACGTAGACGAAGCGGTTGCCGAGGTCGGTGCCGATCGCGCGGTCGTCCACCAGCACGCGCGCCCGGGCCTGGCCGCTCTGCAGCTGCACGCGGGCGTACAGGCCTGGCGTGTACAGGCCGTCGGCGTTGTCGAACACCGCGCGCAGGCGCATCGTGCCGGAGCCGGTGTGCAGCTGATTGTCGACGAAATCGAGGCGACCTTCGTGCGGGTAGCCCGATTCGTCGGCCAGGCCCATCGCCGCCTCGATCCGCGCGTCGTGGCCGGCCTGCTTCGCGCTGGCGCGCAGGTGGTCGAGCTTGAGCCAGGTCTGCTCGTCCACGTCGAAGTAGACGTAGACCGGGTTCACCGAGACCATGCTGGTCAGCACGTCGTTGCTGGTGACCAGGTTGCCGGGGGTGACCCGCGCGTTGCTGACGCGGCCGTCGATCGGTGCGCGCACCCGGGTGAAGTCCAGGTTCAGCCGCGCCGCGGCGAGCGCGGCGGTGGCCGCGCCCAGCTGCGCCCGCGCGCTCTGCGCGGTGGTGGCCTGGCGGTCGGCTTCCTGCTGCGCGATCGCGTGCTGGGCCAGCAGCATCTCGGCGCGGCGCTGGTTGGTCTCGGCCAGGCTCAGCTCGGCGCGGGCCTGTGCTTGGTTGGCGACCAGCCGGTCGACCTCCGCCTGGTACGGGCGGGCATCGAGCTGGAACAGCACGTCGCCCTTGCGCACCAGCGCGCCTTCCTGGAACTGCACCGACTCCACGAAGCCGCCCACGCGCGGCTGTACCTGCACCGTGTTGACCGCTTGCAGCCGGCCGGTGAACTCGGCGCTGTCGCTGACCCGCCGGGTCAACGCCTGCGCCATCGTCACCTCCGGCGGGCCACCGGCGGCGGGGCCCTGCGCGTGGCTGTCGTTGCCGTGCAGCAGCAGCCAGCTGCCCAGTGCGCCGGCCGCGACCAGGGGGACCAGCATCCATTGTTTTTTCATCATGCGCTCCCAACACCATGTTGGCCGGGGAGGGGGAACCCGGCGAAGGGCCGAGAGAATAGGTGTACTTTTCGGTATAGAAAATCCGTTTCTTGCGCACTACACTCGTGCGCCGCAGTCACGAATCGACGAGGAATTGAAACCATGGAAGACTTTTCCGCCATTTCGACCTTCGTCCGCGTGGTCGAAGCCAAGAGTTTCGCCGCCGCCGCCAACCAGTTGGGCATGACTCCGTCCGGGGTTAGCCGGGCCGTGTCGCGGCTGGAAACCCAGCTCGGCGCACGACTGCTGTTCCGTTCTACCCGGTCATTGCGTTTGACCGACGATGGGGCCTCGTTCCACGCCCGTTGCAAGGAGATCCTTGCCGATCTGGCCGAGGCGACCGAGGCGCTGGGGCATGCGCGCAGCCATCCTGTGGGCAAGTTGCGGGTCGCCGCGCACTCGGCGATCGGCCGTTCGGCGCTGATCCCGAACCTTGCCGCGTTCGAGCAGCGCTACCCGGACATCCGCCTGGAACTGGCGATGTGCGACTACCACTTCGACCTCAACGAGGAAGGCTACGACTGCGCGATCCGCATGGGCGAACTGGCCGATTCCAACCTGATCGCGCGCAAGCTCGGCTACTTCAGCAACGTGCTGTGCGCCTCGCCCGAGTACCTGCGCAGGCACGGCGTGCCGCAGAACATCGAGGAACTGAGGCAGCACCGCTGCATCAACTACGTCTACCCCAGCAGCGGCAAGCCGTACCAGTGGCAGTTCGACACGCCTGGCGGGCGTGTCGCGCTGGACATCGACGCGCATATGCTGATCAACGACGGCGAGTCGGTGATCCAGGCCGCGGTGGCCGGCCTGGGCATCATCCAGATCCCGCATTGCCTGGCCGCCAGCGCACTGGCCAAGGGCCAGCTGGAGATCGTCATGAGCGACACGATCTCCACCGGCTCGCCGGTGTGGATCGTCTACCCGCAGAAGCGCCACCTGTCGGCGCGGGTGCAGGCCTTCATCGGCTGGATCAGCGAGCTGTTCGAGCGCACCAGCAAGCCGCAGTGCCGGATCGCCCCGGGCGGCACCGCCCGGAAGGCCGCCCGCGACGAACGGATGCCGGCAGCGGCGTGATCAGGCGCCGGCCGGCACCAGCAACAGCAGCGCCACGCCGAACGCGATGCGGTAGATCGCGAAGGGGGTGAAGGTGTGGCTGCGGATGTAGCCGAGCAGCCACTTCACTGCCACGAACGCGACGATCGCCGAGACCACGAAGCCGACGACCAGCGCGGTCCAGTCCTCGTGCGCGGCGCTGCCGTCCTTCACCACCTTTAGCAGCTCGTAGCCGGTGGCCGCGTACATCGTGGGGATGCCGACCAGGAACGCGAACTCGGTGGCCGCCGCGCGGTTGCTGGTGCCGAACAGCATCGCCGCGAAGATCGTCGCGGCCGAACGCGAGGTGCCGGGGAAGATGCCGGCGACCATCTGCGCGATGCCGACCAGGATCGTCACCTTCCACGTCACCGCGCTGCGCTCGGGTTGGCGCGCGGCCAGTCGTTCGGCCGCGATCATCCACAGGCCGCCGATCACCAGCGCCCAGGCGACCGGGGTTACCGTCTCGGGCAGCTTGAAGCCCAGTTTCACCGCCGCGAGGCCGATAACCGCGGTGATCAGGAAGGCCACCACCAGCTTCAGCAGGTAGTCGCGGTTGGCCGGGTCGCGCCACTGCGTCGACAGCTGCCAGATGCGCTTCCAGTAGATCAGCGTGACCGCCAGGATCGCACCGGCCTGGATGCCGATGTTGAACAGGTCCGAGCGCGCGCCCAGCCCGAACTTCTCGGCGATCAGCAGGTGGCCGGTGGAGGAGATCGGCAGGAATTCGGTGATGCCTTCGATGATGCCGAGCAGGATGACGCTGAGCAGGTCGGTCACGGGAGGGGTCCGTTGGCAGGGTGGTGGAGACGTGCCGTCGAGCGGATTGTCGGCATGAAGCGCCATAGCTTACGGGTTTTGCCTCCGTACTGGAGGGTTGCGGGCCGGGCGCGCCAGCCGACCGTACACGCACTGGAACAGTGCAAACCGGCCGCCACGGTGGGTGCAGATGGTGCTAACGCGGACGCGGCCGGCTCGCCACGGCGCCGCCGAGGCAGTCACGCCAACGGTTTCCGTCCGTGGCACGTGGCTTGCTGAGGGAACAGGGGGTCATGCAATCGCATGACCGTGTCGCGGCAGCTGATGGACGTCTGGACGGCCATCGCCGCGACGCCACCACCGAGGAAGCGTAGCCAATGAAACGAAATTGGATATCCGCGGCGGCCGTCGTGCTGTGCTGTGCCGCCTCCGGCCTGGTGCCGGCGCGGGCCGGCGAGGTGCCGGCCAGCAAGTGGGTCGGCAGCGCCGGCGTGGTCAGCGACTACCTGTTCCGCGGGCTTTCGCAGACCGATCGCAAGCCTGCGGTGCAGGCCGGCGTCGAATTCGACCATGCCAGCGGCTGGTACCTCGGCGGCTGGGGCAGCAATGTCAGCTGGCTGTCCGACGGGTCGACCTCCGCGGCGCCGGTTTCCAGCAGCGTGGAGCTGGATCTCTACGGCGGCTGGCGCGGCAGCCTCGGCGGCGACTGGAGCGGGGACGTCGGCGTATACCGCTACCAGTACCCCGGCAGCTACCCGGCGGGCTCCACCCTGCCCAATACCACCGAGGGCTATGCCGCACTGGCCTGGAAAAGCGTGTCGCTGAAGTACTCGTACGCCTTCACCGACCTGTTCGGCTACGCCGGCAGCCGGCACAGCGGCTACCTCGACCTGTCGTGGAACCAGGAGTTTGCGCCGGGCTGGCTGCTCAACGCGCACGCCGGTCACCAGCACGTGGCGAACGTGCCCGGCGCCTCGTACAGCGACTGGAAGCTGGGCGTGACCCGCAACGTCGGCAGCGCCTGGTCGGCGGCGCTGGCCTACTGCGACACCAATGCGGGCAGGGCGGCCTACACCAATGCGCATGGCCATTACCTGGGCCGCGCCACCGCGCTGCTGAGCGTGGCCAGGTCGTTCTGAAAGACATTCCACCGGGAGCCATCCATGAAAATGATCACCAGCGTCATCCGCCCGTACAAGCTCGACGAGGTCCGCGACGCGCTCGCGCGCGCCGGCGTGTCGGGCATCACGGTGACGGAAGTGCGCGGCTTCGGCCGCCAGAAGGGCCACACCGAGCTGTACCGCGGCGCCGAGTACGTGGTCGATTTCCTGCCCAAGCTCAAGGTCGAGGTGGTGGTGCCCGACGAGCTGCTCGACGCCGTGCTGGAGGAGATCCAGCACTCGGCCCGCACCGGCAACGTCGGCGACGGCAAGGTCTTCGTCACCGGCGTGGACCAGGTGATCCGCATCCGCACCGGCGAACTCGACGCCGACGCCCTCTGACCCGAAGCACGCGAGGTTTTCCATGAAAGAGTTCAAGTTCCATCGCGGCATCGGCGCTGGCCTGGCGCTGGCCCTGGCCGCGCCGATGCTGCACGCCACCGCGGCCGCGCCGGTGGTCGACAAGGGCGACGTGGCCTGGATGCTCACCTCCACCTTGCTGGTACTGATGATGACGGTGCCGGGGCTGGCGCTGTTCTACGGCGGCCTGGTGCGTTCGAAGAACGTGCTGTCGATCTTGATGCAGGTGCTGACGGTGTTTTCGCTCTTGCTGCTGCTGTGGGTGGCGTACGGCTACAGCCTCGCATTCAGCGGCGGCGGCGCGGTGATCGGCGACTTCGCCAAGCTGTTCCTGCACGGCGTGACGAAAGACACGCTGGCGGCCACGTTCACCGCCGGCGTGTCGCTGCCGGAGTACGTGTTCGTGGCGTTCCAGGCCACCTTCGCCGGCATCACCGGCGCGCTGATCGTGGGTGCGTTCGCCGAGCGCATGCGTTTCCGCGCAGTGCTGCTGTTCGCGGCGATCTGGTTCACCTTCGCCTACCTGCCGATCGCGCACATGGTGTGGGCGGGGCCGAACGGCTTCCTGTTCGCCAGGGGCGCGCTGGATTTCGCCGGCGGCACCGTGGTGCACATCAACGCCGGCGTGGCCGGCCTGGTCGGCGCCTGGTTCGTCGGACCGCGGCTGGGCTTCGGCCGCGAGCCGATGAAGCCGCACAACGTGACGTTCACCATGGTCGGCGCGGCGTTGCTGTGGGTGGGCTGGTTTGGCTTCAACGCCGGCTCCAACCTGGAGGCGAACGCGGGCGCGGGGCTGGCCTTCATCAACACCCTGCTGGCGGCGGCGGCGGCGGTGCTGGCGTGGCTGGCGATGGAGGCGGTGATGCGCGGCCATGCGTCGATGGTGGGCGGCGCCTCCGGCGCGGTGGCCGGCCTGGTCGGGATCACCCCGGCCTGCGGCACGGTGGGGCCGATGGGCGCGATCGTGATCGGCGCAATGGCCAGTTTCTGCTGCGTGTGGGGCGTGACCGGGCTGAAGAAGCTGCTGCGCGCGGACGATGCGCTGGACGTGTTCGGCGTGCACGGCGTCGGCGGCATCGTGGGCGCGCTGCTGACCGGCGTGTTCACCGCACCGGCGCTGGGCGGCACCGGCGCAGCGGACTATTCAGTGGTCCACCAGCTCGGCGTGCAGGCGCTGGGCGTGGGCATCACCGTATTCTGGAGCGGCGTGGTTTCGGTGCTGGCCTACCTGGCGGTCAAGGCGGTGTTCGGCCTGCGCGTGTCGTACGAGGCGGAGCGCGAGGGGCTGGACATTACCTCGCATGGCGAAAGCGCCTACGATGGATGAGGCGGGCGGTCGCCGGGCGTGACGACCGAACCATAATGGTGCAATGTGCCGGCCACATTGCACCATCATGCTGCCCGAAGCCACCCTTACCGTCGCCGTGGCATCCGTCAAGCCGTTGTCGGACAACGGTTCTGCCCGCTGGCACGGACCTTGCCAAAGACCAGTCACCATCCACCTTCGAGGTTGTCCCATGTCCGCCAACAAAGTGCTCGACCTGATCCAGGAGCATGAGGTCGAGTTCGTCGACTTCCGCTTCGCCGATATGCTCGGTACGCATCACCACGTCACCTTCCCGGCCCACGCGATCGACGAGTCGACGTTCGAGGACGGCAAGATGTTCGACGGCTCCTCGATCACCGGCTGGAAGGGCATCAACGAGTCGGACATGATCCTGCTGCCCGACCCGGACACCGCCCACCTCGACCCGTTCAGCTCGCACACCCAGCTGATCCTGCACTGCGACGTGCTGGAGCCGAGCACTATGCAGGCCTACGGCCGCGACCCGCGCTCGATCGCCAAGCGCGGCGAGGCGTTCCTGAAATCCACCGGCATCGCCGACACCGCGTTCTTCGGCCCGGAGCCGGAGTTCTTCATCTTCGACTCGGCGCGCTGGCAGAACGATCCCGGCCGCGTGTTCTACGAGATCGGCTCGGAAGAAGCGGCGTGGTCGTCGCGCTACAAGTACGACGGCAACAACAGCGGCCACCGCCCGGGCGTGAAGGGCGGCTACTTCCCGGTCAGCCCGGTCGATTCGCTGGGCGACCTGCGCGCCGACATGTGCAAGGTGCTGGAGTCGCTGGGGCAGAAGGTCGAGGTGCACCACCACGAGGTGGCCAACGCCGGCCAGTGCGAGATCGGCGTGAGGTTCAACACGCTGGTGAAGAAGGCCGACGAACTGCTGACGATGAAGTACGTCATCAAGAACGTGGCGCACCAGAACGGCAAGACCGTCACCTTCATGCCGAAGCCGCTGGTCGGCGACAACGGCTCGGGCATGCACGTGCACCAGTCGCTGTCGAAGAACGGCGAAAACCTGTTCGCCGGCGACCTCTACGGCGGCCTCAGCCAGACCGCGCTGTGGTACATCGGCGGCATCTTCAAACATGCCCGCGCGATCAACGCCTTCGCCAACTCCACCACCAACAGCTACAAGCGGCTGGTGCCGGGCTTCGAGGCGCCGGTGATGCTGGCCTACTCGGCGCGCAACCGTTCGGCGAGCTGCCGCATCCCGTACGTGGCCAGCCCCAAGGGCCGCCGCATCGAGGTGCGCTTCCCCGACCCGATGAACTCCGGCTACCTGGTGTTCACCGCGCTGATGATGGCCGGCCTGGACGGCATCATCAACAAGATCGACCCGGGCGCGCCGGCCGACAAGGACCTGTACGACCTGCCGCCGGAAGAAGAGAAGAACATCCCGCAGGTGTGCTCCAGCCTGGACGCCGCGCTGGAAGCGCTGGACAAGGACCGCGACTTCCTCAAGGCCGGCGGCGTGTTCACCGACGACTTCATCGACGCCTACATCGAGGTGAAGATGAAGGAAGTGACGAAGTACCGCGCCAGCACGCACCCGCTGGAATTCCAGATGTACTACTCGCTCTGAGCGGGCGGGCCATGCGGTGAAGGCAACGGGCGCCTCGGCGCCCGTTGTCGTTTCGGCTCGATCGTGTTCAGAACGTCACCTGCGTATACAGGCCGATCACGAAGGCGTCGGGGATCTTGCCGGTGCCGTTGGGGCGGATGATGTACTGCAGGTTGGGGCGCAGGGTGAGCCACGGCGCGATCTTCGCGCCGTAGTCCACTTCCAGCACGGTCTCGTAGGTCTGGATCGGCAGCGCGCCGGGCGCCACGCTGTCGCGGTCGCGCTGGTAGCGGGTCAGTCGCGGATTGATCCGCGCCGACGCCGCCATGAACGAGACCACGTCGTTGTCGCGGCCGGGGAAGGTGCCCTGGTAGTGGCCGCCGACGATCCAGAAGTAGCGGAACTTCGCCGTCGCCGCGTCGCCCACGCCGCCCATCGCGCCCAGGGTGAGCCCCCGCTTGGTGCCGGGGCCTTCGCGATAGACCATCTTGTCCAGGATGAAGTAGCCGCCCGAGCGGCCGTCGTGGTGCTCGAACGCGGCGCGGGTCAGCCCGGCGGAGAGGCCGTTGACGTCGGTGAGCACGTCGGGCGTGCCGGCGCTGTTGTAGTAGGCGCCGAGCTTGAACTCGCCGGGCCGCGGGTTGTCGGGGCGGGTGCTCCAGCCCAGCTCGACCGGCACGATCAGGCCGTTGCTGTTGAAGCTGAGGTTCCAGCCCTGGTCGCGGTTGCCCGCTTTCGGATTGTTCTGGTAGACGCCGCCCTGCACGTAGAAAGTCGGCGTGACATGCACCTTCAGCCTCGCGCCCCATTGCGCGGTGGGGTAGTTGTGCGCGCCGCTGTTGGTGGTCATCGCATTGGCGTGGCCGCAGATGATGCCGTTCTGGAAATTGCAGAATGCCGCCAGCCGCGCGAGGTCGTCGCCCATCGGCGACCAGCCCAGTTCGAGGGTGACCTTGTGCTCGAGGAAATCCTGCTGCCAGTTCAGTTCGGCCAGGCGGAAGTTCTGCCCCGCACCGTACAGCTCCTGCACCGAGAACAGGTTGCCCAGCGCGTCGTTGCTCAGGCTGCGGCCATCGCGCTTGGTGACGGTGAACTGGATCTTCGCGTCGGGCACGCCCCACAGCTTGTCGAGGTCGAAGTCGGCGCCGAAATCGAGCTGCTGGGTGTAGCGCGCGGTCTGCCGCCGGCCGCCGGACGGGTTGCCCGCGCTCTCGGTGGTCCAGTGCGCGCGCAGGTTGATGCCCTTGTCCTGCAGGGTGCTGCGCGAGCCGCCCCAGTCACCGGTCAGCGTGGGTTGGACGAGCCAGCCGCCGGCTTGCTGCGCCATGGCCGGCAGGGTACATAGCCACAATGCGCCACCGAGCAGCAGGCCGCGGATCGTGCAGGATGGATGGCGCATGCAGGTCAGGCCTGGCTGGAGGAAGGCCGGCGCCGTCCGCGCCGGCGCCACAGGACGATGATGGCGAGGATCAGCACCACCACCAGGACTATCGCCAGCCGCACCAGGGCGACCAGGTGCGACGGCGCACCGCCGCTGCGCAGGTTGGCGACCTGCGTACCGGTGATCCGTGCGGCGGGGTTGCCGTAATGCAGTGTCAGGTAGTTGCCGAGGGTGGCGACCTGGTGGTCGGACAGCGCGTCGGCGAAGCCCGGCATATGCACGCCGGAGTCGCCGGTCTGCCAGCGGATGCCGTTGAGGATCACCAGCACCAGGTTGGCGGTGTCGGCGCGGCCGGTGGCGGTGTTGTGGAACAGCGGCGGCAGACCGCCGTCGAAGCTTCCTTCGCCGCTGGCCTGGTGGCAGCTGGCGCAGTGCGCGTCGTAGAGCTGCGCGCCGCTCCACTGCCCGCCGTCGTCGGGCAGGGCGGTGCCGCGCTGGTCGGCGATCCCGTCGAACGCCGCGCCCCAGCTGTCGACGGGCCGGGTGTCGCCCGGGTCGTGTTGCGCGGGGACCGTCTTCAGGTAGGCGGCGATCGCCTGCAGGTCGGTGGGTTCGAGGTGCTGCAGGCTGTACTCGACCGCCTCCGCCATCGGCCCGGCCGCCTGCGCCTTGCCGCGGGCGTGGCCGAGCCGCAGGTAGTCGACCATAGCCTGCCCGCTCCAGGTGCCGATGCCGCTGTTCGCGTCGGAGGTGATGTTGACTCCGCTCCAGCCATCGATCGTGCCGCCGGCCAGCTCGCGCGACGGCCGCTGGGCCATCAGCAGGTTGCGCGGCGTGTGGCAGTCGCCGCAGTGGGCCAGCCCGCGCACCAGATAGGCGCCGCGGTTCCATTCGGCGCTCTGGCCCGGGTCGGGCGTGAACGGCTTGCCGTCGAGGAACAGCAGGTTCCACGCCGCCATCGACAGGCGGATGTTGAACGGGAACGGCAGCCGGGTCGGCGGCGGCTTGCTGTCCACTGGCGCCACGCCGTGCATGAAGTACGCGTACAGCGCATGCACGTCGTCGTCGGTGAGCAACGCATACGAGGTGTACAGCATCGCCGGATACAGGTGGGCGCCATCGGCGCGGATGCCCTTGCGCACGGCGTCGCTGAACTGCGCCTCGGTGTAGCGGCCGATGCCGGTGCTGGTCGATGGCGTGATATTGGTGCTGACGATGGTGCCTACCGGCGTGGATATCTTCAGCCCGCCGGCGTACGGCTTGCCGCCCGGCGCGGTATGGCAGGCCACGCAGTCGCCTGCGGTGGCCAGGTACTGGCCGCGCTGCAGCAGGGCGGCATCGGTGTTGTCGGCAGCGCCGGCAGGCGTGGCGGTGAGCGGGCCGATCAGGGCGAGCAGCGGGAGGCAGCGGATCAGTGCGTTCATGCCAGGTCCGCCTGGTGGTCTGCGCGCGCCGTGGCCGCGTGCGCCTGTTTCGCCGGCAGGATGTGCTCGGCGGTGCGCAGCGCCAGCGCCACCGCGGTGAGCGTGGAGTTCATCGTGGCCGCGGTGGGCATCACGCCGGTGCTGCAGACGAACAGGTTCTCGTGGTCGTGCGTGCGGCCGAACGCGTCGACCACCGAGCTCGCCGGATCGTTGCCCATGCTCATCGTGCCGGTGATGTGCTGGTTGTTGGCGAACTGGCCTTCCGCGCTGTAGCGCAGGCCGGTGCCGCCCATCAGCTCGGCGATGCGGGCGAAGTCGGCCTTGGACACTTCCGCGGCGCGGCGCGTGTAGTCGTCGATCGCGTAGTGCGCTTCCGGTTTCGGGATGCCCATGGCGTCCTTCTCCGCGCTGAGCGCGATGCGGTTGTCGGGATTGGGCAGCACCTCCAGCACGTTCTTCACGTTGACCTGCCGCGCGGCGCGCCAGCGCAGCTGCTTCTCGAACTCCGCGCCGTACACGCCTTCCTTGATCAGGTCGTTGGTGACGCTGAACACCTGCGAGATGTTGGTGAAATCCAGCCGGTACGGCGCGTGCTGGCTGCGGAACGCGCCGTCGCGCAGGGTGTTGATCGAGCTGGGGCTCTGCGGGCCGCGGCCCAGCCACAGTTCCTCGTCGGCGTAGAACGTGAGCGAGGTGCTGGGGTGGTCCATCAGGTGGCGGCCGACCATGCCGGAGCTGTTGGCCAGCCCGTCGGGGTACTTGCTGCTGGCCGACAACAACAACAGTTTCGGGCTCTCGATGCCGTTCGCGGCGAGGATGAAGGTCTTGCCGGTGACGCGGTGCTCGCTCTTGTCGGGCGCATAGTAGTGCACCGCCGCGATGCGGCCGCTAGCGTCGTGTTCGATGCGGTAGACCACCGCGTTGGGCAGCAGCTTTGCTCCCGCCGCCTCGGCCGCCTCCACCGCGTTGATGCCCAGGTACTGCGCGTTGACCGGGCAGATCGGCTGGCAGCTGTTGTTGCCCACGCAGGCCGGCCGCCCGTCGTAGCCGCGGCTGTTGCGCGCCACCGTGTTGGCGACCACCGGATACACCGGTGCCAGCCGTTCGCGGAAGCGGCGCATCGACCATGGCTCGGCCACCGGCTCCATCGGGAACGGATGCTGTCGCGGCGAGCCGGTGTCGTCCGCGCCGGCCACGCCGAGGATCTCCTCCGCTTCCTGATACCAGGGGTCGAGTTCCTCGTAGGTCATCGGCCAGTCCACGCCCACGCCGTACAGGCTCTTGATGCGCACGTCGTTCGGCACCAGCCGCCACGCCTGTGCGGCCCAGTGCCAGGTGGTGCCGCCCACCGCGCGGATGTACTCGGCCGGATAGGGATACGGCCCGGCCTGTTTCAGGTAGCCGTTGTCCTTGGGCACATAGATCGGATGCGGCGCCCACGCCGACGGCGGGTACGGCGCCATCCAGTTGCCTTTCAGCGGCGAGTTGCGGAACGCGGCGACGATGCGGGCGCGTTCCAGCCGCGGCCCCGCTTCCAGGATCAGCACCGAGGCGCCCTGCTGCGCCAGCCGGCGCGCGGCCAGCGCGCCGACGATGCCCGAGCCGATCACCACGATGTCAGCCGACTGCTGTGCGGACATGCGTTGCCACTCCTTCAGACGGGTTTGCCGGTCCAGCTGCCGTAGCTGCCGTAGGCATAGGTCGGCGGCTTCAGCACGTCGGCCACGATCACCGCGTTGAGCGCGGTCTCGTAGGCGACGCAGCGCGCGCCTTCGCCGCTGCCGATCACGCCCAGGCACCAGGCGCTGACGATCTGCCGCGGCAGCGGCGTCAGGGCAGCATGTTCGGCGTCCAGCACGCCCTGCAATTGCAACGGATCGATGTGGCGTTCGTTGATCAGGGCCAGCAGCGCCTGCACGTCGGCCGGAAAGTTCGGGTGGGTGGCGGCGAGGGCGTCGTACAGGCGCCTCGCCTGCGCGGCATCCAGCGCCTGCCGTCCGACCAGGATCGCCGAGAGCGCGGTGAAGGCGCCGAGGTCGGCGCGCGGTGCCGGTTGCGCCAGTGCCCAGGGGATCAGCGAGGCGGTGTAGGCGGTGAGCAGGCCGGCCAGCAGGCGCCGCCGCGCAGGATCGGCAAGGGTATCGCAGCGAGTGTCGATGCTCTCGGGTAGGTTCGTCGCCACGATATTTCCCCTGCTCGTTACCTCGCCGCCCGGCGACTTGCCGGACTGGGCAACGCTACTCTGCTGCGGGCTCAAGACGATGTGAAAATCCAGGCCGGCGAAAGCCGCAGTGGGTGGTTGGTGCCTCGCGGAAGGAAGGGCATCGCGGGGCTTTCCGCGGCATCGCCCCGGCCATGCCCGCCCGAAAGATCCTGCGGTGCCTCCGCCTTGCAGCGTTCACGCGTGTGTGACGGGCGACGGATCAACGTCATGCAGCGCGATGGCCATGGTCATGTCGATCCTTCCATCGATCGCGTCGAGCCGGACGAGCATCGCCGACCGCAAGGCATGCGACGTGGTGCTACGGGCGGAGGCAGTTGGTTGAAGGACGCGTTCCCGCGTGGTGTCGGCGGCGGCACGGCAAGCGTCGACGCAGCGATGGACCGGCCATCGCATTCATGACGTGCGGCCGGCCGCTGCTGACCATGGCTCGCCGAAGCGTCGACGCATGCTTTCCCGGTACGCGTCATCGGTCTGCGGTTTCACAAACAGGTCGATGACCTCCGGGTGGGCCTGGCGGATCTTCCGTTCGAGGGCAAGCACCAGATCCTCGATCTCGCTGGCGCGGATGTCATCGGCGAACTGCAGGCTGAGCGCGGCGACGATCTGGTTCGGTGCCAGTTGCACGGTGAGCAATCCGTTGACGCAGGCTATCGGGCCCTGTTCCTGCGCGATGCGCAGGATCGCCGCATGCAGCCGGCGATCGCCGCGTTCGCCGATCAGCAGGCTCTTGCTCTCGCGGGCGAGCAGGGCGGCGACGAAGGCGAGCACCAGGCCGATCAGGATCGAGGCGATGCCGTCGGCGGCCGGCAGCGCCAGCGTGGTGGCGGCAAAGGTGCCGGCCACGCCGATCGCGATGCCGACCAGTGCGGCGCTGTCCTCGAACAGCACCATGAAGGACGGCGGGTCCTTGCTGCGGCGGAAGGCCTCGTAGTAGCCCAGCGGGCCCTTGGCGGCCCGGAACTGCCGCAGCGAGACCAGCCAGGAGGCGCCCTCGAACGCGAAACACAGGCCGAACACCACGTAGCTCACCAGCGGATGGCTGATCGGCTGCGGCTGGCGGACATGGACGACGCCCTGGTAGATCGACACGCCGGCGCCCAGCGCGAACACCATCAGGGCCACGATGAAGCTCCAGAAATACAGCTCGCGGCCGTAGCCCAGCGGGTGCTCCGGGTCGGCCTGCTGCATCGAGCGGCGCATGCCGTGCAGCAGCAGGAGCTCGTTGCCGGTATCGACGAACGAATGGACGGCCTCGCTCAGCATCGCCGAACTGCCGGTGCCGATCGCGGCGGCGGTCTTGGTGAGCGCGACCAGCAGGTTGCCCGCCAGCGCGGCATACACGCTCAGGCGTGTGGAGGATATGGAGGCCATGGACTTCCCCGCCGTCGTCGCTGCACTGGTCCAGCGCCGTTGCCGCCGGTGCCGGCGGCAACGGTGTGCCGCCGCCCTAGTCCTCCCGGGGCAGCACGGTGAGCACGCGCTCGATGAAGACGTGCAGCTCCTTCATGTAATTGCTGAGGAACTCGGCGGTGGCGTCGTTGCTGACCGCGCCGTCCTCGCTGATCAGGCCGGGGCTGAACTGGATGTACGCCTCGATCGTGTTCATCAGCGGCGAATTGCAGAAGCACAGCACGCCGCGCAGCTGCTGCTGCGCGACCGCGGTGCCGATCGAGCCGGGCGAGGTACCGATCACGCCGGACGGTTTGCGCGCGAACGAGTTCTTGCCCCATGGCCGGCTGGCCCAGTCGATCGCGTTCTTCAGCGCGCCGGGGATCGAGCGGTTGTACTCCGGCGTGACGAACAGCACCGCGTCGACCTCGGCGATCGCCTGCTTGAACGCGCGCGCCACCGGCGGGTAGTCGGCGTCGTAGTCGTAGCTGTACAGCGGCAGGTCCTTGATCGGGATCTCCACCAGCTGCAGTGTGGGTGGCGCGAGCCGGGTGAGCGCCTTGGCCAGCAGGCGGTTGATGGAGCCCTTGGCGAGGCTGCCGACGATGTAGCCGACTTTGAACGTGGTCATGGGAACTTCCTCGTGGGTGGCGTGGTGTGGTGCCGCTGGAGCCGCCGCGGCGGTTGATCCCTCAATGGCAGGCCGGGTTCCCCGCGCCCGCCATGGCGAAGAAGGTGATGGTGGCCGGTGCCAGCGCTACGCGACCCGCCGTTTCCGGTGCGCCCTGCAGCGGCGGCAACGCGTCGCCGGCGGCCAGCGCCAGCGCGTGGCCATTCAACTGCACCTGGCCGTCTTCGGGTTTCGCCGCGCCCAGCGTGTAGCGCCGGGCCGGCAACGGCAGTTCGATGGATGCGGGCTGCGTGCGGCTGTTGTTGATCGCCAGCACGGTCACGCCGCCGGCTTGTCCGGGCAGGCACTGCGCGTACAGGTGCAGGCCGGGACGCGACGGGCCGGCATCGAGCACGGTGCTGCCCATCAGCCGATGCCACAGCAGGGCGGCCCAGTAATCGGGCCGGGGCGCGAAGCTGTTCTGGTCGAGCAGGCCATATTCGCTGGACGCCAGCGTGTTGTGGAACACCACGCTGACGCCGCGCCGGGCCAGCCGCCCGAGCTGGTCGAGATAGCGGAAGCTGTCGAGGAACGTCGCCGCCCACGGGTTGCCGCCGCAGGCCGCGTCGGCGGTCTCGGTGATCCACACCGGCTTGGCCGGCGCGTAGCGATCGCGCAGGCCTTTCACGTAGAAGTCGTAGCTGGTGTCGGTACGTGCCAGCCACGCTTCGGACAGCGCATCGGCGGCGGTGGTCTGCGCGCCGGCGCCCATCGACGCGCAGCGGATCGAGGCCGCGCCGTAGAAGTGGTACGAGAACACGTCGAACGTCGGCCGCGGCGTGGCGGCGAGCATGTCCGCGGTCTTGACCAGACCGGCTGCCAGCCCACCACCGCCCATGGCGGGCATCAGCACGCCCTCGCCGACCGAGCCGGGGCCGACGATCCGCATGTCGGGCGCGGCCTTGGCCGCGAACGCACGGAACACCGCGAAATCGCGTGCATAGTCCTGCGCGATATAGCCCTTCGGCGCGCCGCCGTAGACCGGCATGTCCGGTTCGTTGAAGAACTCCGCCGCGGCGATGTGGCCACCGGCCGCCCTGGTATAGGCCACGAACTTCCGTGCTTGTTCGGGCGTCCAGACGCCGTTCTGATCACGCACGCCGGCGCTGATCGCGAAGGAGGTGACCAGCTCGGCGTCCACGGCGTGCGCGAAGTCGATCACGCCCTTCCACTGGCGGCGGCCGAGCACACCCTGGAAACCTTGCGGCACCCTGGCCGGTGCGGGACCGTCGGCATCGTGGAAGTACACCGTGTTGGCCCAGGTGCCGCTGGTGCGCATGTACGCCGGTCCGAGCGCCGCGGCGAGCTTGCGCAGGCGCGGGTTGGACAGGTTGATCGCCGGGCGGGCCTGGAACATCGTCGGGTCCTGTCCGGCCACCCCGGCTGGCGCCGCGCCCGCGCCCGCCTTGGCCTTCATCGCCGCGATGCTCTCTGCGGTGTACGGCTTCCAGAAGTTGCCGCCGACCACCTCGGCCATCTCGACGTTGTACGACTGGTAGCGCGCGTCGACCTGCGCGATCGCCGGCAGCGTGGCCGGAGCCAGCTGGATCGCCGCCGCCGGCGCGGATGGTGCGGCCGCGCCCGCGGTTGCCGCCAGCGCGGCGAGGCAGGCAGCGCCGGCGAATCCGATCAGTCTGTTCGTTGTCATGCGCCTAGCCTCGTGAGTGGACGTTCCGCCAAGCCGCTGCCGCGCGTCGCGACCTCCGCGGCGGTCAGTGCCCGCTGGAATCGCCGCGGCGGGTGGTCTCGAACAGGAACCAGGTGCGTCGCTCGGTCTCGTCGATCCATTCCTCGATCAGGCTGGCGGTGGCGATGTCGTGGCGCTCGTCGCAGACGCCGTGGGCCTCGCGCAGGCGCGCGGCCAGCGCCTTGTTGTCCTCGCGCAGCTCGGCCAGCATGTCGGTCGGCTCGACATACTCGGCGTCGTTGTCGTCGACGCGCTGCAGACGCGCGATGTGGCCGATCGAACGCAGCGTGCTGCCGCCGATCTTGCGGATGCGCTCGGCGATCGGGTCGGTCATCGCGAACAGCTGGTCGCCCTGCTCGTCGAGCAGCAGGTGGTAGTCGCGGAAGTTCGGCCCGCTCATGTGCCAGTGGAAGTTCTTGGTCTTCAGGTACAGCGCGAACACGTCGGCGAGGATCGCGTTCATCGCACCGCTCACGTCGCGGGTGGCGCGGGCGTCGAGGTCGGTGGGGGTGGCCAGCGGGGCATGTTGCATGCGCTGTGCGGAGGCTTTGCTGGAACCGGATTTCTTCATGGGGTGAGTCCTCTGGTCGGAATGCTCGTGGTGTTCAGTAGCCCACCGTGAAACGTTGCCGCGGATGCTTCGGTGTTTCCAGTTCGTCGACGAAGGCGATCGCGTAGTCCTCCATCGAGATCCAGCTCCTGCCGCTGGCGGCGGTGAGCAACTGGTCGCCGCCCAGCCGGAATTTGCCGGTGCGTTCGCCGGGGACGAACTCGGCGGAGGGCGACATAAAGGTCCAGTCGAGATCGCGCTCGCTGCGCAGGGTTTCGAGGCAGCGGCGACCGGCCTCGGCTTCCGGCCGGTACGCCGCGGGAAAGCCCGGTGCGTCGAGCAGGATCCGGCCCGGTGCCACTTCCAGGGTGGCGGCACCACCGACCACCAGCAGGCGGCCGACCCCCGCCTGCTTCACCGCGGCGATCAGCGATGCGGCGTCGGTCGTGGCGAATTTCAGCGCGCTGAGCACCGCGTCGTGGCCGGCCAGCAGCGGCGCCAGTTGCGCCGGCTGGTTGACGTCGCCGTTCCTCAGCACCAGGTGCGGCTGGCTGGCCAGCTTGCCGGTGTCGCGGGCGACGCCGGTCACCTGGTGGCCGCGCCGCAGCAGTTCCGCCAGCAGGCGCGAACCGACGCGGCCGCTGACGCCAAGCAGGACAACGTTCATGGCTACCTCCCGCGGAGGTCGTGGTTGATCATCGCTTCCGGCAAACGCTCACGTGCGGAGGTAATTTCCCAAGGCGATGCGCCAGGCGCCGGTGAAGATCAGCGAGAAGCCGGTCAGCAGGCCGATGAAGGCGAGCGAGCTTTCCGGCCAGCCCAGCATGATCAGGAACGCCAGCACGATCGACAGCAGGCCGTCGAACAGCACCCAGCCCCAGCGCGGCAGCGGCCGCAGCTGGAACGCCAGCACGCTGCGCGCCACGCCGCCGAGCAGCAGGAAACTGCCGACCAGCAGGGCCAGCGAGGCCACGCCGGCCACCGGCACGATCAGGATCGCGATGCCCAGCGCCAGCGTCAGCAGCCCGGAGCACAGCTTCCAGCCGAAACCGCGGTGGCTGCGCGTCTGGATCGCGTAGGCGATCTCGAACGCACCGCCCAGGATCAGCAGCCAGGCGAAGAACAGCGCGGTCGCCAGTGCGGCGATCGCCGGCATCAGCAGGGCGAGCACGCCGGCGATGATCAGCAGCACGCCCCAGGCGATGATCCAGCCGCTACCGGGAACCGCGTTGCTCTTGATGTCGCTTGTCGTAGCCATGGACGATCTCTCCGTGACGGGTTGGGTGGATGGAACTAGAACGGATAGCTGCGCGGCGTGTGCTGCACCGAAACCCAGTGCGCCGAGGTGAACTCGTCGATGATCCAGTCGCCGCCGAAACGGCCGATGCCGGAGTTCTTCTCGCCGCCGAACGGGGTATGCGGCTCGTCCTCCACCGAGGTGTCGTTCACATGGGTCATGCCCGCCTCGATGCCGTGGGCGAAACGTACGCCGCGCTCCAGGTCGCCACAGAACACCGCGCTGGAAAGCCCGTAGTCGGTGGCGTTGGCCAACCGCAGCGCGTCGGCCTCGTCCTTCGCGCGCACGATCGGCACGATCGGCCCGAACGATTCGTCGCGGAACAGCGAACTCTCCGGCGAGACGTGGGTGAACACATGCGGCGGCAACAGCTGCCCGTCAGGCTCGCCGCCCAGCACTTGAGTGGCGCCTTGCTGCTTCGCCAGCGCGATCTTCTCGACCAGGCCGCGCAGCTGGGCGGCGTCGATGATGGGGCCGATTGCAGTGGCGATGTCGTCGGGGTCACCGACCTTCAGCTTGCGCACGTGGTCCACGAAGCGCTCGACGAAGGCATCGTGCAGCTTTGCATCGACGATGATCCGGTTGATGCTCATGCAGATCTGTCCCTGGTGCAGGAAGCGGCCGAACACGGCGGCGCGTACCGCCTGTTCGACATCGGCGTCGGCCAGCACCACGAACGGGCTGTTGCCACCCAGTTCCAGCGCCACGCGCTTCAGATGGGCACCGCTGGAGGCGATGCGGCCGATGCCCTGGCCCACCGCCGTGGAGCCGGTGAACGAGATCAGCCGGGGTTGCGGATGCGCCACGAAGTAGTCGCCGATTTCGCTGCCGGCACCCACAGTGACGCTGAGCATGCCGACGGGCAGGCCGGCTTCCTCGAAGATCTTCGCCAGCAGCAGGCCGCCGCTGACCGGGGTGTCGCTGGCCGGCTTCACCACCACCGCGTTGCCCAGCGCCAGCGCCGGCGCCAGCGAACGCTGGGTGAGGTGCAGCGGGAAGTTCCACGGGCTGATGATGCCGACCACGCCGAGCGGGCGGCGGTAGACCCGGTTCTCCTTGCCGGGGATGTCCGAGGCCAGGATGCGGCCGGCCACGCGGTACGGGAACGAGGCCGCTTCGCGGGTGATGGCGCGGGCGCTGTCCCATTCGATGTTCGCCTTCAGGCGGGTCGAGCCCGCCTCGCGGATCAGCCAGCCGATGATCTCCTCGCGCCGTTCGTCGAAGATGCGCAACGCGTTGTGCAGCACCTGTGCGCGTTCGGCCGGCGCGGCGGCGGCCCAGCCGGGCTGCGCGTCGGCAGCGGCGCGGTAGGCGTCGTCCACATCCTGCGCGGTGGCCAGCGGAATCGTGACCAGGGTCTTGCCGGTGTAGGGATCGGTGTCGGTGTTGCGGCGGGTGGAGCGGCCGCTTCGCCAGGTTCCGGCGATCGGCTGGTGGTCGAAGCCGTCATACGGTTTCGAAGGCGACTTTGGTGTGTTCATATGGGCTTCCCGGTATGCCGTATTGCGTGGCGGCGTGGCCGTCATCCGCAAACCTTTGCGATCCTGGCGCGGCATGCACGGCCAGGACGGCCGTCCATTCGCGATCCGTGGCACCGCACTGCCGATCACGCCAGACTAACGCCGCGGATGTCAGCAATACGTGGATATGAAACGTCATGGGTGGAGTTCTCCCGATGCCTGAGCGGAATACCCCGGCGACCCGGATGCCGACGATCTTCTTCGGCCATGGCAATCCGATGAACGCGCTGCACGACAACGCCTGGACGCGGGGCTGGGCGGCGATCGGCCAGCGCCTGCCGCGGCCGCGCGCGGTGCTGTCGGTGTCGGCGCACTGGTACCTGCCCGACACCGCGGTGACCGCGATGGCGGCGCCGCGCACCATCCACGATTTCGGCGGCTTCCCGCGCGAGCTGTTCGAGGTGCAATACCCCGCGCCCGGTGACCTCGGGCTGGTGCGCCGCGTGCGCGAACTGCTGCGCCCGCTGGAGGTGCGCGCGGATGTGTCTTGGGGACTGGACCACGGCACCTGGTCGGTGCTGCGCCACGTCTACCCCGATGCCGACGTGCCGGTGGTGCAGTTGTCCATCGACGAGTCGCAGCCGCCGGCGTTCCACTATGGGCTGGGCCGGCTGCTGCGGCCGCTGCGCGACGAGGGCATCCTGCTGATCGGCAGCGGCGACGTGGTGCACAACCTGCACAGCTATGCCTGGGGCCGGCATCCGGTTGAACCGTTCGACTGGGCGCAGCGTTTCGAGGCGACGGCGCGCGAGTTGATGCTGCGCGGCGATCACCACGCGCTGACGGACTACGAAGCACTGGGTCGCGACGCGGAGCTGTCGATACCGACGCCGGACCACTACCTGCCGCTGCTGTACGTGCTCGGCGCCAGCCACGAGGGCGACGCTGTGACGTTCCCGGTCGAGGGCATGGACGGCGGCTCGATCTCGATGCTGAGCGTGCAGTTCGGCTGAGCATCAACGTCGCCCGCGCCGGCCGTTACCGGGACACGTTGCGTTCCGGTCTTCAGTGGCTCGCCGCAGCTGCCGGCTCCGGGCGGCGATAGACGCGGCCGCTCTTCATCACGAAATCCACCCGGGCGACGATGGTGGCTACGGCCGGCTGTTCCATGGTTCAGGGTGCAGCCGACAGCCATGCCCGCGCGGCCACCATCAGCGTCTCCACGCCGGTCTCCAGGGTCGGATGGAGCACCGGCAGGAAGCGCGGGTTGTGGTTGGTCGGGATCTCGTTGAGGCGGTTTTCGGCCTTCGCTTTCGCGTAGGTGTCCGGGTCGGTGCCGCCGACGAACCAGAACACCGACGGCACGCCCCATTCGGCGCCGAACGAGCCGAAATCCTCGCTGGCCGAGGTCGGCCCGGTTTGCCGGATGCGCTCGGCCGGGAAGTGTTGGCGGAACGCCTCGACCACGGTCGTGGTCGCCGCGTCGTCGTTGGTCACCAGCGAATAGTTGTCCAGCGGCGTGATCTCCGGCGGCTTCGGCGCGCCGGAGGCCGCCGCCTCGGCGTTGACGATGCGGGTGATCGCGGCGAGCACGCGCGTGCGCACGCCCTCGTCGAAGGTGCGCACGTTGAGCTTGATGACGGCCTCGTCGGGTATCACGTTTTCCTTGGTGCCGGCCTGCAGCGAGCCGATCGTGACCACCGCCGCCTCGGTGGGCGCCAGCTCGCGGGCGACGATGGTCTGCAGCCGCAGCACCGTCGCCGCCGCCATCACCACCGGATCGATGCTGGCCTGCGGCATCGATCCGTGCGCGCCGCGGCCGAACAGGCGGATCTGCAGGCTGTCGGCGGCCGAGGTGATCACCCCCTTGCGCCCGCCGACCGCGCCTGCCGGACCGACCATGACATGCTGCCCGAGCACCACGTCGGGCTTGGGGAAACGCTTGAACAGCCCGTCGTCGATCATCGCCTGGGCGCCTTGGGCGGTCTCCTCCGCTGGCTGGAACACCGCCATCAGCGTGCCCCGCCAAGTGTCGCGGCTCTGCGCCAGCAGCGTCGTCGCGCCCACCAGCCAGGTGACGTGCATGTCGTGGCCGCAGGCGTGCATCACCGGCACGCTCTTGCCTTCGCGGTCGACCGCCGTGACCTTGCTCGCGTACGGCACGCCGGTCGCTTCCTGGACCGGCAGCGCGTCCATGTCGGCGCGCAGCATCACGGTGGGCCCGTCGCCGTTGCGCAGCAGGCCGACGACGCCGGTCTTGCCGATGCCGGTGGTCACTTCATAGCCGGCGGCGCGCAGATGGTCGGCCGCCAGGCCCGCGGTGCGCGTTTCCTGCATCGAGAGTTCCGGGTGCGCGTGGATATCGGTGTACAGCGCCTCCAGCCGCGGCAGCAGATCGCGGAGATCGTCCGGCAATGGCTTGGCGGAAGACAGCGGTTTCTCGTTCATGGTCGTGGGAATCCCGGTTTCGAGCGTGTGATGGAAGCTGCTTCATGGCAGCGGACATTTCGTGCGTGACCCAGCGAGGTGGCGTTACCTGGTGGCCCGGGCCGGCGCGAGGTCACGGTTGCCGCGCGATCGCACGGCCGATGCTGTGCACCAGTGTGTCGAAGTCGCCCTGGTACAGGTAGCCGTTGACGTAGAAGCTGGGCGTGCCGTTGACGCCGCTGCGCACGCCGCCCATGAAGTCGCGGCGGATGTGCGCATCGATGTCGGGGCTGCGCAGGGTGGCGGCCAGTGCCTGCTCGTCCAGGCCCAGCGCGCGCACGCCGGCTTCCAGGCCGGCGCCGCCGCGGCGCGCCCAGTCGTCCTGGTTCTCGTACAGCCAGTCGTGCATCGCCCAGAACTGGCCCTCGACCGCCGCGGCCTCGGCCAGTTCGGCAGCCATCTGGGCGTAGGGGTGGGCCTGGCTCAGCGGGAAGTGGCGGAACACGAAGCGCAGGTTGCCGGCGTAGCGGTGCTGCAACTGCTTCACCAGCGGGTAGGCCATGCCGCAGGCCGGGCACTGGAAATCGCCGTACTCCACCAGGGTCACCACGGCGTGCGCGTTGCCCTGGATATGGTCGTGCGCGGCTACCGGTACGGCCAGGATCGAATCCTCGTGCAGCATCATGTAGCCTCCTGCGCGGCATCGGCGGGCAGCGCCTTCTGGACGTTGTTCGACGGCAACGCTTCCAGCGCCTTGATGATGCCGGCGGCGCCGGGGTTCACGCCCATCGGCGAGAGATAGCTCCAGCGGATCACGCCGTCGCCGTCGATCACGAACAGCGCACGGCCGGCGATGCCGCCCTTCGCGTCGTAGACGCCATACGCGCGCGCCACCTCGCCCTTCGGCTCGAAGTCGGACAGCAGCGGAAAGTGGAACTTGCGTTCGCGCGCCAGCGCGGCATGGCTCCACACGCCGTCGACCGAGATCGCCAGCAGCTGCGCGTTGAGGCGGGCGAACTCGTCCAGCAGTTCGTTGTACAGCGCCAGCTGGTCGCTGCACACCGGGCTCCAGTCGGCGGGGTAGAACGCCAGGATCACGTTGCGGCCGCGGAACTCCTTCAGCGCCACGGTCTGGTCGGGGGTGGAGTGCAGGGTGAATGCCGGCGCGGTGGTGCCGGCGGCAAGGATCGTCATGGCGGACTCGTTTCAGGCGTCGACAATAGGCGGGTTATCCGCGGGTTTCGTGGGCACGTTCTTCCTGCACGGTGAGCACGGCTTCGGGCGTGGTCTCCAGCCGGGCCTTCGGGATCGGCTTGCCGCTGAGATCGGACAGGCCGTAACTGCCCTCGCCGATTTTCTGCAAGGCGCGCTCGATGTTCGCCACGCGGCGATCGTCCACATCGTGCAGCGCCTGGTCGACTTCCTGCTGCGACAGATCCTGCGCGTCGTCCTCTTCTTCCTCGGCCTCGTCGCCGTGCTCCAGCTGGAACGCACGCCTGCTGGCCAGGTCGTCTTCCTCGCCGCCCAGCAACTGCCTGAGCAACGCCAGCAGTCGCAGCCGTTGCTGCTCGACGAACTCCCGGCTCAGGCCGGCCTGCTGTTCCGACGACATGGGATGCTCCCGATCATGGCACCCGCACAGGGGCGTCCGACTACAGTGGAATCAGCCGGGTGAATGCGCTGTAAAAAATGCCCGGCCAGCGGCCACCCATCGTGCAGCGCCGGCAGCTCGGCCGAGGCGCCATGAGGCGCTGGATCGACGGGCGACCTATGGCGTTGCGCGCAGTCCGCTCGCGCCGAGGCGCCATTCATCCGAAGCACACGCCGGAGACCGTGCCATTCGGTGGCGGCAGATCGCGGATTGCTGGCGCAGCGGGCTCCGGCATCTGGAACAAAACCGCCCGGGGATGCGTGGGCGGCCGGGAACAAAAGAGCACGGCGGCACAGTGCCGCCCGTTCGCCCGATTTGCACCAAGACGAAACATTGTCCATGATGGTGCAATGAACGAACCGGTGTGGCGGACGTGGGCGGAGCAGATGGCGACCGGGCTGGCCCTGGTCGACGCGGAGCTGCGCTTGCGTTGGCTCAATCCGGCCCTGGTCGAATGCCTGGGGCTGGGTTTCCGCAATGCGGTGGGGCAGCCGCTGGGGCTGTTGCTGGACGATGCCGACGAGGGCGCGGCGCAGGTGGCGAAGGTGTTGGCGGAGCAGCGGCCGACGCAATGGCGTGGGGTAGCACTGGCCGCGGCCGACGACCGCAAGCTCAGCGCGGATATCGCGCTGCAACCGTTCGGCGATGGCCTGCTGCTGGAAGTGCACGTGCTGGCCGAACCGCCGTCGACTGGCTCGCCGCTGTCGGCCACCTTGCGCGGCTTCGCGCACGAGGTGAAGAACCCGCTGGCCGGCCTGCGCGGCGCGGCGCAGCTGCTGCAGCGGCGGGTCGACAGTGAGGACCTGCAGGCGCTGGCCGGCATGATCATCGACGAGGCCGACCGGCTCGGTGCACTGGCGAACCGCCTGCTGCATCACGACGGCGCGGCGCAGCTCGGTCCGGTCAACATCCATCGCCTGCTGGAACGGCTGTGCGACCTGCTGCTGGCCGAACCCGCGCCGCCGCAGCTGCGCCACGACTACGACCCCAGCGTGCCCGACCTGCACGGCGACGCCGGCCGCCTGCATCAGATCCTGCTCAACCTCGCCCGCAATGCGCTGGAAGCCGGCGCGCGTACGCTCACCCTGCGCACGCGGATCGAGCACGGCGTGCGCGTGGGCGAGCGGATGCTGCGTATGGCGCTGCGGGTGGACGTGATCGACGACGGCCCGGGCGTGCCAGCCGCGCTGCGCGATACGCTGTTCCAGCCGCTGGTTTCCGGCCGCGCCGACGGCACCGGCCTGGGCCTGGCGCTGTCGCGCGAGATCGCCCACGAACACGGCGGCGAGCTGCGCTACGCCAGCCGCCCCGGCCACACCGTCTTTTCGCTGTACCTGCCCATGGAGCGCCCGCATGACTGATGCCCGCATGCACGCTCTGCTCCCTCCCCTGCGCAGCAGGGGAGGGCTGGGGTGGGGTGCGCCCTTGATCTTCCTCGCCACCCGGCGCAACCCCCTCCCGACCTCCCCCTGCTGGCAGGGGGAGGAGCCCGGCAGAGCGAGCCATGTCCCGCACGTGCTCCCTCCCCTGCGCAGCAGGGGAGGGCTGGGGTGGGGGCAGCTCTTGATCTCTCTCGCCACCCGGCGCAACCCCCACCCATCCTCCCCCTGCGCTGCAGGGGGAGGAGCCCGCAGAGATGAGCCATGACGGAAGAAATCTGGATACTCGACGACGACCGCGGCGTGCGCTTCGTGCTGGCCGAGGCGCTGCGCGATGCCGGGCTCGCGGTGCGCGAGTTCGACGCGGTGGCCGGCGTGCGCGCTGCGCTGCGGGGCACGCACCCCGCGCTGCTGCTCACCGACGTGCGTATGCCGGGCGAGGACGGGCTTGGCCTGCTCGGCGAACTGCAGGCGCAGGGCATCGGGCCGGTGATCGTGATGAGCGCGTATACCGACGTGGCCACCACCGCCGCGGCGTATCGTGCCGGCGCGGTCGACTACCTGGCCAAGCCGTTCGACCTTGACCAGGCGGTGGCAGCGGTACAGCGTGCGCTGGCCAGCGTGGCCGCGCCGGCAGTGCCCGCCGGCCCGGCGCTCGCGCCGAACCATGCGCTGCTCGGCGAGAGCGCGTCGATGCGCGAAGTATTCCGGCTGATCGGCCGGGTTGCCGCCAGCGACCTCAACGTGCTGGTCACCGGCGAGACCGGCACCGGCAAGGAGCTGGTGGCGCGCGCACTGCACGAGGAAAGCGCGCGCCGCGAGCGGCCTTTCGTGGCGCTGAACACAGCGGCGATTCCGTCGGAGTTGCTGGAGAGCGAACTGTTCGGCCACGAGGCTGGCGCGTTCACCGGGGCCGCCCGCCGCGTCGCCGGGCGCTTCGAGGAGGCCGAGGGCGGCACGCTGTTCCTCGACGAGATCGGCGACATGCCGCTGATCCTGCAGACGCGGCTGCTGCGCGTGCTGGCCGGCGGCGAGTTCTACCGCGTGGGCGGGCGCGAGCTGATCCGCTGCAACGTGCGCATCGTCGCCGCCACCCACCAGGACCTCGTCGCGCGCGTCGCCGCCGGCCAGTTCCGCGCCGACCTGATGCATCGCCTCGACGTGGTGCGCATCCATCTCCCTGCGCTGCGCGAGCGCCGCAGCGACATCCCGCTGCTGGCCCAGCACTTCCTCGCCGCCACCGCGCAAGAGCTGAAGCTGCCGCCGAAGCGCTTCTCGAAGACCGCGCTGAAGCTGGTCGCCCAGCGCGACTACCCCGGCAACGTGCGCGAGCTGGAAAACCTGTGCCGCCGGCTGGCGGTGATCGCGCCCGGCAGCGAGATCCTGCCGGGCGACCTCGGCAGCAGCGCGGACAGCGTGCGTGGCGGCGAATGGACCGACGCGCTGCGCGAATGGGCGACTCAGGCGCTGGCCGACGGCGAGGCGGACATCCATGCACGCGCCCGCGCGGCGCTCGACCAGACCCTGCTCAACGTCGCGCTGCAGGCCACCGACGGCCACCGGCAGAATGCAGCGCAGGCACTGGGTGTGGGCCGCAACACGCTCACCCGCAAGCTTGGTGCCTCGCGCACGCGGCGGCGCTGAACCGGCGTCGCGTTGCAGCGTCAACCTTCGCTTCACCGGGCCACGGAGTAGGATGGCGAGGCTGTCGATCCGCCGATCGACCGTTGCGGGACGGCCGTACGATCGATACGTTCCAGCGCGCCAACCGCGGAGGCCACGACCCGATCCATGCGCTCCCACCCGCCCAGCGATCCGCACGCAGCCGGCACCCGGCTGCAGCACCTGCAGAACAAGGCGTTCGCCTACTTCCAGTACGAGACGAACCTGGCGAACGGCCTGGTCGCGGACAAGACCGCGCCGGACTGGCCGGCCAGCATCGCCGCCACCGGGCTGGCGCTGAGCTGCTATCCGGTGGCGGTCGAGCGCGGGCTGCTGGGCCACGATGCCGCGATCAGACGCACGCTGGCCACGCTGCGCTTCTTCCGCGACAGCCCGCAGGGCGAGCAGCCCGATGCCACCGGTTATCGCGGCTTCTACTACCACTTCCTCGACATGCGCAGCGGCCGGCGCGCATGGCAGTGCGAGCTGTCCACCGTGGACAGCGCCCTGCTGTTCGCCGGCATGCTCACCGCCGCCGCGTACTTCGATGGCGACACTGCCGAGCAGAGGGAAATCCGCGACACGGCGAACTTCCTCTACCAGCGCGCGGAATGGCCGTGGGCGCAGGCCGCCGACGGCACCCTCGGCCACGGCTGGCATCCGGAAAGCGGCTTCATCCCGCATCGCTGGCAGGGCTACGACGAGGGCCTGCTGCTGTACGTGCTGGCGCTCGGCTCGCCGACCCATCCGCTGCCGCCTAGCGCGTATGCCGCCTGGTCGTCCACCTACGAGTGGAAGCACTGCTACGACATCGACTACCTGTACTGCGCCCCGCTGTTCACCCACCAGCTGTCGCAGGCCTGGATCGACTTCCGCGGCATCCGCGACGCGTTCATGCGCGACCAGGGCATCGACTACTTCGAGAACAGCCGCCGCGCGACGCAGGTCCAGCAGCGCTACGCGATCGACAACCCGCTCGGCTTCAAGGGCTACGGCGAGTACTGCTGGGGCATCACCGCCTGCGACGGTCCCGGGCCGGCCACGTCGAAGATCGACGGCATCGAGCGCCGTTTCGAGGACTACGTGGGCCGCGGCGTGCCGTACGGCATCGACGACGGCACGCTGGCGCCGTGGGCGGTGGTGGCCTCGCTGCCGTTCGCGCCGGAGATCGTGCTGCCGACCTTGCACCATTTCATCGACATGCTGCAGCTGCACGACGCGCATCCCTACGGCTTCAGGGCCAGCTTCAACCAGACCTGGATCGATCAGCCGGGCCAGTCGCCCCGTTGCTGGGTCTCGCCGTACTTCTTCGGCCTCAACCTCGGCCCGATCGTGCTGATGGTGGAGAACCACCGCAGCGGCATGCCGTGGCAGTTGATGCGCGGCTGCCGCGCCATCGTCGACGGCCTGCGCCGCGCCGGTTTCGACGGCGGCTGGCTGGATGCCGCGAACAGGCGGGCGTCCTGATCCTTTCCTCTACTGCTACGGAGCAAACATGATGGAACTTGGCATGGTGGGTCTCGGGCGCATGGGTGCCAACATGGCCGAACGGCTGGTGCGCGGCGGCCACAAGGTCGCCGGCTTCGACCCGAACGCGGACGCGCGCAAGTCCGCCGAGGCGGACGGCATTGCGCCGGCGGCCTCGCTGGAGGCGCTGGTCAAGGCATTGCCCGCACCGCGCGTGGTGTGGCTGATGGTGCCCGCCGGCAAGATCACCGACGACACCGTCGACGCGCTGCTGCCGCTGCTGGCCAGGGGCGACACGGTGATCGACGGCGGCAACTCCAACTACAAGGACACCCTGCGCCGCGCGCAGCGGTATGCCGAACACGGCCTGGGCTATGTCGACTGCGGCACCAGCGGCGGCGTATGGGGCCTCAAGGAGGGCTACAGCATGATGATCGGCGGCGACGAAAAAACCGTCGAGTCGCTGCGGCCGATCTTCGAGACGCTGGCGCCGGCGAAGGACCAGGGCTGGAGCCGGGTCGGCCCGGTCGGCTCCGGCCATTACACCAAGATGGTCCACAACGGCATCGAGTACGGGATGATGCAGGCCTACGCCGAGGGCTTCGCGATCCTCAAGCATAAGGAGGAGTTTGGCCTCGACCTGCACCAGGTCGGCGAGATCTGGCGCTACGGTAGCGTGGTGCGTTCGTGGCTGCTCGACCTCGCCACCGACGCGCTCGGCAAGAACCCGAACCTGGACGGTATCGCGCCCTACGTGGTCGACTCCGGCGAGGGCCGCTGGACCGTGAACGCCGCGCTGGAACTCAACGTCTCCGCCCCGGTGATCACGCTGTCGCTGATGGAACGCTTCCGCTCGCGCGACAGCGATTCGTTCGCCGACAAGTTGCTGGCGTCGTTGCGGAACGAGTTTGGGGGGCATGCGATCAAGAAGGAGTAGTGTGGGTCCGCATCACTCCCTCGATGCTTCCGTAGGAGCCCGCGTGCGGGCGATGCTCTTGACGCTCCCACATTCGTTGCCCGAACGGCCCACTTCTTTTCCGCCGTTCGCGCCGGCAGGCATCGAACCCTCGTCCCGTCATGCCTGCGAAGGCAGGCATCGCATTTCAGCCGTCCCGCCCGCGGTGAAGCCTTCGATTCCGGCTACAGCAAGCCACCTTGCGTCGGCGCATAACTCAACCGGCCGTCCACGATGTGCGCCGCCGACGTGTACGGGTGCACCGTGCTGTGCGCGGCGTCGATGATGTGGATGACTTCGATGCCGCGCAGCTTCAGCACGTCGGCGATGATCGAGCGGTGGCAGCGCCACCACACCGCCTCGGCGCACATCATCGCGGTGCGCTTGCCAACCGCCAGCTGCAGCAGTTCGGCCAGGCCTTCGGCGAACTCCGCGGTGGCGGTGTAGTCGGCGTAACCCTGGAACGAGGCATTGCGCCATGCGGTGTTCGGCGAGCCCGGCTGCACCTTGCGGCGACCGCCCAGCTTCGGTATCCATTGATAGGCGATGCCATGTGCGGGCAGCGTGGCGGCCAGCGCGTCGCCGGCGAAATACGGATAGCGGCGCGAACCGGGGAAGCGTCGCACGTCGGCGATCGCCTCGATCCGGTATTCGCCCAGCAGGCCGAGGAACTCCTCCAGCGTGCGGGTCGAATGGCCGATCGTCCAGATCGTGGCGGGATCATCGGTGGGCATCGCTCAGTCGATCTTGTGCAGCGCCGCGCCCTTGTGCATGGCGACGTGGTCGGTCTTGTCACTCTGGATCTCGTACTGCGGATCGGCCTCGCTGCAACGGTGCATGTGGCCCTTGTACTCGGTATCGCGCGTATGCACTTTGGTGATCCGGCCGGTCACGTAGCCCGCTTCCGAATTCCAGCGTACGTGATCGCCGACTTTGAAGGGGTGACTCATGGTGGCTCCAGTGGCGGCAAATCCGGGGGCCATTGGAGCATGTCGTCCGTTCAGATCAGGTGGATCCGACCAATCGACTCCACGCCCAAGGCCATCAGCGCGAGGGGCGAAGTTTAATTGGCCACGTTCCCTTTAATTTCCTAAGGAATGTTAGCCAGCAGCCCGCCCCTTGGGTGCGGACTTCTCAAGTGCCTCAGCCATGCGAGTCTGCCACCCGGGGCCACTGGCCTTCCAGCGAGCGATCACTTGCGGAGGGAGGCGGAGTGACAGCAGCTGGCGAGGGTTCTCAAGCTTTGGCCGCCCGCGCCGCACCAGCTTGTCGCCGTGGTACAGGTCTGCACCGGCAATCCAGTCGTCCGTGATCTCCGGCAAATCCGGATCAGGAGAGATGTGGGATGAGCTTTTTTGCTTCGCGTTCATGGCAATGCCTCATGCTGATGACGCGCCTTGCAGCGCCGCGGGGCGTCCATGCGAAGACGACAAGCCGTGAGTCAAGCCAGCCAGCAGTGATGAAGCGAGGCTCGTTGTAGTCTTGGCGATCGTCGGTGCGAGTGAAGTGCGGCCCGGTAAACACTTCATTGGCGCGCAGCATGTCGAGGCTGCGCTCGTGCAGAGTCCACTCGCGCTTGGTTGGGTCGCATGTGATTCGCACGGCCTTAACGTAGCTACGAAAATAGGTGTTGTCAAGTGCCAAAAACTGGCTTCTGCGTGCTAACGCGGCGCAGAAAAACCTCCGCCGATCCTGCTTCAATAGCGCGACGTGAACACGGGGGATTGGCATGGCACGCCTCGGCCCACGGCACCGGCGCGGAGCAGGAGTTGCTGCTGCCCGTCCTGGAAGCCTGCGCCGATCAGCGTACTTATCACCCACAATCCCGATGATAAAAGTCGTTGTTCTGGCTTGCTTGCAGGGTTTGGCGGCCGCGAGCGTTCAGCCAAGCCGCAGCAGCTTCCTCACCGCCGGCAAATTGCGCCGGCTGATCTCGGGGTGGAGGTCGCTGCCGTCGAGGCGGGCCAGCACGCGGCCGTCGGCGAGGGTCTTGAGGCCGAGCAGGCGCGGTGGCGGGACGAGGCAGTTGCGGTGCAGGCGGATCAGCTGGTAGGGGTAGGTTTCCTCGAGCTGGCGCAGCGAATCCTCGATCAGCAGTTCGCCGCGGCGATGCTGCACGACCACGTATTTCTCGTCGGCGAGCAGGCAGATCACTTCGTCCAGCGCGATGCGCACCTGTTCGCCGCGCAGCCGGCCGTGCAGGTAAGCGGCCGGCTCGCGCGGGGCGTCGGCGAGGCGGCGTTGCGCGCGCTGCAGCGCGTCGCGCAGGCGGTCGAGCCGCACCGGCTTGAGCAGGTAGTCGACCGCGCCCAGCTCGAACGCCTTCAGTGCGTGCGCTTCGTAGGCGGTGCAGAAGATCACCTGCGGCCGCGCCCGCCCGGCCAGGCGCTGCGCCAGCACCACGCCGTCGGTGCCGGGCATGTTGATGTCCAGCAGCAGCGCGTCCGGCTGCAGTTCGTCGAGCGCGGCCAGCGCGGCTTCGCCGTCGCCGACGCTGCCGACAACCTCCGTCTCGGCGCATTCGCCCAGCAGCGCGATCATGCGCGCGCGCGCCAGCGGTTCGTCGTCGACCACCAGCACGCGCATCAGGCCGAGCCTCCCGGCAGTTGCAGCAGCACCACGAAGCGCTCGTCCTGAGCGCCGGCCTGCACCTTCGCCAGCGGTCCGTAGCGGTAGGCCACGCGCTGGCGCACGCTGTCCAGGCCATGGCCGTTGCCGGCGGCGGGCGGGCTGGCCGGCAGCGGATTGCCAATCTCGACGCGCACGCCGTTGCCGTCACGCCAGCCGCGCAGGCTCACCTCGCCGCCTTCGCGCAGCGGCTGGATGCCGTGGCGCACCGCGTTCTCCACCAGCGGCTGCAGCAGCAGGCGCGGCAGCGGAAAATCCCGCGGCAGCCCGTCCAGTTCGCGGCGCACGCGCAGGCGGTCGCCCAGGCGCAGCTGTTCGATCGCCAGGTAGCGTTCGACCAGCGCCAACTCCTCGCCCAGCGTGCCGTCGGCGCTGTCGTGCTGGCCCAGCGCGGCGCGGAACAATTCGGAGAGGTCTTCCACCGTGCGTTCCGCGGCGTCGGGGTCGACCCGGATCAGCGCCGCCACCGTGTTCATGCTGTTGAACAGGAAGTGCGGCCGGATGCGCGCCTGCAGCGCCTCGACCTGGGCGCGGGTGACCGCCGCCAGCCGCGCCTGCCACTGCGCCAGCACGTAGAAATAGCGCAGCATCGCGGCGCCGAGCAGGGCGGCGATCAGCACGTTGTCGCGCACGAACACGGGCAGGCTGCCGCGCACCAGGTGCATCTGCAGTGCGCCGTCGAACCAGTGCGCCGCGATGCTGCCGGCCAGCACGACCAGCAGGATCAGCAGCCACACACCCACATACGGCAGGTGCCCGGGCAGGCGCTGCAGCCATGGCCGCAGCGCGCACAGCGTCACCGCCGCGACCATGCCCAGCAGGGTCGCGAAAAGCATGCCGACGCTGTAGGCCGACCAGTCGCGCGGGTCGTCGCGCGCCAGCCACATCACGGTCACCGTCAGCGCGCCCACCACGAGCAGCGCGAACAGCGCCGGCAGCTGGCAAAAATCCGGCAGCGGGCTTTGTTCGATGCGGCCGCGCGTGGCGCGGCGGGAGGTGGGTTCGCGCATGCGGGCAAGTATGCCGCAGCGCGGTCGTGCTTACGCCAGCCGCTGGCCCAGCCAGCGGCGCAGGTCGTCGATCTCCTCGGCGCAGACCGCGTGGGCCATCGGGTAGGTATGCCAGTCCACCGCGTAACCCAGTGCCTGCAGTGCATCGCGCGAGGCGAGGCCGCGCGGAAGCACCACCACCGGGTCGGCCGTGCCGTGGCCCCAGAAGATCGGCGTGGCCGCGTTCGCGGCGCTGCGCTCGGCGGCGATCGTGGCGGAGATCGCCAGGTAGGTGGACAGCGCGACGATGCCGGCCAGCTTTTCCGCATGGCGCAGGCCGGCGGCCAGCGCGATCGCGCCGCCCTGCGAGAAGCCGGCGAGGATGATCCGCTCGCTCGGCACGTCGCGCTCGTGCTCGCGCGCGATCAGCGCCTCCACCGCGGCGATCGAGGCGCGGATGCCGGCCTCGTCCTGCCGCGCGGCGGCGTCGAACGCGTAGATGTCGTACCACGCGCGCATCGACATGCCGTTGTTGACCGTCACCGGGCGCACCGGCGCATGCGGAAACACGAAGCGCAGCGCCGGCCATGCCGGGTCGACCAGCTCCGGTACGATCGGCGCGAAGTCGTGGCCGTCCGCGCCGAGGCCATGCAGCCAGAGGATGCTGTAGCGAGGATCGGCGCCGGTTTCGTGTTCGACGGTGGGGAGGGCCATGGCATGGATCGACAGCGGGAGACGAATCCCATCGTAGCAGTCTCGACCCCCCGCCTCGATATGCAGAGCCCCCAGGCGGTCGGTGCTCTTGCCCTGATCCCACGGAGGAGCATCGAAACCAGCGCATCGCCCGCCAGCGGGCTCCGACAGGGTGGATGATTTATCTTTCGGCGCCGCGGCGCGGTAGTCACAGGGGGATGCACGATCTGCCTGCCCGCCTCTGACTTTCGGCAGGGGGCGCCACGGATCTCCGGCGCGCTCGGTTATGCTGACGTTTTTTGCCCGGGAAGAATCCATGCGTCGATTGCTGCTGGCCGCCCTTGTTGCCCTCACCGTCGCGCCGCTGGCGGCGGTCGCCACGCCGGCATCGGCGCCGCTGGACCTGGAAACCGTGATGGCCAACCCCGACTGGATCGGCCAGCCGGTGGAGACGCCGTACTGGAGCGTGGACGGGCGCAGCCTGTACTACGCGCTGAAGCGCGACGGCAGCCCGGTGCGCGATCTGTACCGGGTCGACCCGGCCGGCGGGCAGGGTGTGAAGCTGGACCCCGCGGCGCTGGCGCAAGCCGACGGCCCGGCGGTGTTCGATCGCGCGCACAAGCGCGCCGCGTTCATCCTGCACGGCGACGTGTTCGTGGTCGACCTGGCCAGCGGCCGCCGCCAGCAGGTGACGCGTACGCCGCAGGCGGAGTCCTCGCCGCGATTCTCCGCCGATGGCCGCGCGCTGCAGTACCGCGCCGGCAACGACTGGTACAGCTACGACCTGGCCAGCGGCGTCGCGGCGCCGGCGGCGATACTGAAATTCGCCGACGATCCGCAGGCGAAGCAGCCCGATGCGCTGGGCAGGCGTCAGCTCGAGCTGTTCAAGACGCTGCGCGAGATCAAGGCCGACAAGCAGGCCATGCGCGACGAGGACAAGGCGCTGGACGTGGCCGACCCGGGCCGTGCCCCGCAGCCGTTCTGGCTGGGCGACAAGTCCCGCGCGGTGGATACCGAACTGTCGCCGGACGGCCGCTGGATGCTGGTGGTCACCGTGCCCAGGGACTACGCCAAGGGCGAGGCGCCCAAGGTCAACCACTACGTCACCGAGAGCGGCTATACCGAGGCGAAGGACGCACGCATCTACGTCGGGCGCAACGATCCCGCGCCGCAGTCGCTGCTGCTGCTGGACCTGCGCGGGCACCAGCAGTACCCGCTGAAGACCGACGGCCTGCCGGGCATCAAGGACGATCCGCTCAAGGCGCTGCGCGCGCAAGCCGTGGCCGCGCTGGAAAAGGCCGGCAAGCAGGACGAGGCGAAGGCGCTGAAGGCGCCCGATGTGCGTGCGGTCCGCATCATCCCCGGCACCGACGGCATTGGTGGTGGCGGCATCGTGTGGAGCGACGACGGCAGCCAGCTGGCGATCCAGCTGCGCGCGATCGACAACAAGGACCGCTGGATCGCCAGCGTGGACTTCGACAGGCACGCGCTGGTACCGCAGCACCGGCTCACCGACCCGGCGTGGATCAACTGGAACTTCAACGATTTCGGCTGGCTGAAGGACGGCCGCACGCTGTGGTACCTGTCCGAGGAAACCGGCTGGTCGCAGCTGTATACGAAGCCGCTGGGCGGCAAGGCGAAGGCGCTGACCGCCGGCCGGTTCGAGGTGAGCCATCCGCAGCTCGACGAGGGCGGCCGCTGGTTCTACCTGCGCACCAACAAGGTGGCGCCGTACAGCTACGACGTCTACCGCGTGCCGTCCGCCGGCGGCGAGCTGGCGCGCGTGACGAACTACCAGGGCATGGACGACTTCGCACTGTCTCCCGACGGCACGCAGCTCGCCGTGCTGCATTCCGCGCCATACCTGTTCGCCCAGCTGGCGGTGCAGCCGTCCGCCGGCGGCACGCCGCGCGAGCTGACCCGGACGATGAAGCCGGCCTACCTGGCGCACGACTGGATCGCGCCGAAGATCGTCGAGGTGCCGTTCTCGCACGGCGCCGGCTCGATCTACGCGAAGTACTACGGTCCGGCCAGTGAAACCGACGCGCCCGCCTCGCGGCCGGCGGTGATCTTCGTCCACGGCGCCGGCTACCTGCAGGACGTCAAGCTGTCGTCCACGTACTATTTCCGCGAGCAGATGTTCCACAACCTGCTGGTGAGCCAGGGCTACGTGGTGCTGGACATGGACTACCGCGCTTCGGAAGGCTACGGCCGCGCCTGGCGCACCGCGATCTACCGCCAGATGGGCCACCCGGAGCTGGAGGACCTGCTCGACGGCAAGGCCTGGCTGGTGAAAAACCACGGCGTCGATCCGCGGCGCGTGGGCATCTACGGCGGCAGCTACGGCGGCTTCATGACCGAGATGGCGCTGCTGCGCGCGCCCGGCGAATTCGCCGCCGGCGCCGCGCTGCGCCCGGTCAGCGACTGGACGCTGTACAACCACGAATACACCTCGAACATCCTCAACGATCCGCAGCTCGATCCCGCGGCGTACCGGGCCAGTTCGCCGATCGAATACGCGGAAAAGCTGCAGGACCCGCTGCTGATCCAGCACGGCCTGATCGACGACAACGTGTTCGCCGAGGATTCGATCCGCCTGTACCAGCGCTTCATCGAACTGCACAAGAAGAACTTCTGGATGTCGCTGTACCCGCTGGAGCGCCACGGCTTCGTGCATGCC
The DNA here is from genome assembly GCF_058793995.1 of Rhodanobacter sp. GW835-FHT13D09. Classification (NCBI taxonomy): domain Bacteria; kingdom Pseudomonadati; phylum Pseudomonadota; class Gammaproteobacteria; order Lysobacterales; family Rhodanobacteraceae; genus Rhodanobacter; species Rhodanobacter sp. GW835-FHT13D09. The sequence continues at coordinate 24,088 of NZ_JBXAGL010000005.1, read as the reverse complement.
GATTCCTGGTACGACGAATACCGGCGCATCGATGAGCTGTTCGATACGTACGTGAAGCCGGTGAGGGATGGGTCGCCGCACTGATCGCGGGTCGTTGCCGATCGTGCCGATGCGGGACGCATCCCGTGCGCGAGCTCTTCGCTGGTGTGGCGGAAGGTATCTCGCACAGGGTTGTGTTTCTGCGGGTAGGCACCCCGCATTGCGCGCAGCGCGGGGTGCCAGGGACAGTGTTGTCGGACGAACCGGCTCAGTGCAGCGCGGCCAGTTTCACGCCCTTCACCTTCAGTGCCTGCGCTACGTCGTACATCGCCTGGTTGAGGATCTTGTGGGTGTTCTCGTCGGCGCCATGGCCGAACTTCGCGTCGATGTCCTGCATCACCTGTACGTGGATGTCATGCGACAGGGCCTTGTCGAACAGGTAGCCCGACCACCAGGTGCCGTCGGCGGTGGTGCCAGCCGCCACCAGCGTGCCGGCCAGCTTCGCGCCCTTCAGGTCCGCCGGCGCCGCCGGCAGCTTCACGCCCGCTTCGGTGGCGCGCTTCAGGCCGTCATTGACGGCGAAGGTCATGCCGGCGATGAAGTTGTCGGTGGCGGTCTTGCCGTACTGCTTGGTGAGCTTGGCCACTTCGGCGTTGACGGTGTCCTGGCCAAGCATCGAAACCAGCGCCGTGGCGAAATTGAAGTGGCTCGCGCCACCACCGGCCTCGACCAGGGCGGCGGTGACGTTCAGCGCGGGCGCGCCGCTGTAGGTGACGCCGCCGAACCAGTTCATCTGCGAGGCGTACATGCTGTGCACGGGTGTGGCCGGGGTTTGCTGCGCCTGCACGGCGGCGATGCCGCCAAAGGTGAGCGCGAGGGCGAGTGCGAAGACGGTCTTGTTCATGGTGATCACTCCTTCAAAGGGTAGCGCCAGCGAGCGGATGCGCGTTGTAGACGTACCTGTGCGCATGGGATGCGATCAGCCCGGGGGAGGTTCCGGGTGATCGACCGCGCACGCGGGAACCTCGTGCGCGCCCGGTTCATCTGATCGTCGACCACCACAAAAAAGGCCCTCCCATGCTCGATTTCGACCAGGCTTCCGCCCAGCCGGCCATGCTGCCTGCAGTGGCCGAAACCCCCCATCCGACCCGCGCCGAAGCGGAGGCCGCGGTGCGTACGCTGATCCGCTGGGCCGGCGACGAGCCGGCACGCGAAGGCCTGCTGGCCACACCGGCGCGGGTGGTGCGCGCCTACGAGGAGTGGTTCGCCGGCTACCGGCAGGACCCGGTCGGCCTGCTCAGCCGCACCTTCGGCGAAGTCGGCGGCTACGATGAGCCGGTGTTGCTGCGCGACATCCCGCTGCAGTCCACCTGCGAACACCACATGGCGGCTATCCGCGGCGTGGTGCACATCGCCTACCTGCCGCAGCGGCGCGTGGTGGGCATTTCCAAGCTGGCGCGGCTGGTCGAGGCGCTCGGCCGGCGCCTGCAGATCCAGGAGCGGCTCACCGCGGAGATCGCCGACACGCTGGCCCGCGCGCTGCAGCCGCGTGGCGTGGCGGTGATCGTCGAGGCCAGCCACGAATGCCTTTCCTCGCGCGGGGTGCGCCTGCACGGCGTGTCGATGCGGACCCGGCGCCTGCTCGGCGAGTTCGCGCAGGAACCGTGGCGGCAGGAGATCCTGGCCATGCTCGCCGGCTGAGAGGCTGTGAGTTTTCAGCCTCTCAGCCCGGCCATGGATGGCCGGGCGCGAATCGGGCACGCAAGTGCCCGATTCGCGTGAGCGAGTCCGGACATGCGCCGGACTTGCGGCTGAAAAGTTGCGCAGGAAGCGCAATTTTTCACAGACGCTGAACGGGAACCTCGGGCCACCCTGGCGCATCGGATCAGGTGTAAAAGGAGAAAGCCATGTCAGCCCATGCCCATGTTGCTTCCGTCGACTACGCCGCGCTGGACGACCACGCGCTGGTGGCGCAGGTCCGCGACGGCCATCGCGAGGCGTTCCGCCACATCATGCAGCGCTGCAACCAGCGGCTGTTCCGTGTGGCGCGCGCCGTGATCGGCGAGGATTCGGAAGCGGAAGACGTGCTGCAGGAATCGTATATGCGTGCCTATCACAAGCTGGATTCGTTCCGCGGCGACTCGACCCTGTTGACCTGGCTGACCAGCATCGTGTTGAACGAGGCGCGCGGCCGCCTGCGCAAGCGCCATGCGATGGTCGGCCTCGAACAGATCGACGCCGAGCCGGACGATACCCACCAGATCATCCGCTTCCCCTCGAAATTCGGCAGCGAGGATCCGGCCGTCGCGGCCGCGCGCACGCAGATCCGTCACCTGCTCGAACACGCCATCGATGAACTGCCGCCGGCGTTCCGCACCGTCTACATGATGCGCGAGGTGGAGGAGTGTTCGGTCGAGGAAACCGCCAGCCTGCTGGCGATCAAGCCGGAAACGGTGAAGACCCGCCTGCATCGCGCGCGCCGGCTCCTACGCAGCTCACTGCAGGGCACCCTGGCCGAAACCGTGGGCGGGGCGTTCCCGTTCATGGGCCAGCGCTGCGCCCGCGTCGCCGACGCGGTGATGGCACGTCTGGACGCCGAGCCGCACGCGATTCCGTAGGGCGGGCACGGCCCGCCGGCTTCCTGCTGCCAAAGCGGCGGGCCGTGCCCGCCCTACGAGGCTGTTGCGCGGCCGGGCAGTCGTCAGCCCGTCCGGCGCAGCCCGGCCGCCTCGCGCGCCAGCCGCTCGATGCCGGCCCAGTCGCCGTTGGCGAGCTTGTCGGCGGGCGTGAGCCAGGAGCCGCCCACGCAGAGCACGTTGGGCAGCGCGAGGAAATCCGGCGCGCTGCTCAGGCTGATGCCGCCGGTGGGGCAGAAGCGGATCTGCGGCAGCGGGCTGGCCCACGCGCCGAGCAGCTTGTGGCCGCCGGCCGGCACCGCCGGAAAGAGCTTCAGGTGGCGGTAGCCGCGCTCGAGCAGGGCCATCGCCTCGCTGGCGGTGGCCACGCCGGGCAGCAGCGGCAGTTCGCTGTCGTCGGCGGCGTCGAGCAGGCGCGGCGAGGTGCCAGGCGACACGGCGAAGCGCGCGCCGGCCTGTTGCGCGGCCGCCAGGTCACGTGCGGTCAGCGCGGTGCCGCAGCCGACCACCGCGCCTTCCACCTCGGCGGCGATCGCGCGGATCGCGTCCAGCGCTGCGCTCGTGCGCAGGGTGACCTCGATGGTCGGGATGCCGCCGGCGACCAGCGCGCGCGCCATCGGCACCGCGGCCTTGGCGTCGTCGATGATCACCACCGGGATCACCGGCGCCAGCCGCATGAGGGTTTCGACTTGCTGCTGCTTTTGTTCGATCGAGCTGGTCACGTGAGGCTCCGTCTTTTTGGCTCCTCCCCCTGCCCGCAGGGGGAGGCTGGGAGGGGGTTGCTCAGGGTTGCGGGGAAGATCAAGAGCGACCCCTCCCCAGCCCTCCCCTGCATGGCAGGGGAGGGAGTTGACGCTACAGCACGCCGGCGCCGAGGTCGGCGTTGGCGGCGGCCTGGCGGAACAGGCCGAACAGTTCGCGGCCCATGCCGCTGTGCTCGCCGGACAGGTCGGCGACGTGCGGCAGGCGGGCGTCCAGTTCGTGTGCTTCCACCAGGACGTCCAGACGTCCGTTCGCCGCGTCCAGCCGGATGATGTCGCCGTCGCGGATCTTGGCGATGTTGCCGCCGGCCACCGCCTCGGGGGTCACGTGGATCGCCGCCGGCACGCGGCCGGAGGCGCCGGACATGCGCCCGTCGGTGAGCAGGGCGATGCGGTGGCCGCGGTCCTGCAGCAGCGCCAGGGTGGGGGTGAGCTTGTGCAGCTCGGGCATGCCGTTCGCGCGCGGACCCTGGAAGCGCACCACCGCCACGAAGTCGCGGTTGAGCTCGCCGCGCTTGAATGCGCCGGCCACCTCGTCCTGGTCGTTGAACACGATCGCCGGCGCCTCGATCAGCAGGCGGTCGTCCGGCACCGAGGAGACCTTGATCACCGCGCGGCCGAGGTTGCCTTCGAGCATGCGCAGGCCGCCGTCGGCGCGGAACGGTTCGTCCACGCCGCGCAGCACGCCGCGGTTGCCGCTCTGCTTGGCCACCGGCACCCAGGCGATTTCGCCGGCCTCGTCCAGCTGCGGCACGCGCGTGTAGCCTTCCAGGCCGGTGCCGAAGATGGTCTGCACGTCGCCGTGCAGCAGACCGGCGCCGAGCAGCTGGTCGATCAGGAACGCCATGCCGCCCGCCTCGTGGAACTGGTTCACGTCGGCGTAGCCGTTCGGGTATACACGCGCCAGCAGCGGAATCGCCTTGGACAGCGCGTCGAAATCGTCCCAGCGCAGCTGGATGCCGGCGGCATGCGCGATCGCCACCAGGTGCAGCAGGTGGTTGGTGGAACCGCCGGTGGCGTGCAGGCCGATCACGCCGTTGATGATCGCGCGCTCGTCGATGATGTGGCCGAGCGGCAGGTAATGGTCCCCCAACGCGGTGAGGCCGGCGACGCGGCGCACCACCTCGGCGGTGAGCGCGTCGCGCAGCGGCGTGTCCGGCGCGGTGAAGCTGGCGCCGGGCAGGTGCAGGCCCATGATCTCCATCAGCATCTGGTTGGAGTTCGCGGTGCCGTAGAAGGTGCAGGTGCCGGGCGCGTGGTAGGAGGCCGCCTCCGCCTCCAGCAGCTCGGCCTTGCTCGCCTTGCCGTCGGCGAACGCCTGGCGCACCTTCGACTTCTGTTCGTTCGGGATGCCGCTGGGCATCGGCCCCGACGGCACGAACGCGCCGGCCAGGTGGCCGAAGCTCAGCGCGGCGATCAGCAGGCCCGGCACGATCTTGTCGCAGATGCCGAGGTACAGCGCGCCGTCGAACATGTCGTGCGACAGCGCCACCGCGGTGGCCAGCGCGATCACGTCGCGCGAGAACAGCGACAACTGCATGCCGGCGCGGCCCTGGGTGATGCCGTCGCACATCGCCGGCACGCCGCCGGCGACCTGCGCGGTGACGCCGGCGTCGCGGGCGATCTGGCGGATCAGCGCGGGGTAGCGCTCGTACGGCTGGTGCGCCGAGAGCATGTCGTTGTAGGCGGTGACGATGGCGAGGTTGGCGCGGTGGCCGCTGCGCAGGGCAGCCTTGTCCTCCGTGCCGCAGGCGGCGAAGCCGTGCGCGAGGTTGCCGCAGGACAGGTGCCCGCGCTGCGGCCCGCTGCGGTCCACCGCGTCGATCCGCTTGAGGTAGGCCGCGCGCGTCTCGCGGCTGCGTTCGCGCAGGCGTTCGGTGACTTCGGCGACGACGGGGTGGAGCGTGGTCATGGCAGATCCGGAAGCGTTGGGTGAAAGGGCAGGAGCGCAAGCAACAGCATGCGTTCCATAGATGTCGACCAGGCGCGTTCCTGCATCCCGTCGACCCGGCGCGCCCGGCTATCGCCCGACGAGCCTGCGTCCGAGGACCCATCCCTGGGTCGCGCAGCGGGCCGCTGGAAGCGTCCCGCTACGGACACCAGTACACCGCCACCGGCACGCGTTGCTGGGTCAGCACTGCGCGCACCGGGTAGTGCTGCGCCTCGCCGAGGCCGAGCCGCGCGTCGGCGAGCAGGTCGCGTTTCTTCTCGCCGGCCACCAGCAGGTACAGCGCACGCGTTTCCAGCAGGGTCGGCAGGGTCAGCGTGATGCGCGGTTCGCCGGCGCCGGGCGCGCGCATCGGCAGCACGCGGGCATGGCCGCCCAGGTCCAGCGCCTCGGCCAGGTGGTCCCCGCCAGGGAAGAACGAGGCGGTATGCCCGTCGTCGCCCATGCCGAGCACCACCGCGTCGAACGGCAGCGGCAGCGCGTCGATGTGCGCGCTGGCGGCGCCCTGGCCGGCTTCCGGGGTGGCGTCGCCGGTGTACAGCGGCACGAACTGCGCCGCGGCGGCGGCCTGCTGCAGCAGGCGCGATTTCACCAGCCGCGCGTTCGAGCGCTCGTCGGTGTCGGGCACCCAGCGTTCGTCGACCAGGGTTACCTGCACCCTGGCCCAGTCGAGTTTCTCGTGCGAGAGGCGGTCGAAGAAATCTTTCGGCGTGCTGCCGCCGGAGACCGCCAGCACGGCGTGGCCACGTTCGGCCACGCCGCTGCGCAGGCGCTCGGCGACGCGTTCGGCCAGCGCCGTGGCTTGTGCGCGGCAGTCGGTGAAGCTGTGCGTGGTGACGTTCAAGGGGGGATGCATGGTGGTGGTGATGCGTCGGTCGGCCGAGCGTCCGGCGCAGCCTTCGTGGCCAGGGGAAGTTCAGTCTGCCGCAGGCCGATGCAGCGGCAGGTGAACCGGGTCATTCACTGTCTTCGTTCCAGGTGCGGCCGTCGCGTTCGATCAGCGCCACCGCGGCGCTGGGCCCCCAGGTGCCGGCGGTGTACGGCCGCGGCGGCTCGCCGCTGTCGGCCCAGGCGGCCAGGATCGGGCCGGCCCAGCGCCACGCCGCCTCCACTTCGTCACGGCGCATGAACAGGGTGGGGTTGCCGCGCACCACGTCGAGCAGCAGGCGTTCGTACGCGTCGGGCTGCTGCACGCCGAACGCCTCGGCGAAGCTCATGTCCAGCGGCACGTGGCGCAGCCGCAGGCCGCCCGGGCCGGGGTGCTTGATGGTCAGCCACAGCTTCACCCCCTCGTCCGGCTGCAGTCGAAGCACCAGCCGGTTCTGCGACAGGGTGCCTGCGTCGGGATTGAAGATCGAATGCGGCACCGGCTTGAAGGTCACCGCGATCTCCGACACCCGGCTCGACAGACGCTTGCCGGTGCGCAGGTAGAACGGCACGCCGGCCCAGCGCCAGTTGGCGATCTCCGCCTTCAGCGCCACGAAAGTCTCGGTGTTCGACTTGCTGTTGCCCAGTTCCTCCGGGTAGCCCGGCACGCTGGCGCCCTCGGCCACGCCGGCGCGGTACTGGCCGCGCACGGTGAGCTGGGCGGCGTTGCTGTCGTCGATGGTTTTCAGCGAATGCAGCACCTTCAGCTTCTCGTCGCGCACCGCGTCGGGCGCCAGCGAAGAAGGCGGCTCCATCGCCACCATGCACAGCAGCTGCAGCAGGTGGTTCTGCACCATGTCGCGCAGCGCGCCGGCATGGTCGTAGTAGCTGGCGCGATGGCCCACACCTACGGTCTCGGCCACGGTGATCTGCACGTGATCGATGTGCGCCGAGTTCCACAGCGGCTCGAACAACGCGTTGCCGAAGCGCAGCACCAGCAGGTTCTGCACCGTCTCCTTGCCGAGGTAGTGGTCGATGCGGAAGGTCTGCGATTCCCCGAACACCTGGCCGACCGCGTCATTGATCCGGTTGGCACTGGCCAGGTCGCGGCCGATCGGCTTCTCCAGCACCACGCGCGAGGCGCCCTGGTTGAGCTTGTACTGGCCCAGCCGGGTGCAGATGTCGACGAACAATTCGGGCGAGGTGGACAGGTAGAACACCCGCACGTGTTCGGGCTGCTTGCCGATGAGCGCGGCGAAATCGTCCCAGCCCTCGTCCTTGCGCGCGTCCAGCGGGCGGTAGAACACCTGCTGCAGGAACACGTCGAGCTGCGCCGCGGCGCACACGCCGACCAGCGCCTCGCGCAAGTGCGCGCGGTAGCCGGCGTCGTCCAGCGCTTCGCGGGCGATGCCGACGATGCGGCTGCTGGCCGGGATCTGGCCGTCGAGGAAACGGTGGAACAGGGCCGGCAGCAGCTTGCGCACGGCGAGGTCGCCGGTGCCGCCGAAGATCACCAGGTCGAACGGTTCGACCGATTGGGGAGAAGCAGTCACGCAGTCACCTCGACACGATGCCGGATGGCGGGCAGGGGCGGATGGCCGGTCTTGCCCGGGGTCGTTGCTGATCGTACCAGTGAAATACCAGCACGGCCACCGTTATGCATACGAATTCATCGAACGCTTTCGCCCGGTGGCGCGAGCCGGATCGCTGACTGCCCGGGCATACTCCCTCATCATGCGGGAGGCAGGCGTCGGGCCGCCGGATATGCTCCCGCCACGTTCGGGGTTCGGCTGCCGGAGCGGCGGTGGGGGCGACAGGGCTTGCAGTCACTGGTTTGGTATTGGTATGTTTGCCGGATGGAAACCGTCCTGGCCAACGAATACCGCCGGATCTGCCACGATCCGGCCGCGCACCAGCCGCTCGCCTACCTGCGCCTGCGGCAGGCGATCCGCAACATCGTCGGGCACCGCGACATCGAGCCGGGCCACGCCCTGCCCAGCGAACGCGACCTGTCGCAGGCGTTGAAGCTGTCGCGGGTGACCGTGCGCAAGGCGATCGCCGGCCTGGTCGAGGAAGGTCTGCTGACCCAGCGCCACGGCGCCGGCACCTTCGTCGCCGAACGCATCGTCAAGCCGATGTCGCGGCTGACCAGCTTCACCGAGGACCTGCGCGACCGTGGCCTGTCGCCGCGCTCGGAATTCTTCGAACGCGGCATCGGCGAGGTGACGCCGGAGGAGTCGATGGCGTTGAACCTGTCGCCCGGCTCGCTGGTGGTGCGGCTGCATCGCGTGCGCTACGGCCAGGACGAGCCGCTGGCGATCGAGCGCAGCGTGGTGCCGGCCAGCGTGCTGCCCGACCCGCACCTGGTGCGCGACTCCCTGTACGAAGCGCTGGAAAAGCTCGACGCGCGCCCGCGCCGCGCGCTGCAGCGGCTGCGCGCGGTGTCGCTGAACGCCCAGCAGGCGCGGCTGCTGCACGTCGGCGTGGGCAGTGCCGGGCTGAACATCGAGCGGCGCAGCTTCCTCGACGACGGCCGCGTGGTCGAGTTCACCTGTTCCTGGTACCGCGGCGACATCTACGACTTCGTCGCCGAACTGCAGACCGACTGAAAGGACCGCCATGGACGCCCGCGACACCCTGATGTACCAGGAAGCGCGCGAGTCGGCCGCGGTGGTCGCGCGCCAGTTCGCCGCCAACGAGGCGGTGGTGGCTGCGCTGGCGCGGGAGCTGCGGGCGCAGCCGCCGCGCTTCATCGTCACCTGCGCGCGCGGCAGCTCCGACCATGCCGCGGCCTACGCGAAGTACGTGTTCGAAACCCAGCTGGGCATCGTCACCGCATCGGCCTCGCCGTCGGTCACCTCGGTGTATGCGGCCGAACAGCGCTGGCAGGGCGCGCTGTTCATCGCGATTTCGCAATCGGGCAAGAGCCCCGACTTGTTGCGCAACGCGCAGGCCGCGAAGGTGGCTGGCGCGCGCGTGGTGGCGCTGGTCAACGTGGAGGATTCGCCGCTGGCGGCGCTGGCCGACACGGTGATCCCGCTGCACGCCGGGCCGGAGCGCAGCGTGGCGGCGACCAAGAGCTACATCGCCGCGCTGGCCGCGGTGCTGCACCTGTGCGCCCGCTGGCGCGACGACGAAGAGCTGGGCGCCGCCCTGCGCGTCTTGCCGGATGCGCTGCGCGCAGGCTGGGACGCGGACTGGTCGGCGCTGGTCGACGGCCTGGCCGGTGCGCACAACCTGTTCGTGGTCGGTCGTGGCTACGGCCTCGGCATCGCGCTGGAGGCGGCGCTGAAGTTCAAGGAAACCTGCGGCCTGCACGCCGAGGCGTTCAGCGCGGCCGAGGTGAAGCATGGCCCGATGGCGCTGGTCGGCCCGGATTTCCCGGTGCTGTGCTTCGCCCAGGATGACGACACACTGGACAGCACGCTGACGGTGGCGCTCGAGTTCCGCAGCCGCGGCGCGCAAGTGTTCGTGGCGGCGCCCGGATTGCACGGAACCGGTACGTTACCGGTGGCCGGCGGCCTGCCCGCGCTGTGCACGCCGCTGCTGACCATCCAGAGTTTCTACCGCGCCGCCAGCGAGCTGTCGTTGCGCCGCGGTCTCAATCCCGACCTGCCGCCGCACCTCAACAAGGTCACCGAGACGGTCTGATCCGCTTTCTCCTCCCCCTGCTTGCAGGGGGAGGCTGGGAGGGGGTGGCGCTTTTGCGGCAAGAGCGACCCCGCCCCAGCCCTCCCCTGCAAGCAGGGGAAGGGGTAACCCCGCGCACCACATGCATTTCGAGGCGTCCCATGACCATTGCGCTCACCAACGCCCGCGTGCTCACTCCCGACGGCTGGCGCGACGATCTTGCCGTGCTGCTGGACGGTGGGCGCATCGCCGACCTGCTGCCGCCCGCCGATCCGCGCGCACGCGGCGCACAACGGCACGACCTGCGTGGCGCGATGCTGCTGCCCGGCTTCATCGACGTGCAGGTCAACGGCGGCGGCGGCGTGCTGTTCAACGAGGCGCCCACGGTGGAGACGCTGCGCCGGATCGGCGCCGCGCACCGGCGCTTCGGCACCACCGGCTTCCTGCCGACGTTGATCAGCGACCGCGTAGAGGTGATGCGCGCGGCGCTGGCCGCGGTGGAGCAGGCGCTGGCCGAAGGCGTGCCCGGCGTGCTCGGCATCCACCTGGAAGGCCCTTACCTGGCGCCGGCGCGCAAGGGCGTGCACGACCCGAAGTATTTCCATGCGCCGGGCAGCGACGAGCTGGCGCTGCTGTGCGCGCCGCACCGCGGCGTGCGGCTGATCACGCTGGCGCCGGACCAGGTGCCGCTGGCCGATATCGGCGCGCTGGTGGACGCCGGCCTGATCGTCTGCGCCGGGCACACCGCGGCCGACTACGCCACCACCCGCGCTGCGCTGGATGCCGGCGTGCGCGGCTTCACCCACCTGTTCAACGCGATGACCCCGTTCGGCAGCCGCGAGCCCGGCGTGGTCGGTGCCGCGCTGGAGGATGCGGCGAGCTGGTGCGGCATCATCGTCGACGGCCACCACGTGCACCCGGCCAGCCTGCGCGTGGCGATCGCCGCCAAGCCGCGCGGCAAGATGCTGCTGGTCACCGACGCGATGCCGCCGGTCGGCGCGGATCGCCCCGACTACGTGCTGAACGGCGAGACCATCACCGTCAGGGACGGCATCTGCCAGACCGCGCAAGGCGTGCTGGCCGGCTCCGCGCTGGACATGGCTGGCGCCGTGCGCAACGCCGTGCGGCTGCTCGGCCTGCCGCTGGACGAGTCGGTGCGCATGGCCAGCACCTACCCGGCCGAATTCCTCGGCCTCGGCGCCAGCCATGGCCGCATCGCGCCGGGTTATCAGGCCGATGTGGTGGTGCTGGATGATGACTTCCGCGTCCAGCGGAGCTGGATTGCTGGTGTGGGGAGGCGGTGCGAGTGATTGGGTGCGAGGGGGTTTCGGCAACGCCGGGGGGGAAGAGCACGTGCGCGTCTCTGACCCCGGCGGCGAAATGGTGACCCTGAAGCGTCCTCGTTATTCCGAGTCACCCGGAAGTAGAGGTGGTTGATGATGCCATGGCGTAGGCGACGGGCGAGAGTCCGCCGAGTGAGCGATGGGGTCGTTGATGGTTGTAGCGATGACGCCAGTCCTCGGTCATGCGGCGGACCTCGTGCAGGCTGGTGAAGACGTAGCGGTCCAGCACCTCGGTGCGGAAGGTGCGGTTGAAGCGCTCGATGTAGGCATTCTGGGTTGGCTTGCCGGGCTGGATGTGCAACAGCTCGATACCGTGCTGTTGAGCCCACTGCCGCAGCGCGGCGCTGATGAACTCCGGGCCATTATCCAGACGCAGACGACGGAGCGCCCCGCGCAGCTCGACCAGTTCGCCCAGCGCGCGGACCACCCGTGGAGAAGGCAGGCTGGTGTCGATCTCGATCCGCAGCGATTCGCGGTTGAAGTCGTCGTTGACGTTGAAGGTACGGAAGCGGCGCCCAGACCACAGGGCATCGGCCATGAAGTCGGCCGACCAAGTGGGGTTGGCCTGGTCGGGAATCGCCAGTGGCTCGCGGATGCGGTCCGGCAGGCGTCGCTTGCCCCGGCGCGGCAAGTTCAGCTTCATGGCCACGTAGACCCGCCAACTGCGGGTTTTGCCGAAGCCATGGCCGGGGTGGTCTTTCACGTGCGCCTCCACCGCCTCGATCAGTGCCGTATCGTCACGCGGTCACGGGGCGTAGTGCCGCGCCGAACGCGACAGGCCCAGCGTGCGGTCGGCACGCCGGGCGCTCAGCCCGTGATGGGTTTGCATCGCCAGACTCAGCTCCAGTCGCCGCGCCTGGCTCAGCCTTTTCGCGACAGGACATCCTTCAGCGCGTGATGCTCCAGCGCCAGGTCGGCATACATGTGCTTCAGCTGGGCCAGCTCGCCCTCGACGTCCTTCAGGTGCCGCAGCTGCGACACCTCCATCCCGGCGTATTTGTTCTTCCAGACGTAGTACGTCGGCTCGCTGATGCCGTGCTTGCGGCAGGTCTCGCCGACCTTCGCTCTGGCCTCGACCTCCTTGAGGATCCGGACGATCTGTTCCTCGGTGAACTTCGACTTCTTCATGCAGAGCTCCTTCGATGGGGAAACTCTACTTCTGACTGACTCGAATTAACGAGGACGCTTCGCTTTCTGTACGAGCAAAAATGCAAGTAGAGCAAAATAGTTAAAGAACATAGTGAACACTATCCATAGTATCTTTCTACCTCCTGCGGATCGATCAGAAAGAACGATGAATATGACCGGAAACGCCCACAAAATTAAAATTAACCAATGCTGCATGGATAACATAGCCCTCTCTCTTAAGTGGATTGGAGTGCACATTCGTTCTAAAATAGACGACTATCTTGGTAGAGTGCAACGCAGTGATGATCCATCCCATGTACATTGTACTGTCTGGCCAGTGCTGTTGCTAAAAGTGGCGCCATAACTTGTGGCCAAATTAACAAAATTTGTCAGATCGGACTGCGGTGCTCCTTGGAAATTGTAAGTTTCAACCCCGCCACCATTACTAACCATTGATGCATTTTCTGGCACAATGTTTCCGTGTGCATCTCTGGCAGTCCCCGGGACTGCCACATAGGAATGCAGCACAAAGTCCATCCGGTATGTGCGTTGGCTTCCATCTGGGAATTTAACAATATAAGTTGCGTTAAAATTTGAAAAGCTGATTATTTTCGACGTGAATGCATTCTCGAGCGTGGCTATAGCCCCTACCAACCCGGGACCCATACCCGGATTGGCCGCGGACAGATCTGGCGCGGAAAAGGCTTTGCCGGCCAAATAATTTATTACTTGTTGGTTATTTGCTGAAGATACAACCGCATCGTAGGCGGTCATTTTACCATTAATATCCACAGCATTGGCTGACAGAATAATGACATTTATAATGGACGAAGCAAATGATTCGAATTTACTCGGTTTTTGGCGATCTGCGAGAAGATTGAATGCATCAATATACGCAGTATAGCCGAGCGTTAAATTATTATTTAAATAAACGTTTTCATAAATATTAAAAATTTGCTGCACGTTGCTTTCAACCGGATAGGTTTGTAACTCACGAGTCCTGGTTGGTGGCCTCACGCCATCATTCACGTCAATATATGAACACGCCTTATAGATGCGATTACTTCTAAAGTCTGCAACATAGTCTATTCCTGAATCACAACTCCGCACCATCTGAGTGATTTGTTGCTGCGTACACGCCTCGCAGCTTGCTGCTGGTATTTGGGTCTGAGCGCTTGCCGCCCCCATAACAAAGAAAGAACTACGATCGATCGCTTTTTAGCTGCGCGCATGAATATTCCTTTTCAGATCGGTTGTGTTTTGACAGGGTGTCTTGTTCGAAAATCTTGTGTCGCAAGAAGTATGTTTCTGTTGCTCGTAATTTACGTACTTCCTTCATTGATAGAAATTGACACGCACCTCGAAATTGATGAAACGTCCAACTCTTAAGAGAGAGTTTCACCATAACATACGAAAATATATGATTCTGTAGGCATTATCTTACATCGCGCTTTAGGCCGAAATCGGGCCAGGTTCATTTCTGCAGTTCTACGCCGGCATGACCGGTCGCCGCTTCCAGTTCGCCTTAACGCCCGCCCGTCAGATTGCCAGCCGCACCCGCCGCCGCTACAGTGCGCAGGTTCAGGTGTCCCGAAGGCGCATTGCCGTAGGGATGAAACGGGAAGCCGGTGCGTGATGCGTGAACGCATTGCAAGGCCGGCGCTGCCCCCGCAACGGTAAGCGAGATCCACGAACGGCGAATGCCACTGTGCGAAGCACGGGAAGGCGCCGCTCGCGGCCTGCGGATCGCCGCCGGCCACTCGCCAGCCCGGAGACCGGCCCGAACGATTCCTGGTGGCTCGCGGTGGGCGAGGCCGAACCACGTGTCGGTCGATCCTGCCCGCCCGTCGTTCCGTCTTCCTCCCATGCCTGTTGCCAGCTCATTGGACACATGAGCCGTGCGCGGGTGCACGGCGTAGAGGAACGAACATGAAGAAGACCCTGCTGGCAGCGGCCCTGCTCAGCTGCACGATGGCTGCCTGGGCGGCCGACCAGAACGACGCGGCGCCGCTGGCTCCGGTGATCGTCACCGCCACGCGCACCGCGATCACCGTCGACGACGCGCTGTCCTCGGTGACCGTGATCACCCGTGCCGACATCGAGCGGCTGCAACCGGTTTCGGTGTCCGACCTGCTGACCGGCCTGCCGGGGGTGACCTTCGCCCAGACCGGCGGCCTCGGCCAGCAGACCTCGCTGTTCCTGCGCGGCACCAACTCCACCCACACCCTGTTGCTGGTCGACGGCGTGCGGGTGGGCTCGGTCAGCGCCGGGCTGGCGGCGTTCGAGCAGATCCCGGTGGAACAGGTCGAGCGGATCGAGATCGTGCGCGGTCCGCGTTCGAGCCTGTACGGCGCCGACGCGATCGGTGGGGTGATCCAGATCTTCACCCGCCGCGGTTCGCACGATGGCGGCCTGCAGCCCTCGTTCAGCGTCACCACCGGCAGCAACAAGCTGCTGAGCGGCCAGTTCGGCGTGTCCGGCGGCGACCAGCATGCCTGGTACAATCTCGCCGTCGGCGCGCTCCACACCCGCGGCATCAACGCCTGCCGCGTCGGCGCGGCCGAGGCATTCGCCGGCTGCTACGTCGACGAGCCGGACCGGGACGGCTACCGCAACAAGAACCTCAGCGCGAACGCCGGCTATCGCTGGGACAACGGCGCGGAGCTGGGCGGCACCTGGCTGCGCAACCTCGGCGAGATCCATTACGACGGCAGCTACCAGAACCGCAGCCGCACCGTGCAGCAGGTCGCCGGCAGCCACCTCAGCTTCAACCCGCTGCAGGCGTGGAAGACCACGCTGAGCGTGGGCCAGAACCTTGACCGCTACGACAACTACGAGAACCAGGCCTTCGTGGGCTACATCTATTCGCGGCGCAACCAGGCGTCGTGGCAGAACGACATCAGCGTGGCCAGCAACCAGCTGCTCACGCTCGGCATCGACTGGCAGGGCGAACACATCGACAGCGACACCGGCTTCCTCGCCAATCACCGCAACGATACCGGCGGCTACGCGCAGTACCAGGGCACGTTCGGCCGCAACGAGGTGGAACTGTCGGCACGGCGCGACCACAACAGCCAGTTCGGCAACCACAACACCGGCGCGACGGCATGGGGCTACCACTTCGATGACGGCCTGAAGCTGTCCGCCAGCTACGGCAGCGCGTTCCACGCGCCGACCTTCAACGACCTGTACTACCCGTACGGCAGCGGCAACCCGAACCTGAAGCCGGAGAAGTCGCGCAGCGCCGAACTGGGCCTGAGCCAGCAGCTGACCGGCTGGAACTGGGCGGTGAACGCCTACCAGACCCGCATCAGCCAGCTGATCGCACTGGACGCCAACTACTACCCGTCCAACCTCAGCAAGGCGCGCATCCGCGGCGTGGAAGGCCAGCTCGGCGCCAACCTCGCCGGCTGGCAGCTGCAGGGCTACCTGACCTGGCTGCAGCCGCGCAACGAAGACGGCGGCGCGAACGACGGCAAGGTGCTGCCGCGCCGGCGCGAGCACACCGCGCGGGTGGACCTGGACCGCCGCTTCGGCGCCTTCGGCGTCGGCGCCACCGTCTTCGCCGCCGGGCGCGGTTTCGACGATGCGGCCAACCGGCACCGGCTCGGCGGCTACTCCACCACCGACCTGCGCGCCAGCTGGCATTTCACGCCGGACTGGCAGGTGGAGGCGCGCCTGGCCAATGTGTTCGACCACCACTACGAAACCGTGTGGTACTACAACCAGCCCGGCCGCAGCGCGTTCCTGACCCTGCGCTACAGCCCCGCCACGCGCTGAACACCCGCCGTACCGCGATCGCCCCGGGTTTGCGCCGGGGCGATCCCCCTGCCTTCCGACACGGGTGGACTTCAGGCACATTCGCCGTCCGTCGGCAGCTGGCATAAAGCCGGCATGATGAATGGAACTCCTGCCCCGGCCGCAGCTTCGCCACGCGCGTACGCCACGCAGCGCCTGCGGCTATGCTTGGGAGCCACGGAAGCGCCATGAACATTTTCGCCCCGCTGATCCGCCGCCCGGTCGGCACCTCGCTGCTCGCGCTCGGCCTGATACTGGCCGGCCTGTGGGCCTACCTGTTGCTCGGTGTGGCCGCCTTGCCATCGCTGGATTTCCCCGGCGTCTACGTGGTGGCCAACCAGCCCGGGGCCAGCGCGCAGACCATGGCGAATACCGTGCTGGCGCCGCTGGAGCGGCACCTGGGCCGCATCCCCGGCGTCGACGAGATGTACGGCAACGCCAACGAAGGGTCCGCCTCGGTGATGGTGCGCTTCAGCATGAGCCGCACCGCCGACAGCGCCGCGCGCGACGTGCAGGCGGCGATCAACGCGGCCGCGGTCGACCTGCCCAGCGGCATGCCGACGCCGCCGCAGTACTTCAAGTTCGACACCTCGCAGATCCCGATCCTGTTCCTCACGCTGACCTCGACCGGGTTGCCGCAGGACCAGCTGTTCGACCTTGCGGACACCATGCTCAAGCCCGCCGTGGCGCAGATCGACGGCGTGGCGCAGGTGCAGGTGTTCGGCGGCACGCCGCACTCGGTGCGGATCGAGCTGGACAACAACGCGCTGGCCGCCAAGGGGCTCACCACCAACGACGTGGCCAACGCGCTGCGCGCGGCCAACGTCACCTCGCCGCAGGGCACGCTGAGCAATGGCCGCACCCAGATGACGGTGAGCGCCAGCGACAGCCTGCAGACGCCGGCCGAGTTCGCCCGCCTGCTGATCTCGGTGAAGAACGGCACACCGGTGCGCCTGTCCGACGTGGCGCGGGTGTACGGCGGCCAGCAGGACGAGTACCAGGCGGCGTGGTTCAACGGTGCGCGCACGGTCGGCCTGCAGATCAGCAAGCGGCCGGAGGCGAACGCGGTGGCGACGGTGGAGGCGATCCGCGCCAGGATGCCGCAGCTGGCTGCGTCGATGCCCTCGAACGTGACGATGTCGGCGGTGTTCGACCTCACCCAGACCACCAAGTCCGCGCTGCACGAGGTGCAGGTGGCGCTGCTGATCTCGATCGCGATGGTGGTGCTGGTGATGCTGGTGTTCCTGCGCCGGCTGCGCCCGACCCTGATCGCCACGCTGAGCGTGCCGCTGTCGCTGGCCGGCGCGTTCGTGGTGATGTGGACGCTCGGCTACACGCTCAACACCCTGTCGCTGGTGGCGCTGGTGCTGTGCATCGGCTTCGTGGTGGACGACGCGATCGTGGTGATCGAGAACATCGTGCGCCACATGGAGCGCGGCGAGCCGCCGATGCAGGCGGCGCTCACCGGCGTGCGCGAGATCGGCTTCACCGTGATCTCGATCACCCTGTCGCTGGTGGCGGTATTCGCGCCGCTGCTGCTCGGCAACAACATGCTGATCATGCTGCTGCGCGAGTTCTCGGTGACGCTGGCCGCCGCGGTGGTGATCTCGGCGCTGGTCTCGCTCACGCTCACCCCGGCGCTGTGCGCCTACCTGCTGGAACATGGGTCGGCGATCCGCAAGCCACCGGGCCGGCTCGAGCGCGCGGTGGAGAACTTCGACCGCCGCCTGCTGCGCATCTACGAGCGGGCGCTGGACTGGGCGATGCGCCATCGCCGCATCATGCGCTGGCAGCCGCTGACCCTGCTGCTGCTCACCTTCGCGCTGGGCTTCGCGGTGGCGAAGACCGCCGGCGGCACCTTCATGCCGCAGGAGGACACCGGCCAGCTGCAGGTCGACATCCGCGCCGACGCCAACATCTCGCCGGACCGGCTGGCCGAGCGGGTGCAGCATGTGGCGACGCTGATGCAGGCCGATCCGACCGTGCTGGACCTGCTCACCATGCTCGGCCGCAACGGCGGCGGCGAGGGTGCGGTGGGCAACGCGGCGCAGATGTTCGTCGACCTGAAGCCGCGCGGCAGCGGGCCCGGCCAGCGCCACGAGAACATCAAGCAGGTGATCGAGCGGCTGTCGAAGCAGTTCGACCGCCTGCCCGACGTGAAGGTGTCGGTCAGCGCCGTGCAGTTCCTCGGCGGCGGCGGCAGCGGCGACGGCGGCGGCCAGTACGAATTCCAGCTGGTCAGCAGCAACGGCGGCGACCTGCAGCCGTGGGCGCTGAAGATGGTGCGGCAGATGCGCACGGTCAAGCAGTTCCGCGACGTCACCAGCGGCTTCGACCAGGTCGGCAAGCAGCAGCTGCTGAAGATCGACCGCGAGGCCGCCGGGCGCCTGCACGTGGGCATCGGCACGATCGACTCGGCGCTGTACAACGCGTTCGGCCAGCGCCAGGTGTCGCAGATCTATTCCGACATCAACCAGTACGCGGTGGTGCTCAGCACCGGCGCGGCGCAGAGCGTGAGTGCCGAGTCGCTGCTGAACGTGCGCGTGCGCAACGAGCAGGGCCGGATGATTCCGCTGTCCGCGCTGGCGACCATCGAGCCGAACATCAGCCCGCTGCGCATACGCCACCACAACCAGCTGGAGGCGGCCACCATCAACTACAACCTGGCCAAGGACGTGCCGCAGGACCTCGGCGTGAAGCTGGTCGAGCAGGCCGCCTACGCGGTGGGCCTGCCTGCCGGCATGCGGGTGGATTTCACCGGCGCCAACCAGCGCCTGAAGCAGGCCCAGTCCAACGGCATGGTGCTGCTGCTCGGCTCGATCCTGGCGATGTACATCGTACTGGGCATTCTCTACGAAAGCCTCGGCCATCCGCTGACCATCCTCTCCACCCTGCCGGCCGCCGGCGCCGGCGCGTTCCTGGCGATGCTGGTGACCCAGACCCAGATCTCGATGATGGCGATCATCGCGATCCTGATGCTGATCGGCATCGTCAAGAAGAACGCGATCCTGATGGTCGACTTCGCGCTGGTCGCCGAACGCGAGCGCGGCTTGCCCGCGCCGGAGGCGATCCGCGAGGCGGCGATGGTGCGCTTCCGTCCAATCACCATGACCACCTTGGTGGCGATGGGCGCGGCGCTGCCGCTGGCGATCGGTTTCGGCATCGGCTCGGAAATGCGCCAGCCGCTCGGCATCGCCATCGTCGGCGGCCTCTTGGTGTCGCAGCTGCTGACCCTGCTCAGCACGCCGGCGATCTACCTGTGGAATCACGACCGCAAGATCCGCAAGGCGGCGCGCCGCGAACGCAAGGCGGAGAAGAAGCGACTCAAGGCGCTGGGCGGAACCCAGGCGGCGATTTAAAGGGACGGAGGTAATTACTAAACCGGAAGAAAGCATCCGAACACATCAGGCGGCATAGCGGACGGTAGGCTCCAGCTGATCGTGCGCGAAATCCATCGACCAGTACTGGTTCGCAGCGACGGGCTTGGGCACGGCGCCGTGATGCAGGCTTAACCTCTTTGTCCGACGCCGGCGCATGCGAACCTGCAGGCCTTCCAAGCGATACAGCCGGTGAACCCGGTTGCGCCCGTCTTTCCATCCCTCCGGCCGGAGCATGATCCATATCCGCTCATAGCTGAACCGCGGTCGGGCCTGAGCGATCTCCCTGATCCTCATGCGCAACGCCGTCTGCGACTTCCGGTACCAGGTGGCGTTGCGCAGCCTGGCCAGCCGGCAGGCCCGCCGCACGCTGACCTGGAAACGCTCGTGCATCCAGTGCGCCAACTCGACGCGTCGAGTTGGCTTCAGACCTTTTTTCGGAGCTCATTTGCCTGCATACGGCAGCAACGATCGTTCCGGACTCCGCTAACCGCAGTGCGTAAGCAATCTGCTCTTCGGTGAGCCTCGACTTCTTCATCGCTCCTCCGATCCCTTTCGGGATGCCTCAAAGCGACCCTACCTCCACTTTTGAATGACTACGAAATTCCGGGATGACGTCAGGTACCCCGCACTTGACCGGAATAGCCAAGCCAGCGCCCACGCCTCGTCATTGCTTGCGTTGGCCATCGTTGCTTGAGGCGATTCGAACCCAGCAAACAGCATCATGGGTTTTGGCACGAATTGCTCTGTGGCTGAACCAAATCGCCATGGTCCCGATGATAAGTCTCTAGGAAAGTATCAGACAGTTACATATTGGATTGCGCCGACGCAGGCCGGAGCATACGGCGAGCGTTGCGTGTACCACCGCTACCGATCGGATCTCCCCCTCATTTTCGTGGAATCGACATGGCTGAAGCCCTTGTTTACGATCATCTGAGAACGCCACGCGGCCGCGGCCGACCAGATGGCGCGTTGCACGAAGTCAGTGCGGCGCAACTGGCGGCGCAAGTGCTCGCCGGGCTGGCATGCCGCAACGACTTCGACACCGCGCTGCTGGATGACGTGATTCTCGGCTGTGCCCAGCCGGTCGGCGAACAAGGCGGCGACATCGCGCGAGCGGCCCTGCTCACCGCAGGCTATGCGCAGACCGTGGCCGGCCAGCAGGTGCACCGCTTTTGCGCGTCCGCACTCGAGGCAGTAAACAGTGCTGCCGCGCAGATCATGGTCGGCGCGTCGCAGGCGACCATCGGCGGCGGGGTGGAATCCATGTCACGCACATCCCTGGGCGCAGACAGCGGCGCCTGGTCCGCCGACCCCGCCGTGGCCTATCAAAACTACTTCGCTCCTCAAGGCATTGGTGCGGACCTGATCGCCACGCTCGACGGTTTCTCGCGTACCGACGTCGACGCCTTGGCGGTGGAGAGTCAACGACGTGCGGCCCAGGCCTGGGACCAGGGATGGTTCGCCAAATCGATCCTGCCGGTACACGACGCGATCGGCGAGGTGCTTCTCGACCACGACGAGCACATGCGACCCGGCACCACACTGGAAGCGCTGGCCGGCCTCAAGCCCTCCTTCACCGGATTGGGCCAGAGCGGCTTCGACGCGGTGGCAATGCAGAAATACCCGCAGGTAGAGGCGATCAACCACGTCCATCACGGCGGCAACTCCAGCGGCATCGTCGACGGCTCGGGCGCGGTATTGCTCGGCAACAAGGCCTTCGGCAGGAAAGCCGGCCTGAAGCCGCGCGCGCGCATCAAGGCATTTGCCAGCATCGGCTCCGAGCCCACCATCATGCTGACCGCGCCGGCACTGGTGACCCAAAAGGTACTCAAGCGCTGCCGCATGACGGTACGGGATATCGATCTGTTCGAGATCAACGAGGCGTTCGCCGCGGTAGTCATGCACTACATGCGCGAGCTGCATCTGGATCCGGCCAGGGTCAACGTGGCCGGCGGCGCCATTGCCATGGGTCATCCGCTAGGCGCCACCGGTGCCATGATCCTCGGCACGGTGCTCGACGAACTGGAGCGCCGCAATTTGAGTACCGCGTTGATAACCTTGTGTGCCGGCAATGGCTTGGGCACGGCAACGATCATCGAACGGGTTTGACGACGATATGACCACCCTGACACTCGACGTTGGTGCCGACGGGATCGCACTGATCACCCTCGACGATCCCTCCATGCCCATGAACGTGCTCTCATCGGAGTTCATTCACGAGCTCACCGCCGCGATCGAGAAAGTCGCTGGCGACGCTGTGATAAAAGGCGCGATCATCACCTCGGCCAAAGCCGCCTTCATGGCCGGTGCCGACCTCAAGTACATCCTGTCGGAAATGGAACGCGGCATCACCGCGCAGGAAGCACGCGACTTCAGTCAGAAGCCGCAAGCCATGCACCGACGGCTGGAAACTTGCGGCAAGCCATTCGTCGCCGCCCTCAACGGCTTGGCGCTAGGCGGTGGCTACGAGCTGGCGCTGGCCTGCCATTACCGGGTCATCGTCGACGATCCCAAGGCCGTGCTCGGCTTGCCCGAAGTCAGTGTCGGCCTGCTGCCCGGCGCCGGCGGTACCCAGCGCCTGCCGCGGATGATCGGCATCGAGAAGTCGTTGCCGATCCTGCTGGAAGGCAAGACGGTCGGGCCAGCCGAAGCGCTGCAACTGGGACTGGTCGATGCCGTGGTGCCGGCCAATGCGCTGATCGACGCCGCGCGGGCGTGGATCCTGACAGCACCGGACGCGGTACGCGCGTGGGACCGCAAGGGTTACCGCAGCAGCAGTGGCCTGCTTGATCGCAACGTGGCCAACATCATGAGCTCCCGCCCAGCCATGATTGCCGCCCAGACGCAGCGCAACTATCCGGCGCCCATCACCATCCTGGAAGCGATCTTCGAAGGCATGCAAATGCCTATCGACAAGGCATTAGAGCTGGAATCGAAGTATTTCGGCCGACTCATGTCCGGCCCGGTCGCGCGCAACCTCATCCGCACCACCTTCGTGAACAAGGGCAAGGCGGCCAAACTGGTGCAGCGTCCGCAGCAGGTGGCGAAGCTGCAAGTGAAGACATTGGGCGTGCTCGGTGCGGGCATGATGGGCTCCGGTATCGCCTACGTGTCGGCCGTCGCCGGTATCGAGGTGATCCTGCTCGACAGCAGCACCGAACTGGCCGAAAAGGGCCGGCAATACTCGGTCAAGCTGCTGGACAAGGCCGTGGAGCGCGGCAAGCAGACCCGCGACAACGCCGATGCGATTCTCGCCCGCATCCATGCCACGGCCGACTACGCCGACCTGACCGGGGCTGATCTGATCGTCGAGGCGGTATTCGAAGACCGCACGGTCAAGGCCGCTGTCACGCGCGCAGTCGAGGCAGTCATCCGGCCGTCCACGATCTTCGCCAGCAACACCTCGACACTGCCGATCTCGGACCTCGCGAAGGCGTCCAGCCGACCGGCTCAGTTCATCGGCTTGCACTTTTTCTCGCCGGTGGATCGCATGCCGTTGGTCGAAGTGATTGTCGGCCACGACACCAGCCAGGAAACCCTCGCCCGGGCACTGGATTTCGTCGCGACGTTGCGCAAGGTGCCGATCGTTGTCAACGACTCGCGCGGTTTTTACACCAGCCGGGTGTTCCAGACCTTCATCCACGAGGGCATGAGGATGCTTGAGGATGGTGTGGAGCCGGCACGGATCGAGAATGCGGCGCGTGCGGCCGGCTTTGCCCTGGGGCCGCTGGCGCTGGTCGATGAGGTCACCATCGAACTGCCATGGAAAATAGTGCAGGAAGCCGAAGCCGCACTCGGCGAGCGCTTCACCAAGCCCTGCGCCTACGAGGTGATGCGGCGCATGCTGCAGGAGATCCAGCGCCCCGGCCGGCGTTACGGCAAGGGCTTCTACGAATACGCCGCTGACGGCACCCGTCACCTGTGGCCGGGCCTGCAGCAGGCTTTCCCGCCGTCGCCGCAGCAACCAGACAGCGAGGAGCTGAAACGACGCTTCCTCTATGTGCAGGCGCTGGAGACAGTACGCTGCCTGGAGGAAGGCGTGCTTGCCCACGCAGCCGATGCCGACGTCGGCGCGCTGCTGGCTTGGGGGTTCCCGAGCTGGACCGGCGGTCCGCTGAGCCTGATCGACACCGTTGGTACAGCCAACTTCGTACGCGAAGCCAACCGCCTGGCGAAGGTCTACGGCCCGCGCTTCCGGCCTTCCGCGTCGCTGAAGGCTCGCGCCAGTAGCGGCGTGAATTTCTACCCGGCCGCGTGAAGCACAGCAACTCCCAGTCCGCAAAAGAGATTGCCGAAGTTGAACGCGACCGGTGATAGAACAAGTCCAGATCGAGCCCATCGACACCGGCGCGATGGGGCGACAGTTCGTCCGGGAGAGGCCGCATGACAAGCGTGTTGGCCCACGCACCAGGTCGTCGCTTGTCGTGGAACGAATTCACCGAGACTGGCGGACTGCATTCAACAATGCCGGAGTCACCATGAATTCCCCCGCCAAGCATGTCCCCGCCAGCGCCACGCAGACGGAAACCACCCCGTTGCGCTTCGTCACCGCGGCCAGCCTGTTCGACGGCCACGACGCGGCGATCAACATCATGCGGCGGATCATCCAGTCGCAGGG